>JBBQTQ010000050.1:0-18668 GCA_038213135.1 Gaiellales bacterium
CAGAAGCCCACGATCGGTAGCCCGCGCTACTACGCGACGTTGCATCAGGTGGAAGGCCAGGTCTCGCCGATCCTGACCGCCGCGGGGTACTCGCGGAGCGACGTGATCAAGTGGACGCAGCAGTACATGGCGCCGTTCTACAAGCAGCCCGCGAAGAAGCCGTAGCCCGCGATGGCAGTCGCGGAGCAGCCTGATGCCGAGCCTGGCCGCGATTTTGAAGACCCGCCCGTAATGCCTGTTATGCGCGGCATCGACCAGGAGAGCGGCGCCGAGCTCGTCCCGACCCACTCCCAAGCGCTCGACGTTGCCACCCGCGACCTCGGGCGCTTGGTCGCGGCGTGGCTGCTCGGCTTCTCGAACCCACGCACCCGCGAGGCCTACGCCAACGACCTCCGCGACTTCACCGCATGGGCCTGGAACCTCGACCTCGATCCGCTCGGGCTAGCCCGGCCGCACCTGGACGCGTACGCGCGTCAGCTCGAAGCGCTCGGGCGCGCGCCGGCGACAGTCGCGCGCCGGCTCTCCGCCCTCGCGTCCTTCTACTCGTTCCTCGTCGACGAGGAGATCAGGCAGGCGAGCCCCGCCGCTCGCGTCCGCCGGCCGCGCGTCGACGACGAATCACCGACCCTCGGCCTTGACCGCGACGAACTCGTCAGGTTCCTCGACGCTGCTGAACGTTCTGGGCCTCGCGACTTCGCGCTCGCATGCCTACTCGCCCTCAACGGCCTCCGCGTCTCCGAGGCATGCGGCGCCGACGTCTCGGCCCTCGGTGAGGAGCGCGGCCACCGCGTGCTCTGGGTCATCCGCAAGCGCGGCAAGCGAGAGCGCGCAGCGCTGGCCCCACGAACGATCGACGCGCTCGCAAGGCACCTTGGCGCTCGCGAGGACGGGCCGCTCTTCGTTGCCGATGACGGCAGCCGGCTCGATCGCCACGACACTGCGCGCATCGTTCGTCGGCTCGCCCGAGCCGCCGGCATCGCGAAGCGCATCTCGCCGCACTCGCTCCGGCACACGTTCGTCACGCTCGCGCTCGACGCCAACGTGCCCCTCACCGACGTCCAGGACGGCGCTGGACACGCCGACGCGCGCACGACGCGCCGCTACGACCGAGCCCGCCATCGGCTCGAGCGGCACCCCACCTATCGCCTCGCAGCCTTCCTCGACCAATAGGAGGACCAATGCCGAGACCGACTGACATCGCGCTCAAGGCGAGCACTGAGAGCCGCCGCCGAGGCGCGCTCGCCGCGAACGCCAAGCGCCGAGAGAACTCGCTCACCCTCCGCGAGCGGATCGCCCGCCACCTCGAGCGGCGCGCGGACGAGCTCACAACCGCCTTTATCGCGGCGACGGGCACAGGCGACCTCGACGAGAGCCGCGAGGCCACGGCCGAGATCATCCGGGCGATCCGGGAAGACGAGGGGCCTAGACCGCTGATCGGGATCCCCTACAGCGTCTTCCTCGAGCTCGCAGAGCAGTTGCCCGTCAAGCGAGCGTGATCGAGCTCCCGATACCCCTACACTTGGGCCCATGGTTACGACGAAGGCATCGCGCGCGAAGCTCATCGCCAAGCTGAAGCCAGCGCTGGACCTGCTCGCCAAGAAGTGAACCCGGCGCGTCAGCCGCGCGCCACGGTGGGCGATTGAGCGAGCGTGAGCGAGCGTGCTTGTCGATCGCGCGCACCGGCCACCATCGGCCAGCAAATCCCAGCATCGGCCAGCACTTCGGCGGGTACTCGACCACACCACAAACCAGGACGCCACCAGGGCACTTCTCCTGAGCAACTCCTGACCACTCCTGACCACAATCCGGCCGTTCGTCGGCCGATCCCAGGGAGCGGTGAGCGAGCGTCGCGGCACGATTCGTCAGCTCGAGCAAGACAGCGGCGGCGGGCGCCCCCCCAGACCTCTCCAGACCACGTCAAGACCACAGTCCCGACGATCGTGACTTCTACAGCGTTTGCACAGCGTCCCCACAGCGTTCGGGGGCGCCATTAGCAGCGCCGCATCAGTAGGTCTGGCAGCGCCAGATCGACCCGCCGCTCGAGCTAGTGCTGATCTGCTCGCAGTAGCGACCGTTGTCGTTCTCGCTTGGCCGCCACCCCGGAGGCTGGCTCTTCCCAGGCGCACACTCGAAAATCCCCCCGCTGGAAGTCCCTCGGATCTTCCAGCAGTTCTCGTAGCGCAGCGTGTGCGCGTCGATGGTGGCTCGATTGGCAGCGAAGACGAGGAACACGAAGAGGGCGATCGACCACAGGCGGATGAGCTCGTGCCTTTCGCCGGGCGGCCGCCAGATCAAGTACGCGCAGGCGGGCAAGCCGACAGTGATCGCGATTGGCGCCAACGACCCGTGAGAGAACGCCCAGGACAGCGCGTCGCTTTCGAAGACCAGCACGTACACCGCGCCGACGACGATCAATCCGAGAGAGAGCCAGAAAGGGGCGCCCTTACCTCGCGGGGCATCTGCACGTGCTCCCTCGGCCTGGGGTTCCACCGGGCGACTCTAGATCGCCCGGCGAGCCGTGTCGAGAGCGTGTTCCAGCTTCGTTCCAGGTGTCGCGCGGAAGGCTAGGAAAGGGCGTTCTCGTTGAGAGCGGCGACCCTCCTAGTCGGCAGTCGCGCATCCTCGCGTCACGGGAGCCTCAAGCTGTGGTTGAGACTCCCGGCGTCGACGTCCAGGCGGCGACCTCCACGCACGACTGCAAGACGCCTGGCTGCCCGAACACGGCGAAGGCGTCGACCGGCAGGCACGCGTTCTGCCTTCCTTGCCGGGTCGTCCGCGGGACTGCTCTTCCGGACGGGACGCCGATCGCGGGGAAGATCAAGGATGCGGCCGGTTCGCGTCGACGAGGCCGGCGCTCGAGCAGGCGGTGGGGGCGTGGCGTAAGGCGCTTGAGGAGCTGCCGAACGCGGCCCGCGAGCAGGACTGACCCGCGTACTTCGTGTTCTCGAGTCCACCCGTAAGCCCTCTGTCCATGCGAGAGAGGGCGGGGTGGCAGCCGCGTGGCAACGCTCGGAGGTCTACACCACTCGGCGCCCTGAGCTGACGCGCTAAAGCCGAGCGTCGTCGCGGCCGATAGTGTTGCACCCGCACATCAGAGGTAGTAATGTATGTCCGAGCCTCAAATGCCTGTCGTTGAACACACCCTCACTGAGATGCTCCGGTCGTCTGGAGATGTACTTCGTGAGGCCGAAACACAGGACATTCGCATTCGCAGACGGGACGGAGCCGACGTGATGCTGGTCGACTTCGAGCGCGAGACCAACATCCGCCGTGGCCTGAGTGACGCGGTTCGCATTCTGGCAGCGATCGAGGGCCTGCTCCCGGAGTTCAATGACCGTATCGCCGCCGGGCTGCCGATTGCACTTCCGTGGACCGAGTTTCTGCCGGAGGATGAGCGCTTGACGTTCCTCCGCGAGTTCAACGCGATGGCAAAGGCGTGCCTCGACGCGGACGTCTTCGAGCCTCTCGCCCAACTCCACCGGGAGTGGCGAGAAACCGCTGCAGTTCACGCTGACCCGCGACTTTTCGCAGCGCTTACGCGGGAGCCAGCAGATCGCGAGTGGCGAGAGGGCGAGGAAGCTATCGTCCCTCGCCCCTCATAGACCGCCTCATCGAGCGCCGTGACCGGCCGCAAGGCGCGTGTACCCCGACCAGCGGTTGCAGAAGAGTGGGATCTCCGCTTCAAAGACAAGCGTGCCGCAGATGACTGGGACAAGCTCTGCGCGACGCACGCCGAGGCTGCCGCTCGGTGCCACGACTTTCTCCGGGCGGACCCTCGGAAGCGGACTGACCGCAACCATCCCCTGAAGGGGTCACTGGCGTTGGCAGCGATGGGGGGCAAGGACCTCGAGCAATGGCAACACGAAGTGACGGGAGCGGGCCGCGTCTGGTTCCTGATCGACGACGACACGCGAACACTCTGGTTCGCTGAGGTGAGTCTCGGCCACCCAAAGCGCACCGGGGGCTAGCTGGCTCGCGCGCCTGGCGCTCGTTCGCCGGAACGTTGCCCATGGGCAACACTGAGGCGACCTCGGCCGACTCAATAAGCCGATGCGCGCGACTACGACTGAACGACCAGCGCTCGCGGCAGTAGTCCTCGAATGTGCCATGCGTGTCCCTATTCGGGCTCCCGCGATGCATTGCTATCGGTCGTGGCGATCCGCGTCCGGAACGAGTCCTGGGTGTACCGCCTCGCCGACGCCCCGAAGCCGAGTGCGCAGACAGACGAGATCCCCTACTGAGATGGAAGCGCTCTCGATCAGCCTGCCACCGGAGCTCCTCGAAGGCATCGCGACCCGCGTCGCGGAGATCGTGCTCGACCAGCTCGATAAGCAGCCGAGGGCGAAGAGCATCTGCGACGGTCCCCGCTGGATCCACGGCGCTCAAGCCGCCTCGGACCACACGTCGATCCCGGTCGGCCAGGTGCAGAAGCTCAGTGCTGCCGGCGCGATGCCGCACCGCAAGATCGGCGGCCGGAACGTGTACCGAACGGACGAGCTCGACGACTGGCTCGACGACCACTACGAGGGGCCGGCGCGCGGTGTGCCTCGGCTCCGGGCGGTTCCATGATCGTTCCCGGTATGGCGAAAGTGGCATGGCGAGACCGCCATGGCGGCGACCGCCGACTCGGCAGGTCAGGCGTCGGCCATGTGGATCACCGGGCGCTGCGTGGCTCTTCGGCGAGCATCGCATGGGCCGTCTGCCGGCTGATCCCAGCTAGGCGGCTGAGCTCGGCAACGGAGATCCCCGCGTCAGCCCCGCGTGAGAGAAGGGCCACTAGCTCGGCTCGCGCGGCGTCAACTCGCGCCGCCGCCACGTTGCGCTCGCGCTGGTTCTTCTCGAGCAGTTTCGAGACGGCGAGGTACTCGGGGTCGCGGCGTGGACGAGCCAACGTCGCGGAGTCTGACTCTCTCCGCGGATGCTCTCGGTGCCTCAGTGGTAGGTTCATGACGCTAGTGTCGTCGAACTTGACAGTTACGTCAATATGCGCGACACTCGGCCTATGCTTCGGTGTCGGACGAAGCCCTCGTCTGGGTCCAAGTTCGCGGAGCCTCCGGGATCGGCGCCGACACGTCGACCCGGAGGCTCACGCGGAAGGGAGGACAACATGGCCACCATCGCGGAAGTGCAGCGCGCCCGATCCAGCTTCGGTCTGGACGACTACGCGCGGGTCGCTGAACTAAAGGCGACCGTAACGATCGCCTACGGATTCCTCCGAGCGGCGTACGAGAAAATGGTCGCCGTCGAGCAGCTTGTCGAGGCGGAAAGGCTGAACGAACACGAGACGATCGGGGAGGACTCGGCTCTCGATCAGAAGCGCGGCGACGCGCTCACCGAGTTCGTCAACACCATGCGGGGAGTCGATTCCACGACGCTCATGTTCGCGGCCGAAGCGGCACGCGATCTCGGCGACGAGCTCGACCGGCGTCAGCACAAGATCGGGGACAGCCTGGACGGAGGCGATCAGTGATGGCTGTCGCGGTCGATCAGATGAAGCGCCTCCCGGAGGCAGAGCAGAAGGAACTCCAAGCCTTCGACGCGATCGCGTCGCGGGTGGCTACTGCTCCGACAGTCGCCGGAGGTCAGGGGCTCCGCGAGTCGGCGGGTCTGCTCACAGAGGCGGTTGAAGCCTTCGCCTTGGCTCGACTGGCCCTCGTCCGGGCTCTGCAGGACATCGCTGACAGTGCGTACATGCTCAAGAAAGAACCGCCTGTGATCGCGCCCCTCGCTGATGTGACCGGGGACGCCTGCTACGAGGCGGCTGCGTTCCTCATCGAGGCTGAGGGCAGCAGCTTCGAGTTCCCGAGCTGTGTTGCCGAGATGGCGAAGGTGCTGAGGCTCGTCGAGCTGACCATGACCCTCGAAGACGGCACACCGCCGACTGTTCTCTCCGGCAAGTCGAACGGAGGTGGTCGATGAGCACCGAGACACCCCGGCGGACTCGCTCGAGCCGCTACCCGGGTGTGTACTACCGGGACGGCAAGACCGGCCGGCGCTACGAGATCTCGTTCAGCGACTCGGATGGCCGGCGCCGCTGGAAGGTCGTCGACGGCGGCGAGAAGGAAGCGCTCGCAGCGCTGGACGATGTGCGTACGCGGAAGCGGAAGGGCGAGCGCGTCGCGCCGACCAGGGTGACGCTCGGCGAGGTGTGGAAGCCATGGCTCGACGCGCAAGCGCAGCTGCGGCCACGCACACGGGAGCGGTACGACGTCGCGTTCCGCTGCCAGATCGTTCCGCGCCTCGGCAGGCTCCGTGTCTCCGAGATCACGGAGGACCACGTGGCTGCTCTGATCGCGGCGATGCGGAAGGGGCTCACGATCGACCGGGACGACCGCGGCCGTCTCGTCGAGCGAGCCCGGACACGCCGTGTTCACGATGAGCAGGGGCGGCTGGTCGACAAGGAGCTCGGCGCCTTCTCGGGCTGGACGATCCGGGCGACGCTGACGCCGCTCTCCCGGCTGATGGCGTCCTGCGTCCGTCGCGGCATGGCCGCGGCGAACCCGGTCGCCCGGCTCGAACGTGGGGAGCGTCCCACGGTGGGCCGGCGTGAGATGCGGATCCTCGAGCGGGACGAGCTCGACCGCCTGCTCAAAGCGGCACCCGCCCTGTACCGGACGACGATCGCCACCGGGGCGTTCACCGGCCTCAGGCTCGGCGAGCTGCTCGGGCTCACCTGGGCCGACGTCGACTTCGAGAACGGCCTCGTCCGTGTCCGGAAGCAACTCGCAAGGGACGGGACCCGGGTGGAGCCGAAGACGCCGCAGGCGATCCGGGCCGTGGTGATGATGCCGGCGCTCGGCCGGCTGCTCCGCCAGCACAAGGAAGAGGCGTTCGCGCACGGGCGCGCGCACCCGCAGGACCTCGTGTTCGCCTCCTCGGCCGGGACACCGATGCACGCTCGGAACCTCGCCCGCCGTGGCCTCGAGAAGGCGATGGAGGCCGCCGGCCTGAACGAGCCTGGCAAGCCGAGCCTGCGGATGCACGACCTGAGGCACACGTTCGCGTCGCTGCTGATCGCGCAGGGCGCGGACGTCGTGTTCGTGTCACGGCAACTCGGGCATGCGAACCCGTCGATCACGCTAAGCGTGTACGCGCACCTGTTCGACCGGGCGCAGCACGCCGAGCGGACGAGCGCGCTGCTCGAGGCGGCGTTTGGAACGATCGTGGAAACCGCTACCGGCGACCAGCGGCTGTCAGCGGCCGACTCGGATGCGGCGCAGCACCCCGGAAACGTGGTTCCCATGCCGGGTCTGGCGGCCAGCGGCGACTAGCGGCTGACGCCCGGCTCGGCTTTGCAAGCCGGAGGTCGCCGGTTCGATCCCGGCACGCTCCATCGTGATCATTCCTCAGCGGTCGTCGAGCGGCGCGTAGTCGATCTCCAGGAAGGCTGCGACCTCCTTCAGCCACCGCTCCTCGACGAAGCGTGCGTGGGCGGGGTGGGCGTTGTATCCGTCGTACGCGGCCTGGTCGCTGAACTCCATCGAGATTCCGAAGCGAAAGTCGTTCTTGGGGCTGACCTCGGCGAGGATTTCGAACGCCTCGACGCCCTCGATCTCGGCGAGGAGCTCGGCGGCGCTGAGGAAGTCGCGCTCTGCGGTCGAGTCCGCGGGGTGGCGAAGCCTAAAGGCGACGGTGTGGCGGATGCGCCCGGACTGCACGCTGCGAGTCTACGGCTCGTTCCTCGCCTGCGATTATGTTCTCTAACGAACAATTACGAAAGGAGCATCACTTCATGAAACGACTCACCGTCGCCGTTCTCGCGCTCTGCCTCGGCCTCGCCGCGGCCGGGGTCGCGATCGGCGCGACGAGCCTGAAGATTGCGGCCTCGCCCAGCGCGCTGAAGTACAGCACGAGCAAGCTCAGCGCAGCCGCAGGCAGCGTCACGATCACGATGAGCAACCCTTCGCCCTTGAGGCACAACGTCGCGATCAAGGGGAACGGCGTCAATGTGAAGGGCAAGACCGTCGGCAAGGGCGGGGTCTCGAAGGTCACCGTCACCCTGAAGAAGGGGACATATGAGTTCTATTGCACCTTGCTCGGCCACGAGGCCGCGGGCATGAAGGGCACGCTCGTCGTCCACTGAGTTCGGGCGGTCGGCAGCGCCTCGCACGAGGAGGCGCTGCCGGCGCTCAGCCCTTCGCGTCTGACGCGGGCGGCGGATGGAGCAACTGGTGGCTCTCGACGATCGCCTCGGCGACATCGGCGAGCTTGCGCCCGCCGTGCTGGGAGTGGTCGCGCATCATCACGAACGCCTGGTCGGCGTTGACGCCGTGGCGGGCCATCAGGATCCCCTTCGCCTGCTCGATCAGCGCCCGGCGCCCGAACGCTCCCTGGAGGCTCTGGTACTCGGCGAAGCGCTGGAGCGTGACCTCGATCGCGCTCTGCAGGTCCTCGGGACTCGTGTCGACGATGTAGGCGAACACCCCTCGCTTGGCCGCCTCGCGCACGTAGCTCGGATCCTTGGCCGAGAGCAGTGCTATCACCGGGCAGCTCGCCTGGTGGACGATCTCCGAGATCAGCTCGAGGGCGTGCGTCGAGTCCAGCCCGAGCCCGACGAGAGCGACGTCCGGTTGCTCGCGAACCGTGGCCGGCCCGACGTGCTGTACCTCGATCTCGCGGGCGATCACCTCGTGCCCGAGCCCGGTGACGACGTCCGCCAGCAGCTCCAGGCGATCGCGCCGCTCGTTCGCGATGAGCACGCGAAGGTTCTGGCCCTCGGCTGCCATTGGGGAGATGCTAATCCGTGCGCCGCAGCCACGGCTACACTGGAACCGACGCCACAACGACCGGCGTCACGCGTCATCCGGCGAGATCCCAAACCACGCGATCCGCTAAGAATCCGCCCTCAGCAGCGAGGCCGGAGCACTGTCGGCCCTAGCCCCCGGTCGGTGTCGTCGCTCTAGCGCGAGGAGGATCGAAGATGACTACTGCCGAGCAGGTCCGGCCCGAGAAGCTCTCATTCGACACCGGGGGAAGCTTTCTGCGTGAGACCCGGCTCGACGTGGAGCGCTATCTCCAGTCTCGCGGCGCTCGTTTACGCGCCCGCCTTCAGCTCTATACCAAGAGCGTCGTCTCCTTCGGCGTGCTGATCGGCTCCTGGGCCCTGCTCCTCTTCGGGGATCACGGAGCCCTCCAGTCGACGATCGGGCTCACGGGATTGACCGCCGGCGCCATCCTGCTCGGGTTCTGCGTCATGCACGACGCGAACCACGGAGCCTACTTCCGGACGCGCCGCGCGAACCACCTGCTCGGCTGGACCGCGGACGTCTTCCTCGGCTTCGGCAGCTACGCCTGGCGCGTGAAGCACAACATCGCCCACCACACATATACGAACGTCGAGGGCTGGGACGACGACATCAACCAGACGCCGCTCGCGCGCTTCGCGCCCTCGCAGGAGGGTCGCCGCTACTACCGCTGGCAGCACTTCTACATCTGGGTGCTCTACGCGTTCCTCGTACTGCGCTGGCACGCAGGCAGCGACGTGCAGCCGTTCCTGCGCGGCCGGATCGGCGAGAGCCCGCTCCGCTTCCCGAGACGCTGGGATCTCGCCGGCATGCTCGGCGGCAAGGTGCTCTTCGCCGTCTGGGCGTTCGTCGTGCCGGCCTTCTTCTATCCCTGGTGGGTCGTCCTGGCGGTCTACGCCGGGGTGACGATGGCCACCGGTCTCGTCATGTCGGTCACCTTCCAGCTCGCGCACTGCGTCGAGGAGGCCCAGTTCGTGACCCCCGCGGAGCTCGCAGAGAGCAAGCGGGTCTGGGCGGTCCACGAGGTCGAGACCACCGTCGACTTCTGCCCCCGGAATCCGTTCCTGACCTGGGTGCTCGGCGGGCTGAACTTCCAGATCGAGCACCACCTCTTCCCACGCGTGGCGCACACGCACTACCCGCGGATCGCCGCGATCGTCCGGCGGAACGCCCTCCAGTACGGGATCCGGTACACCGCGCAGCCCTCGCTGCGGGCGGCGCTCGGCTCCCACGTCCGCCACCTGCGCGCGATGGGCCGCCTCGGCATTCCGGCCGAGATCGAGATGGGCTAGCTGCGACCTCTGAGGCTCGCGAGCGCGATCCCGCCGGCGACCTTCACCGAGCCGACCGCGAGCGAGGCGTTCAGCCGCTCGCCTTAGAACGCCCAACCCTCGATCAGGGCCAGGATCGGGATCGCCAGCGTTTATCGACCGCAGCGGCACGATCGCCGACTACGCGCTGGGGCCGATCGGCAGGAAGTGGTTCGACGTCGGCGTGCGCCGGGCGCTGCGCGACTCGCCCTAGGCGGACGGTACGCGATCGGGGGCGACTCGGAAGGTCTGGAGGATGTGGTCCAGCACCGGCAGGTCGCGCAACCTCTGGGTCTGCATCTGGAGCACGACGACGTAGCGGCGGTCGGTGGGCGCGGCATAAACCTCCCAGAAGAACGTCCCGACTTGACCGCAGTTGGTCCAGCGCCGGTAGTAACCGACGAGGCCGCTTCTGGTGAACCGAGACTCACCGGACAACTCACAGCCCTCTCGGGTCCAGTCACCATCTCGAACCGCACTCTGGAGGCGCTGGAGAGCGCGCTCCGTCGTGAGTGCTGGAAGCTCGAGCTGAGCTGCGGCCGCGGTAGAGACCCCGATGAACGCTCGATCGACCTTCCAGTCGTCGTTCGCGGCGAACCGAGACGCCGCCGACAGGCCAGGGCCGACGCTCGTCCGCTTGCTTCGCCCCTGAAAGAGGGCTCCGAAGACACCCGCCTGCACGTATTCGCTGCGGGCGACCCAGGTTGACGGAACGCTCAGCGAGAGAACATCAGCCCGGTCGAGCACTGTCTTGTAGACGATCGGGTGTTTGGCGCCCGGCGTCTTCGACTGCCCTCCACCGAGAAGACCCGAGAAGAGAGCGACGAGTGTGGCGACAGCGCCGATGAAGCCGCCGATCGCCGTGAAGGCACCGATGCCGTGCTTGAAGTAGTCGAGGTTCGGGCGGCGCGCCCGCTGCTTCTCCTCGGTCGGATCTCCCATCTGGCGCTAACGATGACAGGCCGGCGAGCGTAGGAATCCCGCTAGGCTCCGGTCGTGCGCAGAGCGGGTCTCGCCTTCCTCGTCTTGACACTCGGCGTGACCGGAGCCGCCCTGGCCGCGAACAGCGGGCTGCCGGGCACCAAGACCAAGGCAGACCGGGCAGCTTGGCGCAAGATCCTGCACTGGCCGGCCCAGTGCGAGACGGACTGGAACACCGGCAGCTTCGGGTCCGGCATCGCCGTCTGGAGGACGCCGACCCCGAAGCTCTTCGTCCAGGTGACGTGCTACGTCGCGGCGTATCAGGCGACCTTCCACCTCTACCTCGTCGACGCGAACCGGCATGCGACGGGGCCGCTCGCGCTCACCACATACATCGATCCTGGTAGCGGCAAGCCGAAGGTCACCCACGACACCCTGATCCTCGGCTCTGCCGGCTTCGACCCGAAGACGGGGATCTTCACGGTCGAGGACAAGGGTCGCGGGCTCGGCGACTGCGGCATCTACACCGTCGCGAAGCTGACGGGCGACAGGCTCGTGACGACCGAGGTGCGGGCCAGGCTCAAGTGCGACGGCAAGCCTCCGTACGACCCGACGCGGTGGCCGAAGCTGCCGATCCCCAAGCCCTAACGCGCGTTCTCTGCTCGGCGCTCGCCGGCCTCGCGCTCTGTGGGAGCGCGAGCGCAGCGACCGTGCGACTGATCTTCGGCGGCGACGTGATGCTCGGGCGCGGTGTGGCGCAATTGCCGCCTCGAGGGCTCTTCGAGGGCGTTCGCTTCCAGCTCTCCTCGCCCGATCTCGCCGTCGCGAACCTCGAGTCGCCGCTGACCCGGCGGCGCCATCTCGTCGGCCCCAACGCGCTCGAGGCCTCGCCCACCTCGGCCCGGCTGCTGAATTTCGCGGGGTTCGCTGCGATGGGGATCGCCAACAACCATTCGGGGGACGCAGGGCCGCTCACCTCCCGCGACACGGCCCGCGCGCTTGCGGCGGCCGGCCTCGTCCCGTTGGGGAAGGACTACGTGCCGCGCGTCTTCGAGCGGCATGGGGTGCGGATCGCCTTCCTCTCGTTCGACGCCACCCGCCAGGGTCGCGGGGTCGCCGAATGGGATCCGCGGCGCGTGCGCACCGCGGTCAGGCGCGCGCACGCCGAGGCGGACGTCGTCGTCGTCGGCCTGCACGCGGGAGCCGAGTACTTCACGACGACCGACCCGTACACGCTGCGGCTCGCGCGCTTCCTCTCGCACCTTGGCGTCGACGTCGTCTGGGGAACGGGACCGCACGTCGTCCAGCCCGTGCAGACGATCGGCCGGACGGTCGTCGCGACGAGCCTCGGCAACCTGCTCTTCGACCAGCACATCCCGGGGACCCAGCAGGGCGCCCTGCTCGAGGTGGTCGCAGGCCGAGACGGAGTGCGCGCCTACCGGATCGGTGCGACCGACGACACCGCCGGGCCTGTCAGCTTTCGCGGCTGGCGCCCGCCGCACGGCGACGCGGTCGCGCTCGGAGACGACTGGTGGACGCTCGCCCGGCCGGTGAGGGTCGCGCGGCAGCGCCACCCACGGCTACGTCGCTTCGGCGGCGGCGACGTCGTCGCGACTGCGCTCGGCGACGCGAACGGCGACGGCTCGCCCGACCTCGTCGTCTCGTTCCGACGTCCGTACCGCAAGACCGACGTCAACGCGCTGATCCCCCGCAGGCTGCTCGTCGACCGGCGCGGCCGCACCGCGCACCTCGGGCTCTACCGCCCAGCCGACGTGAAGGCGGAGTGGATCGCCGGGACGCTGCTCCGCCCGGTGGCGGAGGTCGCGGCCTGTGACGGGAGCCTCGCAGTCGGCTACTCGACGCTGAACCAGCCGGCCGTGGTCGCCACCGGCGCGTGGCGCTGGGGTGGCTTCGGCTTCCAGACGCTCCCCGACCTGGCCGGCAGAGGGGTGCCGGGTTGCGCGGATGTGGACGGCGACAGGCGGCTCGACCCGGTCATACTCGCTCGCACACGATGAGGCGCCTCCCCCTCGCCCTGGCCGTGCTGATCGGGCTCGCCGCCGTCGGGACCGCCTTCTCTCAGGCGGTCGCGATCGGGCTGCCGGTCTCGCAGGCGGACTTCGGGACGCTCGACAACGCGCCGCTCCTTTCGCAGGGCGCGGCCTACCCCGGGCCGCCCACCCCCCACTCGCTTCAGAACGTCAAGATCGTGCCGGCGCTCCGCAAGGCGCTGAGGCAGCCGGGCGTTGCCCAGGCGCTCGCGGCCCGCGGCTTCGTCGTCGTCCCTTCCGATTTCCGCCTCTTCCACTACGCGTACGACGGGAACGTGTACGACGGCTGGCCGGTGTTCGTCACGACCGACGTCGCCTACCACGAGTGGCACCTCGCGTTCGACAAGATCCTGCGCAGCACCGAGCAGCAGGTGCTTCTGCCGAAGCTGAAGGCGCTCGTGACCGGCCTCCTCGTCGGCGCCCACGCGCAGACCAAGGAGCTCGCGGGCACCCGGCTCGCCTCGAGCGCCTCCAAGGTCGAGCAGCTGTACCAGGTCGCCGCCGCCGAGCTCGGGCTGCCCGCCGCGCTCGGGCCGCTCGCGCTGAAGGAGAAGCTGCTCGTCGACGCGCACTCCGCGAACGAGATTTCGCCGCTCACCGGCACCCCGATCGACTACTCGAACTTCACGCCGCGCGGCCATTACACGCGTACCAAACAGCTGACGCAGTACTTCGAGGGGATGTCGGTGCTCGGGCAGCTCGCGTTCTGCCTGCCCGGGACGGTCGACTGTCCGGGGCTCGAGCCAGCGCGGCAGGCGATCCTCGCCTCGCGCGTCCTCACCGCGAAGCGCGCGCTCGTCGCGCTCTGGCGCGCGATCTACGAGCCGACGGCATTCCTCGTCGGAGTCGCGGACGACTACACACCGCTCGAGGTGGCCAAGGTCGCTGGCGGGCTCGGCGACGCTCGGCCGTACGGGAGCGATGCCCGCGTGAAGGCCCTCCTCCAGAAGCTCGTCGCGAGCCGGCCGGTGCAGATCACTCCGCAGCGCGCATCGATCCGCGTGATGGGCACGCGGTTCGTCATCGACTCGTTCCTGCTCGACCAGCTCGTCTACCCGCACGTCGGCACGGCCGCCAAGCCGCGCCTGCTGCCCTCGGCGCTCGACGTCGCGGCCGCCTTCGGCTCTCACTACGCCTACGAGGTGCTGAAGCAGCTGGGCGTCACCTCGTTCCACGAGTACGACGACCAGCTCGGTTCGCTGAAGACCGCGATCGCCAAGCGCCCTCACCAGGCCTGGGGCTCGACCGTCTACGACGCGTGGCTCTGGGCGGCGCAGCCGATGTTCGTCGCCGACGGCAAGTCGTTCCCGGACTTCATGCGTACTAGGGCGTGGACGGCGAAGACGCTGCAGACCGGCCTCGGCACCTACGCAGAGCTGAAGCACGACACGATCCTCTACAGCAAGCAGTCCGTCGCCGAGGGCGGCGACAACGTGAAGATCCCGAAACGGCGCAACTGGGTCGAGCCGGAGCCGGTCGCCTTCGAGCGCCTGGCCGCGGCGGTCGACCTGATCCGGCGAGGCTTGAAGACGCGCAACCTGCTGACGCCGGCAGGCGGCGCGCTGCTCCTCGAGGAGCTCGGGCTCTTCCGCTTCTTCGCCCGGGTCGCGCACGACGAGCTCGCTGGCAAGCCGATCTCGAGGAAGGACAACGACGAGCTCACCTTCGTCGGCGGCACGTTCGAGGGGATCTGGTCGCAGACGGCCGACCGCACGTCGGACTTCGCGTTCGTGAACGACAAGGACTCGGCCGTGGTCGCCGACATCGCGAGCGGCCCGAAGGGCGTGGTCGAGGTCGGGACGGGTCGCGTCGACCGGATCTACGTGCTCGTGCCGGACGACCAGGGCCACTTCCAGGTTGCGGCCGGTGGGGTGTACTCGTACTACGAGCTGACGACCCCGCCCGGGCAGCGGCTCACCGACGGGCTGTGGCGCGCCGGGCTCGCGAAGCAGAAGAGGCCCGCGTGGGAGTCGGTCTTTCTCGCTCGCTGAGGCGCTCGGTCAGACGGTCTTCGGCTTGTACGTCCAGCCGGCGCCGGTGACCCCCTCGATCACCGGATCGCGCAGATCCGACTAGCCGAACGAGTACCGCCGATCACCCCGAATCAGCGTCGCGCCGCCGGCCGTGCCGACTTGGACGAGCAGCCGGCCGGAATCGGCGAGCCCCGCGAGCGACCTCGAGCCTGGCGGCGGCGGTGGCACGAACGCGCGGCCGGGCGGGCAGCAGCGCAACCGCGAGCACCCGAGCCCGCGCGCCCGTGCGGTGGCTCACCCGACCAGCACGCGGCTCACGCTACCCGTTGTGGATATCGGACGAGTTGAAGCTGATGCGGCCGCTCGAGTCGGTCATGTGAATCGTCACCGTCGACGTCGACCCGTCGGCGAAGCTGACCGTGCAGTCGAACGTCCCGCCCTTCTTGATCTTCACACCGCTCGGGCAGCTGATCGACGTGAGCTTCGGGCTACCGGAATTCGGATGGAGATTGTCCCGAAGCAGCGTCTCGGCCTTCTTGTGGTCGATCTGGTCGGAGCCGCCGAACGACACCGAGCAGGCGCTGAGAGCGATGACCGCGAGGGCAACCGCGAGCACGAGACCGATCCGGACGAGATGGCGCATGACGTTCTCCTTTGCTCATTAGAGGTTGGTGTGCCAGTGCCCCGTACCCTGGCGACGACGATGAAAGCAGGCAGAGGCAGGCAGCCGCAAAGCGACATGGTCGCCGAGGAGGTCGTGGCCGTGCTGGAGTTGCTCGAGGGCCTCGACGTCTGGCTCGACGGCGGCTGGGGAGTCGACGCGCTGCTCGGCGAGCAGACGCGCGCCCATGACGACCTCGACCTCGTCGTCCGGCTCGACGACGTGCCTCGGATCTGCGAACTGGCCGAGACGCGCGGCTACGAGCTCCTCGGCGGCGGACCGCCGCTCAGCTTCGAGCTCGTCGACCCGGACGGCCACCAGCTCGATGTGCACCCGGTGGTCTTCGACGAGCACGGCGACGGCCTCTACGAGATGGTCGGCGGCAAGACCTGGCCCTACCCGGCACGTGGCTTCGCAGGCGGGGGCTCCGTGCTGGGCCGACCCGTGCGGTGCCTGACACCCGAGGTTCAGGTGCTCTGCCACGCCGGGTACGAGCTCGACGCCCAAGACCTGCATGACCTCCGCCTGCTCGAGCAGCGGCTCGGCTGCAGGTTTCCAGCGCCCTAGAGGTTCGCCCCGTCAGGGCTGCTCGTCGCGCAGGAGCGCGTCCAGCTTGGCCATGTCGGGGTCGACCTCCTCGGCCGGGTCAGGCGCGGGAGTGCCGGGCGGCTGGGCCATCAGCGCGTCGAGCCGCGACTGTGTCTCCACCCTCATGACCTTTGTATCGAAGCGCGGATCGCCCTTCTCGACGATCTCGACGCGGCCCTTCCCGTCGTAGCGGACGCGGACGGTGTCACCCGCCTCGAGGATCGTGATCCCAGGGGCCTGGACGTTCTCGACCCGGGCGCGGAAAGCGGGCGCGTCGGCTGGAGACACGTCCACGACGTACACCGCGTTCATCAGGACGCCGCCCTGGATCGCCTCGCCGATCTCGGCGGCGACCACCTTCGCGTCCGCCTCCTGCCAGTTCCGCCCGAACACCGAACCGGAGCTTGCCATGTCCGCCGGAGCTGAGATAGTCACGCGCGTGGCGGCCATCGCCGAGGAGCGCTTCTGCGGGGTTTGCGGCAAGGCCCAGGAGGAAGGCGAGCGGCGCTGCAGCAACTGCGACGCGGCGTTCGAGGACGACGTCGAGCCCGAGGCGGCAGCTCCGGTCGAACCACCGGCACCCGCACCTTCACCGCCCCCGATCCCGCGCTCGAAGGGTTGGAGCTACCGGATCAACGACCGCGTCTCGATCCGTTTCCTCCCGCTACTCGCGGGGATCGCCGTCGGCGTCTCCAGCGCGATCGACTGGGTCCGTGGAGCCAACGCGTTCGACATTCCGGTCCGATTTCTCTGGGACATGAACGCCCAGACCGGCTTTCGCCTCGGCATCCCGGTGCTGATCGTGGGGATCGCTGTCGCGGTGCTCTCGTTCTTCACCGCTGCAGAACCGCTACGGAGGAT
The DNA here is from genome assembly GCA_038213135.1 of Gaiellales bacterium. Taxonomy (GTDB): domain Bacteria; phylum Actinomycetota; class Thermoleophilia; order Gaiellales; family Gaiellaceae; genus JBBQTQ01. Next base: position 17,110 of record JBBQTQ010000050.1, read on the forward strand.
CGCCGGGCTCGTGGCCCTGGTGATCGCGGTCTTGTTCCTCGAGCAGTTCGTGCGCGGCATCGACCGGAACGGCGGCTCGATCGTGGACGGTCTCGACGCTGTCCGCGCCGGCGCCTGGGTGTGCCTGGCCGGCGGCTTTGCCGGTCTGACGACGCGCTAGTGCCGGTCGGCGAGCGGTAGCGAGAGCTCGATCCGTCGAGCGCAGGCGGCCCAGGCGGAGGCGTTTGCGGCGCCGTACTTACGTGCCGAGTCACCGCCGTCGAGCTTCTTCGCGAACTCCTCGAGCTGCCCCCGGGCTTCCTTGTACTCGCCTGCGGCGCAGGACTTGGAGGCCTCGGCCAGCTTGTGGGTCAAGTCGTCTACCTGGGTGACCTTCGCCTTGAGCGCGTCGATGCCCGCGCAGCCCGTGCCGCCGGTGTCTCCCGCGCTCGAGGCGCTGACGCCGCCGGTCGAACCCGACGAGACCGGAGGCGGCGAGCTCGAGCCGCAAGTCCAGGAGGAGGCGGTGCCGCTACCCCAGACGAGCGAGCCGCCGGCCTGATAGGTGAGCGCGTCGCTGTTGACCACCATCGCGCTCGAGCCATCCGAGCCGAGCAGCTGGAGCGAGACTGGAACCGGCTGGTCGGCGCCCGATGGCGCGAGGTGCAGCTGCACCTGGGAGTGGCCGCTGTAGCTCAGTGAGGAGCTACTTGCCTTGTAGGCGAGATCCACCCGGAAGCTGAGGTTGCCCTGGGCGATCGAAGCGGCCGAGCCGTCGACGTAGACCGTGAACGTGAAGTTCCCGGACGACTTGGCCGACTGCAGGCAGGAGAGTCCCGGCCCGCTCGACTGGTTGATGTACGTACTGCCGGGCAGAAGCGCTGCGCCTGTCTTCGCGGGGACGGCTGCGAGAGCCGCACCGGGAACTGCAAGCGCGAGAAGAGAGAGGGTGAGGATTCGCCGCATGTCTCTCCTTTAAGCGGAGGCGGAACCGGGCCGGTATCACCCCGAAGAGTGATTCCGGCCCGGCGCTCGGCTCAAGAAGGAGGCGGTGCTTCTGCCTCGGGCGTGGCGCCGAGGTCACCGGCCTGTTGCAAGTAGTCCTCGCGGGAGATCTCGCCGCGCGCGTAGCGGAAGCGGACGAGCTCGAGCGCGTTGCGGGGCTGACCGCCGAAGGGCGGGGCCATGCGCCAGGCCCACTGCTTGTTGCGGCCGCGCGCGAGCGCGAGGCCGAGGTTCAGGAGCGAGACGATCAGTGCGGCCAGGACGATCGCGAAGATCGCCCAGGCGAGCGGATGTGGCCCGTGCCCGTGACCGAAGAACGGGTGCATGTGCTCGTGAAAGCCACGCATCCCGTACGGCCCTCCCCCCTCGGGACCCATGCCCGGGGGGAGCTGAGGCTGAGGTGGTGCACCGGGTGGCATGCGCCAACGGTACGCCGCCTAGACGATTGATTCCTTAGTGGTCGTAGGCGGTGAGTCTGCGGCCGGGTGTGCCGGTCTGCCAGTTGTGGAGGATTGCGGCGGTGAGGGCGAGCAGTCGTCGGGCGATGCGGCTGATCAGGCCGGTGAGGGTGCGGC
>JBBQTQ010000051.1:0-18556 GCA_038213135.1 Gaiellales bacterium
CGCCGAGGGCGTCTACGTGAAGTTCAGCCGTCGCGCCCAGGACTGGGCCACCGTCGCGGTCGCGGCGGTGCGCGTCGACGGAGCCACGCGGATCGGCCTGACGAGCATGGGCGCGACGCCGCTGCGCGCCAGGGGCGTCGAAGAGGCCCTCGCGGGCGGCGCCGCGCCGCAGGAAGCCGCCGACCGCGCCGCGGAGGGCACCAGTCCCCCGAGCGACACGAACGGCAGCGCCGAGTACCGCAGCGAGCTCGCCAAGGTGCTCGTCCGCCGCGCGCTCGCAGAGCTGGACTGAGCTGGGGCGGCTCGCGCCGCCCCAGCCTGCCGAGCTAGAAGCTGTAGCTCTTCTCGCGGCTCAGGAAGAAGCCGTGCTGCGAGCGGTTCGTGCACTTGAGCCCGGTCGTCGCGGACGAGCAGACGAAACCGCCCCTCTTCCACGTCTTGCCGTAGGCAAGCACGAAGCCCTGGTGCAGGACGGTGTCGCTGGCGCAGGTGACGCCCGCCTTGCCGGTGTCGTTCATCGAGAAGCCGAGCCCCCAGTCGCCCTGGCAGCTGAGCGGCTTCTTCGGAAGCGGCTTCACGCCGCTGCCGATGTCGCAGCGGAGGTAGCCCTTCGGGCTCCCGGCGGCTCCCGTGTACGAGCACCCGATGTTCCCGGACGGTGTCCGGAACATCGCGGAACCGTCCGCGAGCGCTGCGCCGACGATGGCCAGCGCGGCCACGGCGACCGAAGCAATCAAGACCTTGCCCACCTAGACCTCCCCTCGGGATGCTTACGTCGCGCGCAGCTTAACCGGGCGGGAGCAGCACGCCCTCGGTCGAGATTCGCATGCCGTTGCGACCGAAATCCTCCACGGAGAGCCTGCGGACCATCGCGATCGCGTTCCCGGCCGGGTCCTCCTCCGGTACGCCCGGCGAGACGAGCTGGATCGGGACGATGCGGCCGCCGGCCCAGGAGCCGTCCGCGTGCAGGCTCACCTGCAGAAGCGCGCTGATGCCGCCCTCGCCGGAGATCGAGAGCGTGCCGTCGCCGAGGAAGTTGCCGAGGCTGTAGGCGATCAGGCGGCCGTCGTACCACTCCATGCCGCGCAGCACGTGCGGGCCGGAGCCGACGACGAGGTCGGCGCCGGCGCGGATCACCGCGTGCGAGAAGTGCAGCGCGTCGCCGCGGTTCTCCCCGAGGAAGTACTCGGTGCCTCCGGTCACGTGCTCGTGGCCGGTGCCCTCGGCGCCCGCGTGGATCTCGACGACGACGAGGTCGGCGCTCGCCGCCGCCTTCGAGACGAGCGCGACCGCCTTCGGGATGTTCGTCAGCGACGACGCCCACGGGTAGGGCGCGAAACCGAGCACCGCGACCCGCACCTTGCCGATCGTCAGGTAGGTGATCTGGCCGGGACGGCCGGCCCACTTCAGCCCGACCTGCCGCAGCGAGTCGAGTGTCTGCGACTGGCCGAACGTGCCGTAGTCCATCGCGTGGTTGTTCGCGACGTTCATGACCGTGAAGCCGGCGTGCTTCAGCACCGTCGCATACGACGGCGGCGCGTGGAACGAGTAGCAGTTCGAGCTCGTGGTGCCGCACTTCGAGCTGTAGCCCGTCGTCAGCGTCCCCTCGAGGTTGCCCCAGACGACGTCGCCGGTCAGGTCGCGCGAGACGTGCGAGAAGAAGCCGCTGCCGTCGTCGCTCGAGGCGACCATCGCGATGTCGCCCGTCGCCGCGAACCGGACGACGCCGCTGCCACCTCCGGCCGCTGCGGGCAACAGAACGAGCAGGGCGAGCGCCGCCCCGGCGCAGAGGGTCCTCCTCACCGGGAGGATGGTAGTTGCCGTTCCCGACGCTCGGTCACCTCGCGCAGGCGGTCGGCGAGCTCGTCCGTCAGCTGGCCGCGACGCAGCCGCCAGCGCCAGTTCCCCTCGGCGGTACCGGGGCGGTTCATGCGCGCCCGGCTGTCGAGGCCGAGCACGTCCTGGGCCGGGATCAACGCCAGCGCCGCGCGGCTCGAGAGCGCGAGCTCGATCAGCGACCAGTTCGGCTCCTTCGGGGCGAGTCCGGTCGCCTGGCGCTGCTGTGGGCTCAGCGAGCGCCACCAGCCGATCGCCGTGTTCGTGTCGTGCGTCCCGGTGTAGACGACGGCGTTCCGCTCGTGGTTCCGGAGCTCGTGGGGGCCGGGCCGGAACGCCCACTGGACCACGTGCATCCCGGGCAGGCGCAGCCGCCGGCGGAGCTGCTCGACCGCAGGCGTGATCACGCCGAGGTTCTCGGCGATCAGAGGCAGCGTGCCGAGCTCTCTCGTCGCGGCCTCGAACGGGGCGGCACCGGGGCCGCGGCGCCAGCGGCCGTTCCGCGCCGTGCGGGCGCCCCGGCGGACTTGCCAGTAGGAGACGAACCCGCGGAAGTGGTCGATCCGTGCCAGGTCGAAGAGCTCGAAGGTCCGCCGGAAGCGCTCGATCCACCAGCGGTACTCCTGCTCGCGCAGGACGGTCCAGTCGTAGAGCGGGTTCCCCCAGAGCTGCCCGTTCGGACCGAGTGAGTCGGGCGGCGCGCCTGCGACGAAGCCGCGCTGGAAGAGCTCCGGCCGCGCGGCGTAGTCGGCGCTCTCCTTCGCGATGTAGATCGGCAGGTCGCCGATCAGGCGGATGCCGCGCCCGGCCGCGTAACGCCGCAGGGCCGACCATTCGCGTTCAAAGCGCACCTGGTCGGCGACCGCTCCCTTCCCGGCGTAACGGGCCCAGTCGCCGATCCAGTAGCCGGTGCGCTCGACGAGCTCGCCCACCTCGTCGGCCGTGACGCGCACCCTCGGCTCCGCCAGCAGGCCGCGCCACCCGGCGAACGCGGAGGCCGACTGGTACGGAGAGCCGGTGTAATCGGGCGGGCCGAGGGGCAGCACCTGCCACCAGGACTGTCCGGCCCGGGCGAGCCAGTCGACGAAGCGATACGCCTCGTCGCCGAGCCGCCCGCCCGGAAGCGAGGTCGGGTGGAGCAGGATTCCGCTCGATCGAGGAAGCTGCACGACACCGCTCATTTACCGGATGCACGCCCCCGACACAAAGCCGCAGCGAATCCAGATCGAGGACGTCTGGCCCTCAGTCGACTGCGGCCGCTACCCGGCGAAGCGAACACTCGGCGAGGAGGTCGAGGTCTGGGCGGACGTTTTCCGCGACGGCCACGAGCAACTCGGCGCCGCTGTCCGCTACCGCGGCCCGGGCGCGCGGAAGTGGCAGGAGGCGCCGATGCGCCACTACGAGAACGACCGCTACGTCGGCTCGTTCGAGGTGACCGAGCTCGGCCGCTGGTCGTTCTGCATCGTCGCCTGGGTCGACCGCTTCGCCTCGTGGCGGCACGAGCTGAAGCGGAAGGTCGAGGGCGGCCAGGAGGACCTCACCAGCGAGCTCGCGGAGGGGTCGGCCCTGCTCGGCTACCTCGAGCTCGACGTCGAGACCGGACTCGCGACGACGGAAACCGACCGTTCCGAGCCGGTGCAGAGCCCGCCGCTCGAGCTCGACGTCGACCGGGAGCTCGCGCGCTTCGGTGCCTGGTACGAGCTCTTCCCGCGCTCGTGGGGCGGGTTCAAGGGCGTCGAGAAGGCGCTGCCGCAGCTCGCCGAGCTCGGTTTCGACGTCGTCTACTTCCCGCCGATCCATCCGATTGGCACCACGAACCGCAAGGGTCGCAACAACGCGCTGAAGGCCGGCAAGAGCGATCCGGGCAGCCCGTGGGCGATCGGCTCGGTGCAGGGCGGCCATGACGCGATTCATCCCGACCTCGGCTCGGCGGCCGACTTCAAGCGCCTCGTCTCGCGCGCGCACGCGCTCGGGATCGACATCGCGCTCGACTTCGCAATCCAGTGCTCGCCGGACCACCCGTGGCTGCAGGAGCACCCGGACTGGTTCCACCGGCGGCCGGACGGGACGCTCAAGTTCGCCGAGAACCCGCCCAAGCGCTACCAGGACATCTACAACGTCAACTTCGAGAGCGAGGACTGGCAGGGACTCTGGCGGGCGCTGCTCGAGGTCGTGCTGCACTGGTGCCGCGAGGGCGTTCGGGTCTTCCGGGTCGACAATCCGCACACCAAGCCGGTCCCCTTCTGGGAGTGGCTGATCCGCGCGGTGCGCGCGCTGCATCCGGAGACGGTCTTCCTCTCCGAGGCCTTCACGCGCCCGAAGATGATGGCGACGCTGGCCAAGGTCGGCTTCAGCCAGTCCTACACGTACTTCACCTGGAAGAACACGAAGTGGGAGCTGACCGAGTACATGACGCAGCTGACCCAGTCGGAGCTGCCGCAGTACTTCCGGCCGAACTTCTTCGTCAACACACCGGACATCCTCCACGAGTACCTACAGACCGGCGGCCGGCCGGCGTTCGAGGCGCGGCTGGTGCTGGCGGCGACGCTCTCGCCGTCGTACGGGATCTACTCCGGGTACGAGCACTTCGAGAACGTGCCGGTGCGCGAGGGAAGCGAGGAGTACCTGAACTCGGAGAAGTACGAGACGAAGAAGCGGAAGCTGGACGGGCCGCTGTTGCCGCTCGTGCGGCGGCTGAACGAGATCCGGCGCGCGAACCCCGCGTTCCGCCGGCTGGAGAACGTGACGTTCCTCGAGGCCGAGCAGGAGGCGCTGATCGCCTATGTGAAGCGGGAGGCCGAGAACGTCGTCTTCACGGTCGTCAACCTCGACCCGGTTGCGGCGCATGACGGCGTCGTGCTCGTGCCGGGCGCGCTCGGCATGCCGCCGTCGTTCCCGGTGCGGGATCTCCTCGTCGACGGGCCGCAGGACTTCAACTGGCGGATCGGCCGCAACTACGTCCACCTAGCGCCTGGCGCGGCACACGTGATGCGGGTCGAACGCTGATGCTTCGGCAAGACCGAGGGACAGGCCTCTCGAGGCCTGTCCCTCACACCACCTGGTTGGATAGCCACGACCATGTCTGAGCCCGGTAAGTGGTTCGAGTCCGACCCCCTGTGGTTCAAGCGGGCGATCTTCTACGAGATCCACGTCCGCGGGTTCTTCGACGGCAACGACGACGGCGCCGGCGACCTGCGCGGCCTGACCGAGAAGCTCGAGTACCTCGAGTGGCTCGGGATCGACTGCCTCTGGCTCCTGCCGATGTACCGCAGCCCGCTGCGGGACGGCGGTTACGACATCGCCGATTTCTTCGAGATCCATCCCGACTACGGCACTGTCGAGGACTTCCGGACGCTCGTCGAACAGGCGCACCAGCGCGGAATGCGCGTGATCGCCGACCTCGTCGTGAATCACACCTCGAGCGACCACGCCTGGTTCCAGGAAGCGCGCTCGAGCCCCGACAGCCCGAAGCGCGACTGGTACGTGTGGTCGGACACGGACGAGCGCTACCCGGACGCGCGGATCATCTTCATCGACACCGAGCCGTCGAACTGGACGTGGGACACGGTCGCCGGCGCCTACTACTGGCACCGCTTCTTCAGCCACCAGCCCGACCTGAACTTCGAGAACCCCGAAGTCCAGGAGGCGATGCTGAACGTCCTCCGTTTCTGGCTCGACCTGGGCATCGACGGCTTCCGGCTCGACGCCGTCCCCTACCTCTACGAGCAGGAGGGCACGAACTGCGAGAACCTCCCGGAGACGCACGCCTACCTGAAGCGCCTGCGCGCCGAGGTCGACGCCCGCTACCCCGACCGCGTCCTCCTCGCGGAGGCGAACCAGTGGCCCGAGGACGTCGTCGAGTACTTCGGCGACGGGGACGAGTGCCAGATGGCCTTCCACTTCCCGGTCATGCGCCGGAGGTTCATGTCCGTGCGGCGCGAGGACGCAACCCCGATGTACGAGATCCTCGAGCGCACCCCGCCGATCCCGGACAACTGCACCTGGGGCCTCTTCCTCCGCAACCACGACGAGCTGACCCTCGAGATGGTCACGGACGAGGAGCGCGACTACATGTACGAGGAGTACGCGAAGGACCCGCGGATGAAGCTGAACCTCGGCATCCGCCGCCGCCTCGCGCCGCTCCTCGACAACGGCCGCGACGAGATCGAGCTGATGCACGCGATCCTCTTCTCGCTCCCAGGTTCACCCGTCCTCTACTACGGGGACGAGATCGGGATGGGCGACAACGTCTACCTCGGCGACCGCGACGGCGTCCGCACGCCGATGCAGTGGACGAGCGACCGCAACGGCGGCTTCTCGAAGGCCGACTTCGCGCAGCTCTACCTGCCGCCGCTGATGGATCCCGTCTACGGCTATCAGGCCGTGAACATCGAGGCCGACCTGCGGACGCCAACCTCGCTCCTGCGCTGGCTGCACCGCTTCATCGCACTTCGCAAGGAGCATCCGGTCTTCGGGCTCGGCACCTACGAGCCGCTGCGACCCTCGAACCCGCGCATCTTCGCGCACGTCCGCCGTTACGCCGACGACATCGTCCTCTGCGTCCACAACCTCGCCCGCTCGGCGCAGGCGGTCGAGCTCGACCTGCGCGAGTTTTCCGGTCTCGTGCCCGAGGAGATGTTCGGCCGCACGAGCTTCCCGGCGATCGGCGAATTGCCCTATCTCCTCACGTTCGCGCCTCGCGGTTTCTTCTGGTTCCAGCTGAGGCCGGCCGATGACTGACCTGGCCGCGTACATCAGGGACAGGCGCTGGTTCGGAGCGAAGTCGCGAGAGGTGACCGACGCGCGGGTGCTCGACAGCGTCGCCGCGGAGGGGCTCGAGATCCAGCTCGTCGAGGTCGGCTACCCGGCGGGGACGCACGACGTCTACCAGCTGCTCTTCGAGCGCGGTGAGCCGGTCGAGCCCGGCGAGGGCCGGATCGGCCGCGAGCTCGTCCACCAGATTCGCTCGGGGCAGTCGCTGCAGGCGGGCGAGGGCATCTTCGAGTTCCGGTCGGTGCCCGGCTTCGCCGCGCTGGGCCGGGAGCTGACCGAGTTCCGCCCTGTCGAGAGCGAGCAGTCGAACAGCTCGGTGATCGTCGACGACGAGCTGATCCTGAAGGTCTTCCGGCGCCTGGAGGCCGGGGTCAATCCCGACCTGGAGCTGCTGCGCTTCCTGACCGAGCACGGCTTCCCGAACATCGCCGCGCTCGGCGGCTGGTACGCCTACGCCGGCCGGCCGCTCGAAACGACGCTCGGTCTCGTCCAGGAGTTCGTCCCCGGCGCTCGCGACGGCTGGGAGCTCGCGCTCGACGAGCTCGCCGAGGCGCCGGATCGCTTCCTCGCCCGGCTCGCGCGGCTCGGTGAGGTGACCGGCGCGCTCCACACCGCGCTCGGCTCGGACATGACCAGCCCCGACTTCTGTCCGGAGGAGAAGACCGCCGAGGCGCTCGGCCTGCTGACCGCGACGATCGACGAGGAGATCGAGCGGGTCTTCCTCGATCTCCCCGAGCTGGACGCGCTGGAGCCGATCGCCAGGCGCGGCGAGGAGATCCGCGAGCAGCTCCGGCTCCTGACGCATTTCGGCACGGCGGGTCGCGCGATCCGCACGCACGGCGACTTCCACCTCGGCCAGACGCTGCTCGACGCGAGCGACGACTGGGTGCTGATCGACTTCGAGGGCGAGCCGGCCCGGACGCTCGCCGAGCGCAGGCGCAAACGCTCGCCGCTGCGGGATGTCGCCGGGATGCTCCGCTCGTTCGCCTACGCGGCGTCGGCGGTCGAGAGCCTGCGCGGTGTCGAGCCGCCCTCGGACTGGGAGGCCCGCGCGCGCGAGCAGTTTCTGGATGCGTACCTCGAGTCGGTCGACCAGACGCTGCTGCCTCCGGGCCGCGAGGCAATCGGCCGTTTGCTGACGATCTTCGAGCTCGAGAAAGCGGTCTACGAGCTCCGCTACGAGGTCGACAACCGGCCCGACTGGGTCGGGATCCCGGTCGCGGGGATCGTGCGCCTGCTCGAGGTCGAAACGCCCGCGTGACGCCGTTCGACCCGGCGAACCCGCACGCGTACCTCGGCGCCCACGAGGGCACAGAGGGCGTCGTCGTTCGCGTCTACCGGCCGGAGGCGACCGGAGTTCGTGTCCAGCCGATGGGCGTCGACCTGACCCCGGCCGACGGCACCGGTGTCTTCGAGGGCGTCGTTCCGGGCGAGAAGCTGCCCTTGCGCTACGAGCTCGAGGTCGCCTATCCGGACGGCAACGTCTTCACGCTCCACGACCCCTATGCCTTCCCGCCCTCGCTCGGCGAGCTCGACCTCTGGCTCGCGGCGGAGGGTCGGCACGAGGAGCTCTACGCCCGGCTCGGAGCCCACGTGCGCGAGCTTGACGGTGTCGCCGGTGTCGCCTTCTCGGTCTGGGCGCCTTCGGCGCGTGCCGTCTCGGTCGTCGGCGACTTCAACGGCTGGGACGGACGCCTCCACCCGATGCGCTCGCTCGGCCCGTCCGGGATCTGGGAGCTGTTCGTGCCGGACGTGCCCGAGGGCGCCCGCTACAAGTACGCGATCCACGGCGCCGACGGCGTGCTGCGGCTGAAGGCCGACCCGTACGCGTTCCGCACGGAAGAGCCGCCGCAGACCTCGTCGGTCGTCTTTCGCACACGCCACGGCTGGCAGGACGGCGACTGGCTCGCGCGGCGGCGCGAGACGCTCGCGCACGCGGAGCCGATGTCGATCTACGAGGTGCACCTTGGCTCCTGGCGGCTGAACCCGCTCGAGGGCAACCGCTCTCTCAGCTACGTCGAGCTCGCCGACGAGCTCGGGGCCTACGTCAACGACATGGGTTTCACCCACGTCGAGCTGATGCCCGTGATGGAGCACCCGTTCTCCGGCTCCTGGGGCTACCAGGTGACGGGCTACTTCGCACCGACTGCGCGGCACGGCTCGCCGGACGACTTCCGCACGTTCGTCGACCGGCTGCACGAGCAGGGCATCGGCGTCCTGCTCGACTGGGTACCGGCGCACTTCCCGAAGGACGCCTGGGCGCTCGCGCAGTTCGACGGCACGCATCTCTACGAGCACGCCGACCCACGCCGGGGCGAGCATCCGGACTGGGGCACTCTCGTCTTCAACTTCGGCCGCAACGAGGTGCGGAACTTCCTCCTCTCGAGCGCGCTTTTCTGGCTGCGCGAGTGCCACGCCGACGGAATCCGCGTCGACGCGGTCGCCTCGATGCTCTACCTCGACTACTCGCGGCAAGCGGGCGAGTGGGTGCCGAACGAGTACGGCGGCAACGAGGATCTCGACGCGATCTCCTTCCTGAAGCAGCTGAACGAGGTCGCCTACGGCCGCGAACCGGGTGTCGTGATGACGGCGGAGGAGTCGACGGCGTGGCCGGGCGTGTCGCGGCCGACCTGGGTCGGCGGGCTCGGCTTCGGGTTCAAGTGGAATATGGGCTGGATGCACGACACGCTGGACTACTTCCAGCGCGACCCGATCCACAGGCGCTTCCACCACCACCAGCTGACCTTCTCGCTGATGTACGCGTTCTCGGAAAACTTCATCCTGCCGCTCTCCCACGACGAGGTCGTCCACGGGAAGGGCTCGCTCTACTCGAAGATGCCCGGCGACCGCTGGCAGAAGCTGGCGAACCTGCGCGCGCTGTACGCGCTGATGTGGGCCCACCCGGGCAAGAAGCTGCTGTTCATGGGCGGCGAGCTGGCGCAGGAGCAGGAGTGGAGCCACGACCGCTCGCTTGACTGGCACCTGCTGGAGAACGCGGACAACTCCGGGATTCAAGGGCTCGTGCGCGACCTGAACCGCGTGTACCGCGCCGAGCCCGCGCTCTGGGAGGTCGACTTCGAGCCGGCCGGCTTCCGCTGGATCGAGCCGAACGACGCCGCCGGGAACGGGCTTGCATTTCTCCGCCTCTCGCGGGACGGAGAAAGGCTAGTGGTCTGCGTGTGCAATCTCTCGCCTGTGCCTCGAACTGGCTATCGGCTCGGGCTGCCGCGGGCGGGGCGCTGGGTGGAGGCGCTCAACACCGACTCCTCCTATTACGGCGGCACGAACGTCGGCTCCCTCGGCGGGATCGAGGCCGAGGAGCGGCCGTGGCATGACCAGCCCTGGTCGGCCGAGGTGACGCTTCCTCCGCTCGGCGTGGTCTGGCTCGTGCCAGAGTCACAGGCGTGAGCTTCACGACCCGGCCCGAGCTGCGCGGCACCTTCGGGATGGTCGCTTCCACGCACTGGCTCGCGTCCGCGACGGGCATGGCGGTGCTCGAGCAGGGCGGCAACGCGTTCGACGCGGCGGTCGCGGCCGGGCTGACCCTGCAGGTCGTCGAGCCGCACCTGAACGGGCCCGGCGGGGACATGCCGGCGATCGTCTGGCCCGCCTCGCGTGGCGAGCCGCTCGTGCTCTGCGGCCAGGGCGTTGCGCCGGCGGCCGCGACGATCGAGCGCTATCACGAGCTCGGCCACCAGCTCGTGCCGGGAGCGGGACTGCTGGCGGCCGTCGTTCCCGGTGCCTTCGACGCCTGGATGCTGATGCTGCGCGACTTCGGAACCTTGCGGCTCGCGGATGTGATGCGCTTCGCGATCGGCTACGCCGAGGACGGCTTCCCGTTGCTCCCCTCGGTCGTCAATGCGATCACGAGCGTCGAGCAGCTCTTCCGCGAGGAGTGGCCGGGCTCGGCGGAGCTCTATCTCCCGGCGCCGAAGCCGTGGACGCTCTTCCGCAACCCGAAGCTGGCCGCGACCTATCGCCGGCTCGTTGCGGATGCGTCGGGCCGCGACCGCGAGGCGGAGATCGAGGAAGCCCGCCGGATCTGGCGTGAGGGGTTCGTCGGCGAGGCGTTCGTGCGCTTCTCGGAGGAGAGGGGAGGGCTGCTCCGCGCGGAGGATCTGCACGACTGGGAGGCGACCTGGGAGGCGCCGCTCGCGGTCGACTACGCCGGCCACACCGTCCTCAAAACCGGGCCCTGGGCGCAGGCGCCCGTCTTCCTGCAACAGCTTCGCCTGCTCGAAGGGTTCGACCTCGCTGCGATGGGGCTCGCCTCGGGCGAGTACGTCCACACGGTCGTCGAGTGCGCGAAGCTGGCCTTCGCCGATCGCGAGGCGTGGTACGGCGATCCGGCTTTCGCGGACGTGCCGGTCGAGGCGCTGCTCTCGCGCGAGTACGCCGACGAGCGACGGCGGCTCGTCGGAGAGGAGGCATCCGCCGAGCTACGGCCGGGGTCGCCGGACGGACGGGAGCCTCGCCTGCCCGCACCGGTCGCGGCCGAGGCGATGGCCGGCGCCGGCGAGCCGACGTCGGCTCTCTCCGGCGACACCGTCCACGTCGACGTCGTCGATCGCGAGGGCAACTTCGTCTCGGCGACGCCGAGCGGCGGCTGGCTCTGGGGCTCGCCGGTGATCCCGGAGCTCGGCTTCCCGCTCGGGACGCGCGCGCAGATGTTCTGGCTCGAGGAGGGCCTGCCGAACTCGCTCGAGCCGGGCAAGCGGCCCCGGACGACGCTCTCCCCGGCGATGGTGCTGCGTGGCGGCGAGCCGTACCTCGCGCTCGGCACGCCCGGCGGCGACCAGCAGGACCAGTGGACACTTCACGTCCTGCTCGCCCACATCCATTTCGGGCTCGACCTGCAGGCGGCGATCGACGCACCGAACTTCCACACCGAGGCCTTCCCGAGCTCCTTCTATCCGCGCGAGACCCGGCCGCGGCACGTGAAGGTCGAGTCGCGCGCCGGCGAGGCGACCCTCGCCGAGCTCCGCCGCCGCGGGCACGAGGTCGAGGAGTCCGACGCGTGGTCGCTCGGCCGAGTCAGCGCCGCCGGCCGCGATCCCGACGGGACGCTGAAGGCCGCCGCGAACCCGCGCGGCATGCAGGGCTACGCCGCCGGGCGCTAGTGCCGACCGTCACAGGGGGCTGTCCCCTGTTTGGCGTCCAGAACAGACGGTCCGTGCGGTGAACCCGCTGCAATCGGCCAACCGGGGCGTGGCCCCGGTACACGACCCGAACGGACCTATTTGCGGTCGGCGGACTGGAAGAAGTTGGCGATCGCCCCGGCCGAGCCGGCGACGACGAGCACGGCCCAGAACTCGAGGAAGATGTCGATGATCCGGCCGCCGGTCGTGACCGGGTTCTTCAGCTGCGAGGACACGGTCAACAGCTGAACGGTCGTGAAGAAGAACGCGTCCCAGAGCGTGTGCACCTCGCTGCCCTTCGTGTGCCGCTCGAGGAAGAGCACGGCCACCGCCGCGACCAGGTCGATCGCGAGCGTGGCGAGGACGACGATCGCCAGCCGCGAGACCAGCCGCTTGTGGTGGTCCTCCCAGCCCCACATCCGCCCGAGCTCGTCACGGATCACGCACCGATCGTCGCGTCGGCGCCGGACGACTCCGGCAACGTCACCCTGACCGTCGTCCCGCGCCCGAGCTTGGAGTCGACCTCGATCGAGCCGCCGTGCGCCTCCACGACCGCTGTCACGATCGCCAGACCGAGCCCGACCCTTCGCGACCGGTTCGCTGCGGTCGTGGCGGGGAGCGACCTCGCCGTCGCCACCTCGGGCGCCTACGCGTGCGGCGAGCACGTGCTCGATCCGCACGCGCGGCCGCCCCGCAGGGAATCCTCTCCGTCACGATCACCGGCCCGGATCTGGCGACCGCGGACGCGTATGCGACCGCCGTCTTCGCGATGGGCCCGCGGCGCGCAATGCCGTGGACAGCGGAGCTCCCGAGGGGCTACGAGGCGCTTACGATCCTCGCGGACGACCGCGTGCTGCTCACGCCCGCGTTCCCGCGGGTTTAGTCGAGACGACGGCGCAGCCGGAGGTCGAGACGGGAAAGGAGGGGGCGGCTTCGCCGCGCCCTCCTTGGTCTCCTCAGCCTGAGGTCAGCAGGTTGATGTGGACGATCGCGAACTGCCCCCCGTGCGGAGGCCCGCCAGAGCGGGGACTCGTCCGATCGGTGTCCTCGTTCGTGAAGCCCATGATGAACGTGGCGCACTTGGCGTTCCACTCGCCGAGCGTGATGTAGTCGGACGGCTGCCCGTTCGAGATCGTCTGCTTGGAGTCGTAGAGGGTGAGCTTCCCCCGCGTCCCGACCGCGCACTCGCCCGGGGCGTTCGCCGCAGTGATCTCGACCTGCAGGGTGAGCTTCGACCAGACCGCGTGAGCCGCCTGGTAGAAGGAGTAGCCGACCGTCTTCATCACGATCGAGCGGGCCGGGATCGACGCGTCGCGCGGATCTGTCCGGAAGCTGAGGGCGCCGGCGAGCCCTCCGTTCGCCGCGATGTCTCCGGAGCCGTGGGCGAAGACCTTGCCGAGCTGGAAGGCGGCCACGAGGGGCGGCCGCACGCGCACGTTGTTCGCGTACCCCTGGAACGACCAGGAGATCGGGGAGTAACGGCTCCGACCGGACGCCGTCGAGCCGAGCGCGGCGAGGACAGCAAGCCCCACCAGCGCGCCGACGGCCCACCTCCTCACGGCGCGGTTGTACCGCAACGTGTGCGCGATTACAAGACCTTGAACGGCTGCGACGCGACGGTCGCCGGTGGGCCGGCGTTGACCGGCGCCGAAACGCGGATCGTCAGCCGGTAGGAGCCCTTTCGCTTGGGCCGCGGAAACGCGATCCTGGTCGCCACCCCGGCCTGCGCCTTGCCTCGCGCGCCGAGCACCGTCGCGTGCGTCGGCCAGCGCTCGAGCCGCGCCTGGTAGTCGCAGTCGATGTCGCAGGTGAGGATCGTCGTCAGCGGGGTCTTCGTGAGCGCCGCTCCGGTCGGGAACGCGGCCGCGGGCTTCGGCGTCAGCTGCAGCCCCTGGCAGCGCGTGATCACCCCGCCGCGCGAGTCGCGCGCCGCCGTGGCGACGAGCGGCAGGCTCGACTTCGGATCGCCGTTCGCGTAGTAGACGCCCGACTGCCAGCCCGACAGCGCCGGCTCGTCGCTGACGTGGAAGAGGAAGATCCCGGCGACGTTCGGCTGGCAGAACGCGATCGAGAACGCCTGCCGGTAGAAGGAAGCCTGGGTCGCCTCGTCGACGGGGTGCACGGTCGACAGCTCGCTGCCCGCGTACTGCGAGGCCTTGGCCGGCGGGATCACGGCCTCGACGCCGAACTCGTCGTAGACGATCGGGAGCGTCGAGCCGGGCTGCGCGGTTCCGTCGAACGCCTGCCCGAGCAGCGCGACCAGCTTGTCGTAGTCGGCGAGTGCGATCGTCGAGGTGTTCGGGTGCGTTGTCGTCGGTGGCTGGCTCGAGTTGTCCTCGTACGGGTGGAACGCGAAGGCGTCCATGATCGGCCGTGGCCGCCCGCTATCGCGAAAGGCGGCGCCCATGTCCGCGATGAAGGTCGTCGGAGAATGCGTGTCACGGCCGGTGCCGGGCTTGTCGCCGCCCCGCGGCGAGACCGCGCCGCCGATCACCTGGATCTTCGGATTGACGCTCTTGAGCGCGTCGTAGCTGAGCGCGAGCAGTTGGACGTAGTTCGGCGCGGCGACGTCGCCGCCGTTCGCGTCGAACTGCGGCAGCCAGAAGCGGTTGATGTTCGGCTCGTTGCCGACGATGAAGCTCGTCACGCCGGGAAGTGCCGCAGCCAGGTTCTTCTCCCAGGTGATGAAGTCGCGCTGGTCGTCGGCGGTCTGCGGCGTCTGCGAGCTCCCGTACGGATAGAGGGAGACGACCGTCTTGATCCCATCGAGGTCGGCGGCGGCGGCGGCGTTCTTGAAGCGGAGGAGGCTGTCTGGATCGGGCTCCGTCGTCCCGCGAGCCCAGGTCGCGGCGAGCCGGATCGCGTTCAGCCCCGCCATCTTCGCGAGATCCATCTGCGCCTTCGCCGCGGGCAGCGTCGGCTGCAGGCCGAGGTTCTCGGCGGCGCCGACGAGCATCGAGGGCCCGCCCGCCGTCGCCGTGGCCGGCAGCGCGAGTGCGGCGATCAGAGCGACGAAGGCGGCGCGCACTCTCTACAGGATGCAGACTTCGGACCATGCTGGCGCACGGAGTCTTCGCCGCGGCCGTCACGCCGCTCCGCGACGGCGGCGCCTCGCTCGACGACGACGCGTTCGCGCCGTACGTCGACTTCCTCGCGGCCGCGGGCCTGGACGGCCTGCTCGCGCTCGGGACGACGGGCGAGGGGATCCTCTTCTCCGTCGCGGAACGCCGCCGCGCCGCCGAGCTCTTCCTCGAGGCGGCCGGCGGCCGCCTGCAGGTCGCGGTCCATTGCGGCGCCCAGACGACGGCCG
Organism: Gaiellales bacterium; assembly: GCA_038213135.1. Taxonomy (GTDB): domain Bacteria; phylum Actinomycetota; class Thermoleophilia; order Gaiellales; family Gaiellaceae; genus JBBQTQ01. The sequence goes on from JBBQTQ010000051.1 coordinate 15,058, forward strand.
ACACCGTCGCACTCGCGGCTCACGCCGCCGAGCTCGGCGTCGATGGTGTCGCCGTGATCGGCCCGCCGTACTTCGCGCTCGACAGCGAGGCGCTGCTCGCGCACTTCGCCGCGGCTGCGGCGGCCTGCGCCCCGACGCCGTTCTACGTCTACGAGTTCGAACGCACGAGCGGCTACGCCGTGCCCGTCGAGACGATCGAGGTCCTGCGCGACCGGGCTCCGAACCTCGCTGGCCTGAAGGTCTCGGACGCTCCGTTCGAGCGCTTCCGTCCCTATCTGCTGGAAGGCCTCGACGTGTTCGTCGGCCCCGAGTCCGTCATCCCCGAAGGCCTGGCCGCCGGCGCCGCAGGCGCAGTCTCCGGCCTGGCAGCCGCGTTCCCGGAGGCGACCGTCGCCGCCCACCGCGACCGCACGACAGCCGCCGGCGACCTTCGCACGGAAGTCGAGCGCTTCCCGAGGCACGCCACCCTGAAGTACGTCCTGGGCCAGCGTGGCCTTCCGATCCGAGAAGACGTCCGAGCTCCCCTCCGCGGCCTGAACAGTCAAGAGCGCAAAGAGCTCGAGGTGCTGATCCCGCGCTGGCTCAGCTCTCTCCAACCGGCGTAGCCGGGTTTCACCCGGCGAAGCCACATTCGCGCGGAGTCGTGTGTGCTCGTGCTTCGACCAAGCGGCGGCTCCGTCCAGAAGAGACGAGTCGGATACGTTGTGAAGAAGGGGCCGGCGGGGGAACCAGGGGTTCACCCGCGATGTGGTCGATGCGAAGCGGGACCACAGATTCGCCGAGCCGGTTTCGCTTTCGTCCACCTCTCCGACTGACCTTCGGCTTCCGCCTACTGCCGCCCGGTGAGGCTTCGATCTACTCGCGATCCGCGCTCGGCGCAAGGAGGAGACTAGGGGTCCGTCCGGCCTCTGGCAAGAGGGTCGGAGAAAGAATTCGTGCGCAATTTGCGGGCAGACGAAGGGCCGCCCCGGAGGACGGCCCTTGTCCGGACGAGCCGAGGCTCGGTTACCCGTGCAGGTTGACCGGGATCGAGCCGAGGCGCGTGTTCGAGATGCCGGCGAGCGGCGGGTCGCCCGGCTTCTTCGCCTGCATGAAGATTGCCATCAGCGACTGCCTCGGGCTGACCGGGAACCCCGTCAGCATCTGGAAGGAGAGCGAGACCCAGCCGTCCGCTCCGGTCGGCTGCGGTGCCTGGTTCGTGATCTGGTTGAACGGGATCGCGGTGACGTAGACCATCGCCCCCTGGACCGACTGGCCGCACGTGTCCGAGATGTGGACGCGAATCGTCACCGCCTGGGTGGAGCGGGTCAGCACGAACGGCGCCGCGGTGAACTGGTCGACGACGAGCCGCGCAGGCAGCGTGATCGCCGAGACCTGCGCCGGGCCGGAGCCGGCGGGACAGCCGGTCGCGGGCGGCGGCGGCACTGGTTTCGCCGCGGCCTGGATCACGGCCGTCGGCACGGAGGACGCGAAGTTGCCGCCGTCCTTGTTCGTCGCCTGCACCTTGAAGCGGATCGTGTTGCCGACGTCCGCCGAGGTGAGCCCGTAGGTCGCAGCGTGGGCGCCGGCAATGTTCGAACAGCTTGCGCCCGTATTGTCGCAACGGGTCCAGAAGTAGTTGAAGTCAGTCGGGTTGTTCGACCAGCTGCCCCGATCCCCGTGCAGCGTCTTGCCCTCCTGTGGCGTACCGGAGATCTGCGGTGGATCGACGCTCTGCGGTGGCGCCTGCTGCGCCGCCAGCCCGGTCCCCGCGAAGACGCCGAGAGCGGCGACGACGACCGAGCTGATCCCGGCGCCGAACACCCCCCCGACGAAGAACCATCGTTTTCGTTGAGAGTCACGCATGTCGCCCAAGCCTCCTTCGAAGTTGCCTTCCTGGGAGACAACATCCCCGCGCAGGTGAATCCGAAAGCGCAATCGTGCGAACTCTTACAACACGCAAACGGACGTTTTACCGCGATTTGTTATTGGCGTCCTGTTTCGGCGTAGCCGGGCTGCGCCCGGCGAAGCCACGCCGCGCGAAGTCGCGTGTGCTCGTGCTTCGACCAAGCGGCGGCTCCGTCCAGAAGAGACGAGTCGGATACGTTGTGAAGGAGGGGGCCCGCGGGGGAACCAGGGGTTCACCCGCGATGTGGTCGATGCGAAGCGGGACCACAAGTTCGCCGAGCCGGTTTCGCTTTCGTCCACCCCTCCGGCTGACCTTCGGCTTCCGCCTAGTGCCTCCCGGTGAGGTTTCGATCTACTCGCGATCCGCGCTCGGCGCACACGGGAAACTAGAGCCTGTCCAGTCAGGGCACAAGGGGTCGCTGCGAGGAAATGACCGCAATTTGCGAGCCCTCCGATGGCTTGTGCGAGAATCGGCCGATGAGCCGGGCGGGGCTGACGCTCCTGATCGCGATCGGCGCCGCGCTGCTCGTCGCCGGCTGCGGCGGCACGACGGCGTACAGCCTTGCGAAGACCAAGCCCTGTCTCGCGGCGATCCGAGGAGCCGAGCTCAGCAACAAGGTCGACTTCATCGCCTCGAATGCGCTCGGCGGGGCAATCGCGGTCAGGCTCGACCACAACGAGGTGACGATCTCCTTCGGACAGGACGAGGTCGAGGCGAAGCGGATCACCCGGGCCTACCGGATGCACCGGGGGCGGAACATCGGCATCGACGACGTGCTTCGTCCGCAGAAGAACGTCGTTCTGCTCTGGGCGGCCCACCCGGCCGACGACACCGCCGCCAAGATCAGCGGCTGTCTGTCGTAGTGCTCTCCCGGTAGCGCCGCATCGTCTCGCCCGCCTCCTGCTCGGAGAAGAAGCGGAGGAAGTAGGTCGCGCAGACCGCGAAGAACACGACCGCCTGCTCGAGCGCCATCGTCACCCCGGCGATCTGCTGGTCGGCTCCGGCGCTGAGGCCCCAGATCCTCGGCGCGTGCTCGTAGACCGTGTAGACCGGGTGCGGGAGGAGAGCCAGCAGCAGGCCGAGCGGGCTCGCCAGCACGAAGGCGAGGAAAAGGTACGCGGCCTTCGTTCCTGGCCCGAGCCGGTGCGGGGTCTGCTGGAGCACCGGCCACCAGAGCGCCGCGCCCGCGAGGAAGTAGGTCAGGTGCTCGAGGTGGAGCAGCGAGCCGGGGTGGTGCAGAGCCCCGTCGTAGGCGTATGGGAGATGCCAGGCGTAGTAGGTGCCGAGCCAGAGCGGCAAGGCGACGACCGGCCGGGACAGTGTGCGAACTCCCGGCAGCCTCCCGAGCTGCGCCGCAGCCGCCGGCGCCAGGCCGAGCACGCAGAGCGCGGGAGCCCACTCGGCCAGCACGACGTTCTGGAGGAGGTGCGCCGTCAGGAGGTAGTGGAGCGAGAGCGTCTCCAGCGGCGAGACGAAGACGGCGAGCACGAGCGCCAGTCCGCTGCCGAAGGCGACCGCGCGCCGGCGTGGCGGGGCGCGGTACGGTACCCCGTCCGGATGGGCGAGGGAGAGCTCGGCGACGAGCTGGACCGTGTCGGCGCCGAGGCAGCC
>JBBQTQ010000052.1:0-18285 GCA_038213135.1 Gaiellales bacterium
GCGTCGCCCCTCGCCCTTGACCAGGCAACCAGCCTGGCCTGCGGACGAGCGCCGCCGCCGGTTTGGTGCTAGCGACCCCGAATTCCAGCAGCATCACTGGAAGAAGCGCCGCCGGCGACTGGCGCGACCTCGGTCGCCTTCGAGATCTCGGCGACGACCTCGACGATGTCGCGGTTCGCGTTGAACACCCGCAGCTGCCGGTCGGCCCCGTTGCCGCGCGAGAGGATCGCCTTGACCCCTTCCAGCTCCGCGTCGCAGCCGAGCTCCTTGGCGTGCGGCTCGAGGTCGCGAAGCGTGCGGCGGACGAGCTGGGCGATCGGCACGCGGTTCCGGCGGCCGGTGACGAGATCCATCACCGGCGCCTCGAGCCCGTAGCGGGCGGCGAGCCACTTGTTCTCGCTCGTCAGGATCCGGTGGAAGGACGGAATCTCCTCGCCTGCGTCGTAGCGCTCCGAGTAGAGCTTGACGAGCGACTGGCAGAAGGCGGTGATCGCAATCGCGTCCTCGAGCCGGGTGATCGCGTCGCAGATCCGGATCTCGATCGTTCCCAGCCGCGGGTGGAGGCGGATGTCCCACCAGATGTGCGTGTAGTCGGCGATGCAGCCGGTGCGCTCGAGCTGACCGACGACCTCCGCGTAGTCGGCGTAGTCGCGGAAGCGCGGCGGCGGTCCCGAGCGCGGGAAGGCGGCGAAGACGAGCTGTCTTGTCGAGGCGAGCCCGGTCGGCTCGCCGCGCCAGAACGGGGAGCTGGCGGAGAGCCCGAGCAGCTGTGGCAGGTGGACGACGAGCCCGTTGACGACGCGGATCGCCTTCTCGGGATCGTCGACGGCGACGTGGACGTGCAGGCCGAAGATCAGCTCGCGGCGGGCGACGTACTGCATCTGGTCGATCAGCTGGCGGTAGCGGTCTCGGGCGGTGATCCGCTGCCGTTCGTAGAGGCTGAACGGATGCGTGCCGGCCGAGCCGACCCGCAGGCCCTGCTCGTGCGCGATCTGGGTGACGTAGCCGCGCAGCTTGCGGAGCTCCGTGACGACCTCCGGGACGTTCCGGCAGACCGGGGTCGCGATCTCGACGGTCGATTGCATCAGCTCGGCGTTGATTCGCTCCTCGAGCTCGTGCCCGGAGACGGCTTCGAGCACCGTCTCGACGTGCTGGACGAGGTCGAAGGTCTCGGAGTCGAGGAGCATGTACTCCTCCTCGACCCCCAGCGTGTAGGGGCCGCTCTTGCCGAAGCGGTGGTCGAGCACGCTTCCGCCCGGCGGGAAGTGGGAGCCCTTGCCGGTGATCGTCGGAGGTGTGAATTGCCCGCTCATCGCGGGAGTATCGCTCAGGAGATCAGTGCTTCGGCCTCGATCTCGACCAGCCAGCGCGGGTCGAGCAGGCCGGCGACGACGAGCGCGGTCGTGACGGGCCGCGCCTCGCGAAAGACCTCGCCGTGCGCGCGGCCGACTTCCTCGATGTCGTCGGCGCTGAGCAGGTAGATGCGCGTGCGCACGACATCCTCGGGCTTGGCGCCGAGCTCTTCGAGCGCCTCGACGATGATCTCGAGGCAGCGCTTCGCCTGCCGGTAAGGATCGGCCGGAGGGGCGGAGCGGTCGGCCATGATCGGTGCGGTGCCCGCGACGAAGACGTGCTTGCCGACGGAGACGGCTCGCGAGTAGCCGACGATGTCGGCGAACGAGGAGGCGGCGGAGACGGACTTGCGGGGAGTCGGAGGCATCGGCGTAGTATCGCCCGCCGTGGAGGCGCTGCGTCAGCTCGACGGTTGGCCGGCGCGGCACGCCGCCGCGGCCGTGCTCGGGGCGGGCGGCGAGCTGGGGTCACACGGCGATCGGAGCCTCGTGCTCCGCTGGGCCTCTGTGACGAAGCCCGTCACGGCGCTGGCCTGCCTCGTCGCCGCGGAAGAGGGAACGATCGACCTCGACGAGCCGGCCGGTCCGCCCGGCGCGACCGTGAGGCATCTGCTGGCACATGCCTCTGGCTTGCCGTTCGAGGGGCGCACGCCGATCTCGCGGCCGGGGGCGCGGCGCATCTACTCGAACTCGGGTTTCGAAGCGGTCGCCGAGCATCTGGCCGAACGCGCCGAGATGCCGTTCGCCGACTACCTTCGCGCGGGCGTTCTGCAGCCGCTCGGCCTTGGCGCCGAGCTGCGCGGCTCGCCCGCGGCCGATCTCTGGGGCTCGCTCGACGACCTGGTCGGCTTCGCGCGCGAGCTGCTCGCGCCCACGCTCGTGGCACCCGAGACGCTCGCCGAGGCGACCTCCGTCCAGTTCCCCGGTCTCGTCGGCGTCCTCCCCGACTTCGGCCGCATGGACCCGAACGACTGGGGGCTCGGCTTCGAGCTCAGGGACGCGAAGGAGCCGCACTGGACGGGCCGGCTCAACTCGCCGCGGACGTTCGGCCACTTCGGCGGCAGCGGCACCTTCCTCTGGATCGACCCCGAGCCCGGCCTCGCCTGCGCGTGCCTGACCGACCTCGAGTTCGGGCCGTGGGCGAAAGAAGCCTGGCCGCGTCTCGCGGACGCCGTGCTCGCCGAAACGAGCCCTGGCCTCTAGGGTCAAGCCAAGCCGAGTCCAGACGGGACAACCCGGTGACAGTCACCGTTCGTCGCCCTCCGCGCCGGCGCAGCGGCGGTGGCGTCCGCTATGGACTTGTCCTGTGACTGTCACCGGCGTAGGCCGAGCGGGACGCGGCCGAAGCGGTCGGGCCTCGCCGACCTTTCGGTCGGCGAGGCCCGAGTGACTGCTAGCCGCAGCTAGTCGTCAGCGAAGAGCGGGCGCACGAACTCGTCGAAGGTCGCCCAGTCGCAGCTGGCGACTGTGGCCGGCGTCAGCGCGCGCACCGATGCCGTCCTCGGAATCTCCATTGCCAGCGCCACCTCGCCGAAGTAGTCGCCGGGGCGCAGCACGCGACGAGCGCCGAGCGCGGCCTGGCTGACGGAGAGCATCCCGGAGAGGACGACGTAGAAGCGCTCGCCCTCCTCACCTTCGCTGACGACCGCCTGGCCGGGAGCGACCTGCTCGCGGCGCATCTTCGTGGCGAGCTTCGCTAGCGTCTCGCCGGGCAGTTCGGCAAAGAGCCCGATGCGTGAGAACTCGTGCGCGTGCCGCGGGCTCATCCCGGGCCCAGTAGCCGCAGCGCGCCCCGCTCGATCGTCACCACGGCCTCGTCGCCGAGCACGAGGGACTCGCCGTCCAACGCCGCCGGTGCGCGGCGGTCGAAGCGGAGCTCGAAGCGCTCGCTTGTCTCCTCCTGCCAGGTTCTCGGTAGAACTCCGTCGGCCGAGTAGAGGTGGAGCAACCCTCCGTCGAGGCGGTCGCGTGCGCCGAGCGAGAAGAGGCTGAGGTCGTACGAGTTGTTCGCGAGGAGCAAGATCCGCGAATGCAGCGGCCGGCCGTTCACCTCGACCCGTAGCCGTTGGTGAGTCCCGAGAGCGAGCCACAGCGCCCGCCCGGCAGCCAGTGTCTGCCGACGCCTCCGATGTCGTTCGCGCCGGTGTACGAGCGTGCCGTAGATCCCGACCGAGAGGTTGTTCAGGAAGACATGGCCGTCGACGCGGCCGACGTCGATCATCCGTTCCTGGCCGTCGAACGCGGCGAGCGCCGCGATTGGATCGCTGCGATCGAGTCCCGCGTCGCGAGCAAAGTGGTTCCGCGTCCCGAACGGCACGCAGACGAAGGGCAGCCCGCGCTCGATCGCGACCCCGGCGACCTTGCCCAGCGAGCCGTCGCCGCCGGCCACTCCCAGCGCCTCGGCATCGGCTTCCCGCGCCAGCTCCTCGACCTCGTCGCCAGCGGCGAGCACATGGACGGCGATCCCGCGGCGCTCGGCCTCGGCCCGCAGCTCCTCGACGCTCGGAGACGCGTCGCCGGAGCGTGGATTGACGAACAGGTGGCCCCTCACCGCGTTTCCAGGCTATAGGCCGCCTGATCGAAAAGATGGGCCATCCGGCCCATGACGAGCGGGCGTCTCGGGGCGATTCTTGCCGCATGTACGAAGACGGCACGCTCCACCGGCTCGACGAAGACCTCGCAGACGACGCGCTCGAGCTGTGGGCGCGGGCCGGGGTCGCCGAGCTCGAGGAGTATCTGGCGAAGCACGCGGCTTTCCTGAGCTTCCTCGAAGCGCTCGACTAGTAGGAGGACTTGGTGAAACAGTCGCTGAGCCGCCAGGCCGCGCTGCTCGCCCCGATGCTGCGTCCTCAGTCGCGCCCATATCTCCTCGATATGGGCGCTCCCTGCGTCCTTGCTTCGGAACGAGCATCGCGCCCTGACGACGAGGACCGTTCCACCAAGCCCTCCTAGCGTTTACCGCCGCGGCGACGGGGAATCTGTCTGCCCATGTTCAAGCTGAGCTATCTCTGGCGCGGCTTGCCGGGCCACCCGCTCCACCCGCCGCTGACCGGCGCGACGATCGGCGCCGACACGGTGGCGTTCGTGCTCGGGATCGCCGACTTCACGGGCATCTCGGACACCACCGCCGCGAAGGGCTGGTGGCTGGCGCTCGTCGTCGGCCTGATCTTCACCGTCCCGACGGCGCTCACCGGGCTCGTCGACTGGCTCTCGATCACCAGGCGGACGCCGCTCTGGTGGACGGCGACGCTGCATCTCCTGACGATGCTCACGGCGACCGCGTGCTTCGCGCTCGCGGCCGGCTTCGGCTACGACAACTACCAGCACGCCGACCTCGGCCCGGCGACGTTCGCCGCCACGTGCGTCGGCTGGGTGGTGCTGCTGGTCGGAGGATGGCTCGGCGGAACGATCGTCTTCGTCCACGGCATGCGCGTGCTCGGCCTCGTCGACGAGCCGACGGCACGCGCCGTCGCGCCGGTCCCGCACCCCGAGAAGCAGGCTGCCGAAGAGGGCTAGGAGGGCTTGGCGGAACGGTTCTCGGCGTCAGGGTGCGATGCTCGTTCCGAGGCAAGGACGCAGGGAGCGCTCACATGCGGGCATATGGGCGCGACCGAGGACGCTGCATCGGGGCGAGCAGCGCGGCCTGGCGGCTTAGCGACTGTTTCGCCAAGCCCTCCGTACTAGCTCGCCAGGCCGAGCGCTTTCTCGAGCGCTCCCTTGGGCTGGGCGCCGATCGCTGCGGCCGCGGGCTCGCCGCCCTTGAAGAGGATCACCGTCGGGATCGACTGCACGCCGTAGCGCTGCGCCAGGCCCTGCTCCTCGTCGATGTTCACCTTGACGAGCTTGAGCTCCTCGCCTCGCTCCTCGACGATCCGGTCGAGCACCGGCGAGACCGCGTGGCACGGCCCGCACCACTCGGCCCAGAAGTCGACGAGCACCGCCTTGTCGCTCTTCAGGACTTCGAGCTCGAACGTTGCCTCGGTTACCGAGTTCGCCATTTGGTTCCTTTCGCTGGAGGTCTTCTCTTACAACGCCAGGGCCAGCCGGCGCTCTTCCCGGCTGGCCCTAGAATCGAACGCATGGCACGCGGCTTCGCGCAGCTTCCGCCTGTCCCCGATCACCCGGCTCTCGAAGAGCGGGTGCTCGCGTGGTGGGAGCAGGAGGGGATCTTCGAGCAGCTGCGCGAGCAGAACCGCGGCGGGCCGCGTTCGAGCTTCATCGACGGCCCGATCACCGCCAACAACCCGATGGGCGTCCACCACGCGTGGGGCCGGACGCTCAAGGATCTCTTCCAGCGCTACTACGCCATGCGCGGCTTCGACCAGCGCTACCAGAACGGCTTCGACTGCCAGGGGCTCTGGGTCGAGGTCGAGACTGAGAAGGAGCTCGGGCTCAACTCCAAGCGCGAGATCGAGGAGTACGGGCTCGCCGAGTTCGCGGAGCGCTGTAAGGAGCGCGTCGCGCGCTTCGCCGACGTGATCTCGAAGCAGTCGGCCCGGCTCGGGATGTGGATGGACTGGGAGCGCAGCTACTTCACCTTCTCGGACACGAACATCGAGTACATCTGGCGCTTCCTGAAGGCCGTGCACGAGCGCGGCTGGCTCTACAAGGGGCACCGCTCCACGCAGTGGTGCCTGCGCTGCGGCACCTCGCTCTCACAGCACGAGCAAGCGGGCGAGGGCAACTACGAGGAGCTCGAGCATGCGTCGCTCTTCGTGCGCTTCCCGCTGAAGGATAGCGCCGACGCGCTCGTCGTCTGGACCACAACGCCCTGGACGCTCCCGGCGAACGTCGCGGCGGCCGTCCAGCCGGACGCGGAGTACGGGCTCTACGGAGAGGACTGGTGGGCAATTGCGCGGCGGCCCGACGAGAAGCCGGACCAAACCGTGCGCGGCTCGGAGCTCGTCGGGCTCGAGTACGAAGGCCCGTTCGACGAGCTCGACGCGCAGAAGGACGTCGTCCACCGGGTGATCCCGTGGGGCGAGGTCTCGCTCGAGGAGGGCACGGGCATCGTCCACATCGCGCCGGGCGCCGGCACCGAGGACTTCGACCTCTCGCGCGTGCACGACCTGCCGGTGCTCGTGCCGATCAACGAGGGCGGGCGCATGTATCCCGGCTACGGGCGCTTCGAGGGGCTCTCGACGGACGAGGTCGAGGAGCCTGTCGTCGAGCGGCTGCGCGCGGACGGGAAACTCGTCGAGGCGGGGCGCATCCGCCACCGCTACCCCGTCTGCTGGCGGTGCCGCACGCCACTCGTCTTCCGGGTCGTCGACGACTGGTTCATCGCCTGCGACGAGATCCGGCAGCCGCTCCTCGACGCGAACGCGGGAGTCGAGTGGACGCCGGACTTCTACTCGAAGCGGATGGACGACTGGCTGCGGAACATGGACGACTGGAACATCTCGCGCCAGCGCTACTTCGGCTTGCCGCTGCCGATCTATCCCTGCGCGGCCTGCGAGACGCTGACGGTGATCGGCTCGCGCGCGGAGCTCGAAGAGCGGGCCGTCCGGGGGCTCGAGCAGCTGCAGGAGCTGCACCGGCCTTGGATCGACGAGGTGACGATCGCCTGCGAAGGCTGCGGTGGCGAGCTGCGGCGGATCACGGACGTCGGCGACGCCTGGCTCGACGCGGGCATCGTGCCGCTCTCGACGCTCGGCTGGCAGAACGCGGAATGGGTCGAGGGCGGGTACGGCACCGGCGCCGCGAAGGGGCTGACGGTCGCCGACCTGCCGGACAACGACTACTGGGAGCAGTGGTTCCCGGCCGACTGGATCTCGGAGATGCGCGAGCAGATCCGGCTTTGGTTCTACTCGATCTCCTTCATGTCGATGACGCTCGTCGGCCGGCTGCCCTACCGGAAGGTACTGACCTACGAGAAGCTGCTCGACGAAACCGGGCGCGAGATGCACCGCTCGTGGGGCAATGCGATCGCAGTTGACGAGGCGCTCGACTCGATGGGCGCGGACGTCGTGCGCTGGCTCTTCTCGGGCGTCGTGCCGAGCCAAAACGTGCGCTTCGGCTACGGGCCGGCGCACGAGGTGAAGCGGCGGCTGCTGACGCTCTGGAACTCGGCGAAGTTCCTGGCGGAGTACGCGCGGATCGAGGGCTTCGCCCCGACATACGCCGATCTCGTCGACGGGCCGCCCGCAGAGAGCGCGCTCGACCGCTGGCTCGTCGCCCGTGTCGGCCGGCTGGTCGTCGAGGCGGAGGCCTCGTACGAGCGCTTCTGGACGCCCGCGCTGGTCGAGGCGTTCGAGTCGTTCGTCGAGGATCTCTCGAACTGGTACATCCGCCGCTCGCGGCGGCGGTTCTACTCGTACGACGACGCTGCGTTCCGGACGCTCTGGTTCGCGCTCGTCCAGGGGCTGCGAGTCGTCGCACCGGCGATGCCGTTTCTCGCCGAGCACCTCTGGCAGCGGCTCGTGGTGGACGCCTGCGAGGGCGCTCCGGCATCGGTCTTCCTCGCGGGTTGGCCCGAGGTCTCTGCCGTCGACGAGGGTTTGCTCGCCGAGATGGCCGAGGTGCGCGAGATCGTCGAGCTCGGGCACAAGGTTCGCGCCGAGGAGGGCGTGAAGCTGCGGCAGCCGCTGCGGCGTGCCTCAGTGGCGGGCGCCTCGCCGGGGGTCGCGGCGCACAGCGACACGATCGAGGACGAGCTGCGCGTGAAGGAGTTGGTGTTCGTCGACGCTTCGCCGGTTCGCTTTGCCTACAAGCCGAATCTGCGCCTGCTCGGGCCGAAGCTCGGCGCCGACCTGCCCAAGGTGCGCGCTGCGCTCGAGGCGGGCGAGGTGGAGGAGCTTCCCGACGGCGGGGTGCGCGCGGCCGGCCATGAGCTGACCCCGGACGAGCTGCTCGTCGAGCGCACGCGCGAATCGGGCTGGGCGCATTCCGAGCGGCTCTCCCTGGGCCTCGACACCGAGCTCGACCCCGAGCTCGAGCTCGAAGGACGCCTGCTCGACGTGGTGCATACGGTGAACACGATGCGCAAAGACGCGGGCCTGGAGCTCACTGACCGGATCCGCTTGCGCCTGCCCGACTCGGCGCGCGATCTCCTCGCCTACGAGGAGCGGATCAAGGAGGAGACCTTGGCCGTCGAGGTCTCCGTCGGCGGCTCCGAGCTGACGATCGAGAAGGTCGGCGCCTGAGCCTGCTGGAGCTCTTCCTCCTCTGCGAGCAGGCGAGGGCCGAATACGTGCGCCGCCCGGCCGGAGAGCTGGTCGGAGCGCTCGACGAGCGAACGCGCGTCCTCTTCGTCAGCCACATCACCTCGCGAACCGCGTTGCGCTTGCCGGTCGAGGAGCTCTGCCACGCCGCCCACGAAGCTGGCGCGCTCGCGATCGTCGACGGCGCGCATGCGGTCGCGCAGGTCCCGCTCGCGCTCGAGCAGCTCGGCGCCGACGCCTACGCCGGCGATTGCCACAACTGACTAGGGATATACTGGCGTAGTCATCTACGAGAGGCGCGCCATGAAGCGGGTTGCGGGATACAGCAGGATTTCGAGGGTCGGCCCTCGGGGCGGCGATTCGTTCCGTTCCCCGGTAGACCAGGCGAAGGCGATCCGCGCCCATGCGAAGGCGCGCGGGCTGCGCCTGGTCGAGATCGCCGACGAGCGCGATGTCAGCGGCGGCACGATGGCACGGCCGGAGTTGCGCCGGCTGATCGACAAGATCCGCGCCGGCCAGCTGGAGGGGATCGTCGTTGCGCGGCTCGATCGTTTTGCGCGCACGTTGGTCGGCGGTATCCAGGCGCTCGAGGAAATCCACGCGGCGGGCGGATTCGTGCAAACCGTTGAGGGCGGCATCGACACGTCGACGTCGGGCGGCGCGATGGGCGACCTGCAACTCAACCTGCTCCTGACGTTGGCGCAGTGGGAACGGGCTGTACGCGCGGAGGGCTTTGAATCTGCGAAGCAGGGCGCGGTTGATCGCGGCGTCCACATCGCGGGCACCGTCCCTGTCGGCTATCTGCGTCAAGGGAAGGGGATGCCGCTGGTCGTTGACGACGCGAAGGCATTTGCTGTCACTGAGGCTTTCCGGTTGCGCGCGGCCGGCTCGACGCTCTCCCAGGTCGGCAGCTACCTCGACGGGGCGATCCCAGGCGGTCCTTCTAGCAAAGGCGGTTGGGCGCGCAACAGTGTCGCCCGCCTGCTCGCGAACCCGGTCTATACGGGGCAAGCTCGGCAGGGTGTCCACCGCAAAGAGGGAGCGCACCCGGCGCTCGTCGCTCCGGACACGTTCCGTCTCGCCGGGGCGATGGCGACGACGGACAGCCGAACCCCGTCTGAACGAGCGACCAAAAGCCTGCTCGCTGGACTCGTTGCTTGCGGCGCCTGCGGTCACGCATTGGACCGCAACACGGTCGGCGGGAAATACTTGGTCTACCGCTGCCGCGCCCATTCCGCGGAGGGCGACTGTCGCGAACCAACGTCGGTCATGGTCGCAACGCTCGACGAGTACGTGACCGAGGCTGCGCTCGCACGGCTCGACTCGTTCCGCGCCAAAGCCGTCCAAGCGGACGATGCAACCGGCGGGCTGCGCGCACGACTCGCCGCGGCCGTCGCGAAACGAGCACCGTTCGAGGACGCCGACTACGTTGCCGTGCTCGGCATGCAGGCTGCGCGGCGCGCACTCGTCCGCGTCGACAAGGAGATTGAGGCGCTCGAGTCCGAGCTCGCGAACGTGACCCGTTCCGCGAACGCCGCCGATCTCCCTGATGCTGCTTCGGCGCGCGAGCATTGGCCGTCACTCACCGTTCCCGAGCGGAGACAGATCCTGTCCGCGATGATCGAGGCTGTTTTCGTCAACCGTGGCGACACTCGCCGCACCCCTGTCCAGGATCGGGCGAACCTCGTTTGGGCGGGGGAGATCCTGCCGCTCGACCGTCCGAGCCGCGGCCGTCGCCGCGACAATCACGAAGTCGAGGCCGGGATGGCGGCGGCGTAGAACACCCGTCAGCGCCTCCATGCCCGCGTAAGCGGCCAGGTCTGAGCTACCGCCCCGGTTCCCGTTTCGGTGCCATTTCTGCCGCTCAACCATGCGGGTTTGCGGCCCCCTTTTCGGCTGTCCGGGACTTGCTCAGGCACTTGCGGACGTAGGGCTCCGAAACACCGAGCTTTTCCGAGATCGCACCGACGACCAGGCCGCGGCTCTTGAGTAGCGCGGCGATCTCCATCGTCTCGCTTGTGGGGCGCCGCCGCCGCTTCCCGACCCTGTAGCGGCCGTTGCGGCGGGCTGCCTCGATCGCGTCGAGCTCAACCGCGTCCGGCTCACCCTTCTCTTTCGCTGGCCTCGTCGGCAGGTTCCACGTCTCGATCTGCCAGTCCGTGACCGCGAGCGCCTCCACTGTGATCGGTGCCCCGCCGGAGTAGGTCGCTAGCTTCTCCGCGACCTTCTGAGCAGCGATCCGCCCTGACTTGTCGGAGTCGAACAGGGTGTAGACATGCGTTTCGACGTTCGCTTTCTCCCAGGCGTTCCGTGCTTCCTGGGCAGCCGAATGGCAGTAGGTGTCAGACGACTGGCCGCGCGCCACCATCAGCCTGACGTCGTAGGCGTAGGTGATCTCGGAGACGATGCTCGCTAGCGCGTCCTTTTCGAGCCAGAGCTCCAGGCGCACGTTCTGTGAGCGCCAAAGGTTGCGGCGATAGGTGCGCGCCGTCTCCTGCAGCACGTCGTCTACGTCATCCCAGGTCTCGGGTGCGTGGACCCAGCGCGTCCCGTCAGCGATGAACTCCCACGGCAGGATTCCCTCACGCCTCATCAGCAGGATCTGTCGTTGCACCTGCCTGTAGCCCGCCTCGGTCTTCTCCACGATGCCGCGGACGGTCAGCGCGTAGAACGCCTGCCTCACGGTCATGACGTCGTAGTCGGGCAGAAGGCCGTGGACCTCTTCGCGGATCAGGCGCGCATGACCGCCGAGGGAGCCCCTGGGACGCCCTCCTCGTTTTCTTGTTCTACGGCGAGGAAACTCCGACTCCGACTGGCACGCGGCCCAGTGCGCGTCCCATTGCTTCGGAGCGAGTGCCACGAAGTGCTCAAAGAGTGCCTGGAGGTCGATGTCCGGCCGTTCGCTCACGACGGCTGCCTCGGTTCGAGCGCGACGACCAAGCCGAGCGCGCGCAAGTGCGAGCAGCGCGATCTAGCTGGACAACTGCACCACCAGCCGCGCTCGTCGTAACCGAGATGCCAGACCGAGCCGTCGCCGCGGCAGTCAGCTTCAACGATGCCGGCGTGCTCGTCGAGGCGGCGAACAATCAGCCGACCCTCGGCGACGTAGGCGCGGCCTTTCTCGGTGGCGGTCACGCTCGCCCCTCGCGAATGTCTGCGTGTTTCCAGTAGAGCCGGTTCGCCTCAGCGAGCTCCAGCCGGGTTGCTCTGCCGAGGCGGGTGCTGGTGGTCGTGCAGCGCCACCACGCGGAGAAAAGTGGGGAGCGCTTCACGCTGACCGCCTCCACCCCGGGAGGCCGTGGCAGTCACGGGCGAGATGCCGGTCGAGAAACTCTTTACTGGGGAGACGCGCGCCGCATTGCGTGCAGCGGGCGTACCTCAGCGGCCGCGGCAGTCGGCGCAGGTCTGGGCGCTGCTTCACGCCACACCCCGGAGAGGCGCGGCGGCTAGTTCAGGTTCTGGCGGAGGCTCGTCGGCTAATCGGCCGGGTCCGCGAGAGCCCCGCGAACGGGCGCGGCGAACACGTCGCGGTGAGGGCCTAGCCGTTCGTGACGGACGTGCCACGACGCGCCGGGGCGCCGCCCAACCCATAAAGCGCCACGCAATCCGTTGCCCCTCATCTTGCGACACGCCACGTGCGATGACCGTTCTCCGCAGCGCTCCGCGCCTGCCACGGCAGACAGTGACCGTGCCGTCCGCGCCGTACTTGACGAAGGCGTGCTGCCGCCGACGCGCAGTTACGTCACGCGCTGCCATGTGTCGGTCCTTCTCAGTCTTGAGCCCTGTCGAGGCATAGAGCAGCATGGTCGCATTTCGGTTCGGACGTACTGCTCTCTGAAACGACGAACGGCCCGCGAGGGGCCGAACGCCGGACAGTTTCAAGACGAGCCAGGACGCGACTCGAACGTCAGGGTACTACCCGGGGACGATGGAGCTAGTCGAGCGTGGCCAGGTGCTCGTCGCTGCCGGGGCTGGTTCCGCGCATCGCACTGCCGACACCGCCGCGGCTCAGGAGCGGGACTCCCCTCATCGCGGCCCGGTCACCGCTGACTGTTCCCCGGTGCGGCCTGTCGTTGACGTCGTAGCCCTGTTCGAGCGCGATCTCGGCTACCAGGGCGGTGAGCCGTGCCTCTTCCCGCCGTCTTGCTTCCTGAAGGCTAGGCGGCAAAGGCCTGGATCAGATCAGGAGGCCGGCGCTGCTGTTCGAGCCGAGCGAGCCTGATCGCTTCGCCCTCGGCCAACTGGTCGTCGTCGGGCTCAACCCGTTCCCGCATCACCGGAGGCGCGGTGGGCGCGTTGTACGGCGTTCTCGCCTCGGCCATCTCGGCGGCCGTTGGCGGTCTTCCCCGCGGCGTGAAGAGGGCGTCCGGCGGGATCACCCAGAAGCAATGCCCGGGCTGGGTAGTCAGGTCGCCGATGGTGACTTCCGCGACCACCAGGCCACCTGGGTGGAGCTCGACGAGCCGTGCCGAACACACCTGCCAACCTTATCCGTCCGCATCTGTCGGATAAGATTCGCTTATGGCTAAGAACGGCACCACAGACCGGGCGCTCGTCCACACACACGTGCCGAAACCCGTCCGTGATGAGCTGCGGCAAGTCGCGCTCGCGAACCACCGCAGCCTTGCGGGCGAGGTTCGGCGGGCGATCACGGAGCATCTGAAAAGGGAGCGACCGTCGTGAGCGCCCGGCCAGCATGGGCACGCCCAGACGGGCCTCGCGTCGAGGACAGGGTGCAAGGGCAGATGCAGAGGGACGTCAACGCGGAGCGCGCGCATGCGCGCAGCGGAGCCGGCGACTTGCCGCTCGGCCTCGAGGCGCGGCAGTTCGAGTTGGCCGGGCAGCAGAGGGCCGACCGTAACTCACGGCCACGTACTCGGCGCTGGCGTGCTCTTACCCGGCTCGACGAGGAAGTCGACCGGATTACACAAAGCCACAGTGAGGCAATGGCGCGGCTGGCTGAGGCCGAGCAGGCGTTCGCCGACGCGCCGCGGACTGACGCTCAAACCCTGGCCAGCTGGATCGCCGGCGGTGAACGAGGGGAACGCCCCGCCGCGACCCTGCCGGAGCGTGAGCGCGAACGCGCCGCAGCCGAGTTGCTCGTGAACGCGATCTCACTTGAGCTTGACCAGAAGCTCGAGCAACGACTACGGCACGTCGAGAAGAACCGCGAGAAGATGATCAGCGACGCGCGCCGAGACATCGACGCCGCCCACGGGCAACTACTCGGGAGAGTGAACCAGTTGCCAGCGTTGAGGCAGCAGCTCGCAGACAGTAGGGAGCTGTTGTTGTGGGCCGCAGGCTACCCCGACGCCGTTACCCAGTTCGGGCTCGCCGACCATGTCGCGCTCGGCTTGATGGCGCCGGTCGAGAGGACGCTCTCGACCCGCGCCCGAATCGCGTACACGAACCTGCTCGCTGTGCTCGAGGAGGATGCGAACGCGTTGGCCAACACGTTCAGCGACGAGCAGAAGAAGCAACTCGGCACACCTGTCAAACGCACACCGGTACGCGAGGCGATGTGGGCCGACGACCCCGATCACATAAATTGGGAGCGGGAGCAGTTCGAGAATGCCCGGCGGCTGGCCAACTTCCACCCGTGACCGAGGCCCCTTTTTTCTTCGGGATGGGGCACAGACACCCCCGAAACTCGACTTTGCCAAAACCACCTGGAACAGCGGGGGTACCCCCCTCCTTTTTCTGTATGCGAACGACTGGCCACCCCCGCCGCTCTCCGTGAAGAACAGTGCGAAAGAAAGAAATCCTGTGACGACTCAGCCTGAGCGTTGCGAATGTGGGGAGCCTCTCGGCCAATACAGGGGGAATGGGCGTCCGAGGAAGCGTTGCACGGCGTGTGCGGCGGACAAGTCGGCGGTAGCGAGGCAATGGCGGGAGGCGAACCCGGAGCGTGTTGCTGCGAACAACGAGGCGCGCCGGGTTGTGTCGGCCTACGTCTACGACGGGCAAGCTCAGCGCTGGGTTCCGAATCCTGCTCCGGGGCCGAAGTCGAAGCTGCGCTAGCGGCAGATTGAGGTCTGCACGGCATGAGCACACATGCGGCTATTCGTAGTTAGTCGCGTCGTCGCCGAGGAACGCTGACTTTCGCCCGAGCCGGCGTGCTTCAGTGGGCTCGATCCCCGCACTGAGATACGAGACGTAGTACCCGAACGCAGGGTAGTCGAGATCAGTCGCCATCCGGCGCTCCAGCGGCCCGAACTCGGCGTCGATCTTCTTAAGCCACTTCCGACGCCACCAGATCTCTCTCAGTGACGGCGTCTCATCCTCGAACAGACCACTCATGTGGGGCACGAGACGGAGCCTAGAGGAACCGAAGCAGCATTTTCTCGGCTCGCTCATGGTGTCGACCGCGGAGACATGCGAGCGCAGCAGCCGCTAGTTGGATTTCGGAAAGCCGCACCTCCTGCCGCTCAGCCGCGAGGCGCGCGAGCCAACGGACAGCGGCCTGCTCGAACTTGGGGCTGCCTGTCCGCGCGTAACAGACGACGAGTGAGAGCGCGTCCATCAGGCTGAGCCGGCCGATCTCACGCGCCGCCATCTCGGCAGCTTGGACGTGCCGGCGATGGATCGCGCGTTGAAAGCGGCCGTGTGCTGTCCCCTGCGACGTCATAGATGGCCGCTGGGGCGACGGCAGGGAGCAGCCTAACGGCTAGTCAGGCTATGCCTCCAGAGGGGGCGGCAGGCTTCCCAAGAGCCAGCTTTCGTGCAACCCTGGGGAGGGAGAATGGGTCAAGCTAGTAGCGGTTCATAGTTCGTATCGGCGATGCGAGGGGCTGCGGATGGGGCTGTTCCGATCTGGGATCGAAAAGGAGTTCGCTTACTATCGACGCCAGAAGACGTTCCCCTTCATGGACGAGGTGTCGTACACGACGACCCAGCTCCACCAGGAAAAGTCGGCGATCCTCGACGCGGCGCACAAGTACGGAAAGCGAGTCCTCGTCCACGACGTGTACTCCAGGAACCTGAACGAGCCGTCCTTCGTCGCTACGCCCGACGGTCAGTGGCTAACGGTGGAGGAATGGGTGGAGTCGCAGCGGCGTCGGCTCGCGTCGACGAAGCGGACACCGGCGGAGATCTACCGATCTGCCGCCGCGAAGCTCGGCCCCGACATCTTTACGCGCGCCGGCTTCGACGACGGCGTGCCCGGGCTCGCCGCGACCGACATGTGGGAGTCTCTGTTCGAACAGGCGGTCGAGCGGTTCGACGCGACACTCGCCGGTGACAGCGAACTTGTCGACGAGGACGTCGAGACTGCCCTCGCGGTCCAGGCGGGCGTGATCATCGGCACACCCCAGGGGTCTCTGCCTGACACAAGTGACCCGATCTTCCACGCGCTCCTTATCGCCGGGCGCGCCGGCTACGCCTGGCGAACGGTCGAAAAAGACAAGCCAAAAGGGTTCGGCTTCGTCGGCGACAAGCTCGAAGAGGTGTACCGATCGGTTGTTGTTCAAGGCGGCGACCGATCGTCGACGTTGTGCATCGCTGCCGAACAGGCGCTCGAGGACGGGATCCTGTTCCAATGGGAGTCGCCCGGCGGCATGTCCCGCGGCGAGTACTTCCTCGAAGCAGCATACGACTACGCGCTCAGCGATGTCCTCGGCTACGACGGGGGCGACCTGGCGGGTGAGCAGGCGCTACGCCGCATGTTCTTCCTCGGCGTCCTGACCCGAGATATGGAGGCATTCACCGGCCCACCGCCGGCGGCCGCCAATGCTGCCGCAGAAGCGCGGACCGAGCAGCGCCTGGGTCGCGAGCTCTTCGAGCGCGACCCGGAGGCGTACATCAAGCTCGCGGGCTGGATCGTCTCCGACGCCGTGCGACCGCAGCTGCCCGAGCAGCTGCAGCTGATCGTCGTGCGCACCATCGCCCCGCTGCTCACCTACTTCGACCCGGACATGAAACTCGGTGGCGAGATGACGCCGCTCGCGGCAGCGACCAGCAGCTTCTACGTCGAGGTGTCGACAGCCGCGTACCAGCTCGCTGTGACCGAAGAGTGGGAGGACTTCGACGCGGCCGAGTTCAACCGCCTCGCCGACCAGTGCCTGGCGGTGCGAGGACAGAGCGACACGGCGGAGGAGAACGCCTCTCGCGTCGTAGGTGGCGTGAGCGGGGAACTCGATCACTACGCGCCGCTCGCGCAGTACGTAGAGGCACAGCCGGCGAACATCAGGCTCGGCACGTTCGCCGATAGATTCACGATCCACCCCGGCGACGCGCTCGTGGCTTTTATAGACGAGGACGAGTCGGTGTCGGAGAAGACGGGGCACGCCTCGGGGCTGGCCTGGACGTCCGGCGTGATGCTCGCCCTGGTCGAGAAGGCTGGCCGCGTTGAGAGCGCGGTGCCATGAGGCTTCTCGTCGGCGTTGTGGCCCGCGCGATCGTCTGGCTTTGCTTCGCCGTCATCGTCGGCGATGCAGCCGTCACCCTCTTCCACCGCGGACATGGCGGCCCGACGAATGTTCGGCCCATGCCTGAACATGACGCCGCACTGTTCCTCGACAGCTAGAGATGGCACTTGACACTTGCTCTCCCTGCCGGAGCCAGAGCGGAACGGGTGGTCAGAGGCGTACTACCCCCTTTGCGAGGAAAGTAGTACGCCGACGGTTCTGCCGTCTGCCGTCGCGTTGACAGTACGACCATCGGCTCGGGATCTCGGACGCGCCAAGGTGCAGCGTTACCGCGTAGCCGACGGCGTTCCAGGAGTACGTCTTCGTCGAGGTCAGGGCCCGGTTACAGACCGCGGCAACCGGGTCATCGGGCAGAGCCTGCGTAATGGAAGAGCAGCGAGGAGAGCAATGCTGCTCCCCAGGCGAGCCCGGTGGCGAGGCCAAACGAGGCACCAGCGGCCTGAGCGACTCCAAATGTGCCGCCGAGAATTACCAAGAAAGCGAGTGTCTTCATTAGTCCGTTTCCTAGTACTGGTAGGAGTTGGGCTCAGTGTGGTGGTACTAGGCCCTTGTCTAGAGCACGCTCGACCTCGGCGAACTCCTCGGGCCCAAACGGTTCCATCGGCGTCTTGACCAAGCGCGGCTGTCCGATGTTCGCCCCTGTGAAGATGTAGTCACGACCAACACGCTTCGCCATTTTCTTGGCCTGCCGGTCGCCGTAGATGCTGCCGTCGTACATGCACAGGAACTGCTCAGGATGCGCGATTGCTTCGCGCATGGACTGCCCCCGTAGCTGAACAACCATGCTCCACCACATACGGGCTTCCCCCTCCGTCTGTCTGCCGCCTCTAGGGCACCACCGTAGACTGAGCCGCCGGATCAGACAAGGGCCGATGGGATAATCCGTCTTCGGTGAACTGGATCGTCCAGCTCTTCTTTCGGTGGCTCGACCGGCGCAAGCCGGGAGTGGCGTTCGAGTTCTCGGGCGGCTTCATCGGCAGCGATGGCCGCATCGAGTTCGGGACGAAGCTCACCAACGACGGGACGAAGATCGCGCGCGGGGTTGTGGTGCGCGGTCTCCTCGACGGCGAGCAGGTCTGGCAGGCCGACCCGGTCGACGTGCCGGTCGAAGCCGCGCCGGTGATCGTGAACGTCTCGCTCAACCGTCCAGAGCAGGCCGATCTTTCGAAGGCCCTAAACGACCGGCCTATCTTTCACGGGCGACGGTTCACGGCGACGGCGCAGGTTGCCAGGCGAACTCTCCACGCGGCGTGGCCGCAGGAGCCGGAGTCGCCACCGGTTCCCTGACAGTCAAGTCGTCTGAAGTGGTGTAACGCCTCGCTCGTCGGAGGGCGGCTCAGGCTG
>JBBQTQ010000053.1:0-18253 GCA_038213135.1 Gaiellales bacterium
ATCGTAAAACCCGGGCGTCGGCCTGACTGTGAGCGGGGGGATCGATCTATTCACCTTCTGCCCCGAACCCGCGCGCGAGCGCAGCGAGCGCGCCTCTTCCCCCACCCAGGGTGGGGAGCCTGTCCCGCCTCCCTCGGAACCGACGATACCCGGGAAACTCCTACGCGTCTGTGCCGGGTTCGTGCCGATTCCGTGACGGATCTGGGCGCACGCTGTGACGACTTGGCTGACAGTACGGTCCAAGTTGGAGCGTCCAGGCCATGAGTGAGACGGTGACCGCCGCGGGCGTTTCGTTCCGCCTGACACCGGAGCAGCTCGAGCTGCAGGAGCTCGCCCACGATTTCGCCGAGCGCGAGCTGCGGCCGATCGCCTCGGAATGTGACGAGCGGGACGAGTTCCGGCCCGGCCTGCTCGCAAAGGCCGCCGCCCTCGGGCTCACCTCGTACGCGATCCCGCGCGAGTACGGCGGTGGCGGCGTCGACGCCCTCACGTCCGCGCTGATCGCCGAGGAGCTCTCCTGGGGCTGCGCCGGGCTCGCCGCCGGGCTCGTCTCGACGATGTTCCCCGTGCGGCCACTCCTCTCGTTCGGCAGCGACGCGCAGAAGGAGCGCTACCTGCCGATGCTCGCCTCGGAGCAGGGCACGATCGCGGCGATCGCCTTCACGGAGCCGCACGCCGGCTCGGACCTCTCCGCGATCACCTCGACAGCCCGGCGCGACGGCGACGAGTACGTCCTCTCGGGCGAGAAGGTCTACGTGACTAACGGAGGTATCGCCCACCTCAACGTCGTCTTCGCGAAGCTCGACGGCGCGATCACGGCCTTCCTCGTCGAGCAGGACGACCCCGGAGTCCAGCCCGGGCGCAAGGAGCGGAAGCTCGGGCTGCGCGCTTCGCACACCGGCTCGCTCGTCCTCGACGAGGCCCGCATCCCCGCCGACCGCCTGCTCGGCGAGGAGGGGCAGGGCTTCCTCGTCGCGATGGACTTCTTCGAGGTCTCGCGCCCCCAGGTCGCCGCGTCGGCGCTCGGCGTCGGGCGCGCCGCCTTCGAGTACGCGACTGAGTACGCGCGCGAGCGGCAGGCGTTCGGCAAGCCGCTGATCGCCAAGCAGGGCGTCTCCTTCAAGCTCGCCGAGATGGCGATGGAGCTGGAGGCCGCGCGGCTCCTGATCTGGCGCGCCTGCGCCGCGGTCGACGCCGGCGAGGACGCAGGTCTGCTCGGTTCGTACGCGAAGGCGTTCGCCGCGGACGCCGCGATGCGCGCAGCGACGGAGGCCGTCCAGGTGCTCGGCGGCGCCGGGATCATGCGCGACCACCCCGTCGAGCGCTGGCTCCGCGACGCGAAGGTCTTCCAGATCGTCGAGGGAACCTCCGAGATCCAGCGGCAGATTGTCGCGACCTACCTCTCGCACGGCTGGAAGGAAAGACCGCGCTAGCTCGCGAAATTGTCTCCCTAGACAACGCTAACAGGATCTACAATGAACGGCTTGCGGGTGGAGGCAGGAGTTTCTGCGTACTACCTGCGTCGACAGAGGCGGGAGCGGGTGCGTCGGATTCGGCGCGCGGTTCTGCTCATCGGCGCAGGCTTCGCCGTGGCCCTGATCGCGGTCGTCCTCGCCTACGCCGGCTCCGCTGACAAGGTCGCCGGCGGGGTTCGGGTCGCGGGCGTCGAGGTCTCCGGACTGACCTCGCAGGCCGCGGAGCGGCTCCTGCAGCGTCGGAGCGCCGCGCTGCTGGCCACACCGCTGAAGGTCACCGTCGCCGGGCACACGTTTTCCGTCACCGCCGGGGAGCTCGGGGTCCGCCCCGACTGGCATGCGGCGGTTGAGGCTGCGCTCTCGCGCGGGTCCGGGTTCCTGCCGCTGCGCGGCGTGCGGCGCCTCTACCTGAGCATGTTCGGCACCGACGTGAGTCCGCACGTGAACGTTGCGAAGAACGCGCTGGGGCTCTGGCTCGACCGTGTGAGCGGCCAGGTCGACCGGCCGCACCGCGACGCTGCGCTGCGACTGCGCGGCCTGCGCCCGCACATCGTCCCGGGCCGTGCGGGCACCGTGCTCGACCGTGCCGCCGCGGAGAAGCTCGTCGTCGCCGAGCTCGGATCCTTCGATCGGAAACCGCTCACCTTGCTGGTGAAGACGGATCCGCCCTCGGTCACCGAGCCGATGCTCGCGCGCGCCGCGCGGCAGACCAGGGTCGTGCTCTCCGGCCCGGTTCGACTGCAGCTCGGCTCGACGCGCTACCGCGTCTCCAGGTTTACGCTCGCGCACGTCATCCAGCTGCCGTCCAGCGGCGCCTCGACGCTGAAGATCGCCGGGCCGGCCGCCGATGCGTACTTCGGTCGGCTCGAGAAGGCGGTTGACTCACCGGGGAAGGACGCGACCTTCGCGGTCGACGGGGCTCACGTGCGCATCGTCCCCTCGCAGGACGCACGCATCCTCGACGTGCCGGCGACGGCGCGCGCGCTGCTGGCCGCAGCCATCTCGCCGACGAACAGGACGGCGCAGATCTCCGTTGCCGCGACCGCACCCGAGCGGACGACCAGGGATCTCCAGGGAATGGGCGTCGTCGGGCTCGTCTCCTCCTACGAAACGTTCTTCGGGGGCGTCGCGGGTCGAATTCACAACGTGCAGCTCGTGGCGCATCTGATCGACGGCCACCTGATCCAGCCCGGCGAGGAGTTCTCGTTCAACAAGACGACCGGCGACCGCACTGCCAGTCGGGGCTTCCAGGTCGCGCCGGTGATCATCAACGGCGAGCTGCAGAACGCGCTCGGCGGCGGGGTCTGCCAGGTCTCGACGACCGTCTTCAACGCCGCCTACGAGGCGGGCCTGAACATCACTGCCCGCACGAACCACGCGCTCTACATCAGCCACTACCCGCAAGGTCGCGACGCCACGGTCGACTATCCCGACGTCGACCTGAGGTTCGTCAACGACACCGATCACTGGCTGCTGCTGCGGACGTTCGTCACCGACTCGTCGCTCGTCGTGAATCTTTACGGAACTCCGGTTCACCGCAAGGTCGTGAGCGAGACTGCGCCGCTCGTGACGACCGGGCCCGGACCCGTCAAGCGGATGCCCGACCCGAACCTGCTCGTGGGTCAGCAGGTCATCGACCAGACTGGCTCGTCCGCGTCCGCGACGAGCGTGCACCGGCAGGTCTACGCCGCGAACGGGAAGCTGCTCTACGACAACGTCTGGTACTCGAGCTACCGCGGCGAGACCGAAGTCATCCGCGTCGGCACGAAGCCGAAGCCGAAGCCTGTCGCGCCGGTCGTACCGCCGGTCATCCCGGCGCCGGGCTCTCTGCACTAGCGACGGCCTCGGCGAAGAACGCGGGGATCCTGGTCGGTCGCATGGTGTGGCGGTCAACGACGGCGTGCTGCGTCCAGCCATCGGCGACGATCTGGCCAGCGCGCTCGACGACGTAGTCGTACCGGAAGCGTGCGCCGCGCACGTCGTGGCAGCGCGTGTGGATCGTCAGGCGGTCGTCGAAGTGGACGGGGACGAGGTAGCGGACATGGCTCTCGGTCGTCAGCGCCTCGTAGCCGGCGTCCTGGATCGACTTGTAGCCGCCGGTGTAGCGGGCCAGGTAGTCGATCCGCGCGACCTCGAACCAGATCAGGTAGTTGGCGTTGTGCGCGACGCCTTGCG
Source organism: Gaiellales bacterium (assembly GCA_038213135.1). Taxonomy (GTDB): domain Bacteria; phylum Actinomycetota; class Thermoleophilia; order Gaiellales; family Gaiellaceae; genus JBBQTQ01. Next base: position 3,651 of record JBBQTQ010000053.1, read on the forward strand.
CGTCGGTCTCGGCGAAGCGGACGGTCACCTGCGTTGAGAAGTTGTAGCCCTCCACTGCTCGTACTATCGCGGCCGTGGGGGCGCGGCGTCTCGCGAGCTGGAGCGGCGCGGGCTCGTCTCGGCGGTCGTGACGCAGAACGTCGATCGGCTCCACGAGCTTGCAGGTTCGAGGCGCGTCGTGGAGGTGCACGGCTCGGCGCGGACGTCGAGTTGTCTGCGCGGCAGGCGGCGGGTCGGCTTCGAGGAGGTGGTGGCCCTGCTGGCGGAAGCGCCTGCGCCGCTGTGTTCGGATTGCGGCGCGGTCCTGAAGCCGGACGTCGTCATGTTCGGGGAGCTGATGCCCGAGCGGGAGGTCGACAGGCGTTCGCGCTCGCGCGCTCGGCGGCGCTGCTGCTCGTGGTCGGCTCCTCGCTCGAGGTCTATCCGGTCGCGGCTCTGCCGAAAGAGACAATTGACGCCGGCGGGCGTGTCGCTATCGTCAACAAGGGGGCCAACTCCGTATGACCGCCGGGCAGATATGCGAATTGACGGAGCGGCGGGAACTGTCCTTCACGACGTGCTCGCCCATCTGTGACAACTCTCAGCGCACATTCGGCCCGAAGGGCCACGTTCGGGGTCAGACCCCGGACGTGGCCGCTCGAGCCATGGCCTGCCGCCGACTTGCGGAGCTTTGTCGGAACGGCCGTGGCCGGCAGGCGCACGGCCGGGGTCTGACCCCGGACGCGGCCGCCGCGGACTAGGCTCGCGCGGTGGAGAACGGGTTCGACGCGCTCGTCGTCGGGAGCGGGTTCGGGGGCAGCGTCGCCGCATTGCGGTTGGCGGAGAAGGGCTACCGGGTCGGCGTGCTCGAAGCCGGCCGGCGGTTCGAGGCCGGCGACTTCGCACGAACGAGCTGGAACCTCCGACGCTTCCTGTTCGCGCCACGGCTCGGCTGCCACGGCATCCAGCGGATCACGTTCCTGCGCGACCTCGTCGTGCTCTCGGGAGCGGGAGTCGGCGGCGGGTCGCTCGTCTACGCAAACGTCCTCTACGAGCCGCACGCCGCCGACCCCGCCCTGCGGCCGCACTACGACACCGTGCGTGCGATGCTCGGCGCAACCGCGACGCCGTTCGAGTCGGCGGCCGATCTCGTCGTGCGCCGAATCGCCGAGCGTGCCGGAGCAGCCGCCACCTATCGCCCGACGACTGTCGCCGTCGACTTCGACGCCTGCGTCCGCTGCGGCGGCTGCATGGTCGGGTGCCGCTACGGGGCCAAGAACACGCTCGACCGTAACTACCTGCGCCAGGCCGAGCAGCTCGGGGCGAGGGTCCTGCCGGGCCACGAAGCGCGGGCGCTGCACCGCGACGCCGACGGGTGGCTCGTCGCCGTCCACCGCCGCGACACGTTCCGCGCGCGCGAGGTCGTCGTCGCCGCCGGAGTCCTCGGCAGCGTGAAGCTCCTCGCCACCGTGCCGGGGATCTCGACCCGGCTGGGCGAGAACGTCCGCACGAACGCCGAGACCCTCGTCGGCGCCACCGCCGCCGACACGCGCACCGACTACTCGCAGGGGATCGCGATCGGCTCCTCGTTCGAGCCGCGCCCCGGCATCCAGATCCAGCCCGTCCGCTACCCGCGGGGCTCGAACTCGATGGCCCTGCTCGCCAAACCGCTCTCACCGAAGCGCTGGGCCGAGCGGACGATCCTGCTCCTCTGCATGGGGACGGCCGAGGAGCGCCTCCGCCTCACGGTCCGGCGAGGCCGCGTGCGCAGCGCCTCCGCGCACCCACCGGCCACCCGGATCCCCGAGGCCGACGAGGCCGCAGCGATCGCGGCCGAGCTGATCGGCGGCCACACCGGACGCCTGCGCTGGAACCGGGCGGTCACCGCACACATCCTCGGCGGCGCGACCGAGATCGTCGACAGCCACCATCGCGTCGTCGGCCAGCCGGGCCTGCACGTGGTCGACGGCTCGACAGTCGCTCAGAACCTGGGCGTCAACCCGGCGCTCACGATCGCCGCGCAGGCCGAGCGCGCGCTCGACGCCTGGCCGCGGAAGGGGGAGCCGGACCTCAGGCCGCCGCTCGCCTGAGCGGCCGTTCCTCCAGTACCGTCCCGCAAGCCCGGCACTCGCGCCGAACGAACTCGTACGGCACGCCATCGACGCGTCGGATGACATGGATCGTGACGGGCCGGTGGCGGTGGGCGCGAAGTTGCACTCAGGAATTACAGACGGACTACCGATTGCGAAGTTTGTGGAGACAATGAGACAGATGCGTCGGATCGCACCAGTCCTCCTGGTCGCCCTCATCGCGGCGACCACCGCCGCCGGCCAGACCCCGAAGCCGCGCCGTTGCACCGCAGGCGTCGAGTTGCGCACGAACACGAGCAAGCTCGCCTACGCCGCGATCGTCAAGGGAAACCAGGCGGTCGTCTACCGCCGGCCCGGCCGCATCCCGTTCGCCACCTTCGGGAACACGAACGAGAACGGCTACCCGACCGTCCTCGGGATCGTCGACGCCGTGATCGGGAGCGACTGCGCCGCGCACTGGTACCGGGTGCAGTTGCCGATGCGCCCGAACGGGACCGAGGGCTACGTGCGGGCGGCCGACCTGCACATGGGCTCGGTCACGACGCGCGTTCAGGTCGATCTCTCCGCCCACCGGCTGACCCTCTACCGCGGCGACCGCCCGATCCTGACGACGACGGTCGCCGTAGGCGCGCCCGCGACGCCGACGCCGGTCGGCCGCTTCTACGTCAACCAGCGGCTGCGCACAGTCGACCCGAACGGACCGTACGGTCCCTACGCGATCGGCGTCTCCGCTTTTTCGAACGTGTTGACGGGCTGGGCCCAGGGAGGACCGATCGGTATCCACGGCACGAACGAGCCCTGGGCGATCGGCCACTCGGTCTCGAATGGCTGCATCCGGGTCGACAACCGTGTGATCCCGCGGCTGTTTGCCCTCACGCCTGCGGGCACTCCTGTAATCATCTCCCCGTGAGACGGATCATCGCCATCGCCGCGATCCTTGCGGCGACGGCGGCGGGAGTCACGGCTTGGGCGGTCACGCGCCCCGATCCCGTCACGCAGGCCGCCGCCGACGGGTGCACGGGCACCGGCACCCAGATGCTGACCCAGGCGGCGCCGAGCTGGGTCTACGTGAACGACAAGGACTCTCCGCCCACCGGCCCGCCGCCGCCTCCGCAGTGGGTGCACGGCGTCGTCAACTCGCCGGTCTCCTATCTGGCGAGCCACCCCACGAGCATCGACAACCCGGTCGTCCACGACTCCTACGACCTGAACCTCAACATCCTCCCCGACGCCGCCGACGCGAACCTGCTCGGCACGCACAACCTCGTCGGCGAAGGGGAGGAGACCGGGCGCCTGCACACCGAACGCGAGCAGCTCTACTACTTGTCCTTCGCGTGGCCGGAGCAAGGCGACCGCGTCCAGATGCTCGGCTCCTGGATCTGGGACTGCGTGCACGACAACCAGGGCGGCGTCCGCTCCGAGCTCCATCCGTTTCGCGCGATCTGGATCCAGCGCGCGGTCGCGGCTCGGAGCCCGTACGGCGAGAGCGAGGGCGACCTCTTCATCTCGACCGAGAAGTCGAACGCGGGCAAGCAGGAGGACTGCGCCCACAAGCTGCGGCCCGACTTCACGACGTTCAAGGCGTGCGTCGGCCAGGAGCCGAACTGGCAGACCGTGAACGGCGACTACACGTTCACGCTGCCGATGCCCAGGAAGCCGTCGCCCGCTTCGAAGCCGATCGTCCGCGTCGTCGATCAGGGCTCGTCCGCAGGCGCGCCGAAGGTCACGGTCAATGGCACAACCGTCTCGCTCTCGATCAACGCGCCGGCCGGCCAGCGCGTCGTCGTGGCCAAGGAGGTCTTCCTCGGCTGGACGCATCCGAGCGCCGCGGCGCTGCCGCAGCACCTCCGGCTCCAGTTCGAGAGCTTTCTCTTCCGGCGGGCGATGGATCCGGGTTGTCCCACCGGGCAGACGACCTGCCAGAGCGTCGAGACGACCCGCTACGGGCAGACCTCGAGTGGCCCCGGCGAGTGGGCGATCTACACGGACGTCGGCGGGATCTGGAGCCCGTGGCAGCCGCAGGTGATCGAGGTGACCGATGGCGAGGTTCTGAAGTCCAAGCGCAGCGTCGATCTCTACGTTCCGAAGGGCAAGCCGTGGCGGCTGTTCGTCTTCCCGCGCGAGTGCGACTTCGGGACGGTCAGCGCGAGCGACCCGAGCCGGCCGCCCGCACCCTGCCCGCGCAGCCACGAGTTCGGCGACCTGAACGGCGACGACGATCCGGGCGCCGTCGTCTCCGATTTCGCCTCGCCCGCCCGCAGCCTCGGCGAGCACAAGGTGAACGCGATGCTCGCGGACTCCACTTGCCCGCCGAGCAACACGCTCGGCTGCTGGCAGCTCACCTACCGGGTGATAGCCGTGAACGATGCCGCGCAGCGCGCCGCCGCTCGGCGCTAGCGGTATCTTCCAGCCATGGCCCAGCAAAAGGATCTGTTCTCACGGCTCACCGACGCAGGCGAGGAGGCGATCTCCAAGCTCGCGGAGGTGCCAGGCAGCCAGCGTGTGCTGGAGGTCGCCCACGGACTGCGTGGGCGAATCGACGAGCTCCAGAAGCGGCTGCGCGTGCTCGATCCGCTCGAGCGCCGCGTCACCGCCCTCGAAAAGAAGCTCGCCGCGCTCGAGAAGAAGGGCAGTGGCACCGCGACCAAGGCGGCTGCGAAGGCCAAGCCCAAGGCGGCCGCGGCCAAGACGACCACCAAGCGCGCAGCGCCGAAGAAGAGCTAGGGCACGCGCAGCCGCAGGGCCGCGGGCGCGACCTCGAAGCGCACGGGGGTCGTTCCCGGCTGCTCGCCGTCGAGCTCGACGGGCAGCGCCACGTCGGAGTCGACGCTCACGATCGCGCCGCGCAGCAGCTCGGCCTTCGGGTGGGGCAGGTGCGTTCCCCGGTAGATCTTGGGCATCGTCACGGCCAGGTCGGCCTTCGTGATGTCGCCGATCAGCAGGACATCGAAGCGCCCGTCGTCGGGCTCGGCTTCCGGGCAGATCTTCATGCCGCCGCCGAAGTAACGGCCGTTCGCGACGATGATGTCCCGCATCCGGCCGCCGCGGATCTCGTCGTCGACCGAAACGCGGACGTCGCCCGGCTGCCAGCGCGCGAAGACGGCGAGCGTCGCCCACAGGTACGAGACCTTGCCGCCGAAGCGCTTGCTCGTCTCGTTCGTCCGCTTGGCGATCGCGCCGCTCATGCCGACGCTGGCGATGTTGGCGAAGTAGGAGTCCTCGACGGTGCCGGCCCAGGAGCGATAGGTGACGAGGCCGAGGTCGACCGTGCGGGTGCGGCCCTCGCGGGCGACCCGCACCGCGGCGTCGAGGCGGGTCGGGATCTCGTACGTGCGGACGAAGTCCACACCGGTGCCCCGCGCGATCACGGCCAGCTCCGTCTCCGTGTCGACGAGGCCGTTGACCGCTTCGTTGACCGTCCCGTCGCCGCCGACCGCGACGACGAGCTCGGCGCCGGAGTGCGCAGCTTCGCGCGCGAGCAGGGCGAGGTGGCCGGGCGCCTCAGAGAAGAGCGTGTCGCCCTTCAAGCCGAGCGCGGCCGCCCGGCGCGCCAGCTCGGGCCAGCGCCGGCCTGTGGTGCCTCCCGCCGAGGCCGGGTTGACGAGGAAGACGGTCTTGCTAATGGTCGGCCGTGACCGTCGCGAGCGCGAGCTCGGTCATCTGGTCGACCGCCGCGCGCATCTCCTCGTCCGTGATCCGGACGAACTCGCCCTCGACGACGACGTCGCTGACGGTCAGCAGGCAGCCCGTCTTGAGCTTGCGCAGCGCGCCGAGCGTGAAGAGCATCGCCGCCTCCATCTCGACCGCGAGGACGCCCCGGTCCGACCAGCGCTGGTACTGGCCGCCGTCGGGGTTGTAGAAGACGTCGCTGGAGACGACCGGGCCGACGCGAACGGGCTTGCCGAGCTCCTTCGCGGCGTGGACGGCCGCATGCACGAGCAAGAAGTCGGCGGTCGGAGCGTGCGGCTCGCCCCCGAGCAGGTGGATCGGCGTCTGGTCGGCGGGCACCGCGGAGATCGCGACGATCAGCTCGCCGAGCTTCATATCCGGCTGCAGACCGCCGCAGGTGCCGACGCGGAGGATCCGCTTCACGCCGAGCATCGAGAGCTCCTCGATCACGATCCCGGCGGACGGGCAGCCCATGCCGCTCGCCTGCACCGAGACGGGGCGGCCGTGGTAGGTGCCCGTGAAGCCGAGCATGCCGCGCTCGGAGTTCACCTGGCGGACCTCCTCCATGAAGGTCTCGGCGATGTACTTCGCGCGCAGGGGGTCGCCGGGGAGGAGGCACGCCTCCGCGTAGTCGCCCTGCTCGCCACGGAGGTGGATCGGCATCGGGCGGAGACTAGTGCTTCGCCGACGCGTGTTGCAGGATGGTCAGGTGCGGACGGTCGAGCCGGAGCTGCGGCAGATCCTGGAGTTCTGCGAGGAGGAGCCGGTCGAGCGGGTCTTCCTCGAAGACGTGGCGCGAAGGGGGCTGGGCCGCTTCACGGCAACGGCTGAGCGGGGACGCCTGCGGGCGCTCTGCCACGTCGGCGCGAACATCGTCCCTTCGGGGCGGGGGTGCGGCGTTTTCGCGGAGGCGGCGGCACGCGGCCGGGCGCGGATGATGATCGGCGAGGCGGCCGCGGTCGGCGAGCTGTGGGACGAGGCCCGGAGCCAACTGCCTGCTCCGAGGGAGGACCGCCCGGGCCAGCCCGTCTACGTGCTCGAGAGCGAACCCGCAGGCGGCGACAGCGAGCTCCGCGAGGCGACGCTCGCCGACCTGGAGCTGCTCGTCCCCGCCTGCGCGCAGGCGCACTTCGAGGAGATCGGCCTCGACCCGCTGTGGCGCGATGCCGAGGGCTTCCGCTGGCGGACGCAGGCGCAGATCGGCGAGGGCCGCTCGTGGCTCTGGACGGACAACGGGACGATCCTCTTCAAGGCCGAAGCGTCCGCGTGGACGCCGCAGGCCGTCCAGCTCCAGCAGGTCTGGGTCGACCCGAGCGTGCGCAACCGCGGCCATGCGCAGCGGGGGATGCGCGACCTCTGCCGGCGCCTGCTCGAGCACGTCCCGACGGTCTGCCTGTTCGTGCGGGCGGAGAACGCCGCGGCGATCCGCGTCTACGAGGCGATCGGCATGCGCCGCACGATCACCTACAGGAGCCTGATCTTCTGATGCTCTGGAGCGCCTTTTCGATAGTGCTCGCCGGCGCTGTTCAGAGCAATCAGGCGGCGTACGTCAATCAGCCAACGGTCGTCGAGACCACCGATGGCGGCCGGACATGGCATGCGGCAGGCAGCCCTTGCGCGCCGAGAGTCGCCTACCTCGTGCACGTCTCGCGGGCGACGGCGCGGCGTGGGTGGGTGCTTTGCGAAGGCCAGCCGGGCACCGGCATGCAGCAGAAGGCGCTCTACGAGACGCGTGACGGGGGAAGGTCGTGGCGGGCTCACCCATTCGACTCGCCGGGTTACGGGCAGGGCATCCAGTTTCGTTCCGATGGCCACGGCTGGCTCTGGCACGGACGCGGTGACTTCCGTGCCACTCTCGACGGAGGGCGGACATGGCGTGCGCTCCCGGTCGGCATCCCCGAGCAAATCGAGGTGTGGTCAGCGTCGTTCGTTTCGGATTCGATCGGCTACGCGATCATCCACGACAACGACCACGGACTCACCCTGCGGCGGACGAGCGACGGCGGGTTGCGATGGAAGAGGCTCCGCTGCCTCGCCGACTGCCGCCCGTAGCGACAATATCGGGATGAGCGTCCGCGAGCGCGTCGAGGCCCACATCCGCCGGCTCGAGCTGATCGAGCCGGGTGGGGAGGTGCTCTGCCTGGTCTCCGGCGGGGCGGACTCGACCTGCCTCTGGTACGTGCTCGGGGAGCTCGGGTATCGGGTCTCGGCGCTGCATGTGAACCACCGGCTTCGGGGCGAGGAGTCCGACGCGGACGCCCGCTTTTGCGCCGAGCGGTTCGGCGCCCAGGTCTTCGAGGCCCCCGGAGGGAGCGAGGCCGAGTTGCGCGAGCTCCGCTACTCGTTCGCGACCGATCGGCTGCGGGCGACCGGCCATACCGCCTCCGACCAGGTCGAGACCGTGCTCTACCGCCTCGTGGCCAGCGGCTCCATGAAGGGGATCAAGGCGAGGCGAGAGGACGGGGTCGTCCGGCCGCTGCTGCCGCTCTGGCGCGAGGAGACCGAGGCGTACTGCCGCGCGGAGGGTCTCGAGTTCCGCCGCGACTCGTCGAACCCGGAGACCCTGCGGGGTCTGATCCGCGACGAGATCCTGCCGCTGCTGAGGCGACTCCATCCCGGCGCCGATCGCAACCTGCTCGCGCTGGCAGACGAGCGGCCGCGCCTGCCGCGACAGCTGGAGCAGACGCTCGCCGAGCTGCTCGCCGACCGCGCCGGCACGAAGCACGCCGACCTCGGCCACGGCATCCGCGCCACGCGCGAGTACGACGCCATCTCGCTCGAGCGCGGCGCTGTCCGCTTCGGTCCGTGGACGATCGAGTCGGACGAGCCGGGCCTCGAGGTGCGCACCTGGCGGCCAGGCGATCGCCTCGCGGGCCGGAGCAAGAAGGTCCAGGACGTCTTCACCGACGCGAAGGTGCCTCGGGCGCAGCGCGGGGACTGGCCGCTCGTCGTCCGCGACGGTGAAGTTGTCGCGGTGCCCGGGATCGTCGAGACTGCCGAAGTGCGAGTGACGCGGGCGTGAGCCAGACCGAGCTGGAGCGCGGGGTCGGCGAGATCCTGATCGAGGAGGACGTCCTCCGAGCGCGGGTGGCCGAGCTCGGCGAGGAGATCTCCGAGGAGTACCGGGGCCGCGACCTGCTGCTGATCGGCGTCCTGAAGGGCGCCGTCTTCTTCATGGCCGACCTCATGCGTCATCTGACCGTGCCCTGCGAGGTCGATTTCATGGCGATCTCGAGCTACGGCGCTTCCACCGATTCCTCGGGCGTCGTCCGGATCCTCAAGGACCTGGACATCAACATCGAGGGCCGCCACGTGCTCGTCGTGGAGGACATCATCGACTCCGGGCTGACCCTCTCCTATCTCGTCCGCAACCTCGAGTCTCGCGAGCCCGCGAGCCTCGAAGTCTGCGCACTGCTGACGAAGCCCGAGCGCCGCGAGATCGACGTTCCCGTGCGCTGGATCGGCTTCGAGATCCCGAACCGCTTCGTGATCGGCTACGGCCTCGATTTCGCCGAGCGTTACAGGAACTTGCCCTACGTCGGCGTACTCAACGAGGACCTGCTCCCCGAGGGGGCATAAGGGTTTGCGGCCTTTGGGCCGAAGGAAACCTCCCTGATACCCTGGCCTAGAGAGAAACCGTGAATCGCTTCTTCCGCAGCGCGCTTTTCCCACTGATCGTGATCGTCCTGCTCGTGTATCTGGCGAGCCAGACGCTGATCCCGCACGGGAAGAGCGAGCGCAAGGTCACCTACTCCGACGTGATCACCCAGGTCAAGGCGGGCCAGGTCGGCCAGGCCGTGTTCGATCCGGGCAAGCACTCGATCGCGGTGACCCTGAAGAACGGCACGAAGGAGACCGTCCACTACCCGAGCGATCAGTCGGGGCAGTCGTTCCAGACGTTGCTCGAGAGCAAGGGCGTCACGTTCGACTCGAAGGGCACGGGCTCGTCGCCCTGGTGGTCGATCCTGACCTCGCTGCTCCCGTTCGTGCTCCTGTTCGGCTTCTGGATCTTCCTGATGAACCAGGTGCAGGGCGGCGGTTCGAAGGTGATGTCGTTCGGTAAGTCGCGAGCGAAGCGCATGGCTCCCGACTCGCCCAAGATCGGCTTCAAGGACGTGGCCGGCGTGGACGAGGCTGTCGAGGAGCTCCAGGAGATCAAGGAGTTCCTCGAGAACCCGAAGAAGTTCCAGGCGCTCGGCGCGCGCATCCCCAAGGGCGTGCTGCTCTACGGGCCGCCCGGCACCGGCAAGACGCTGCTCGCGCGCGCGGTCGCCGGCGAGGCGGGCGTGCCGTTCTTCTCGATCTCCGGCTCGGACTTCGTCGAGATGTTCGTCGGCGTCGGCGCGAGCCGTGTCCGCGACCTCTTCGAGCAGGCCAAGCAGGCGAACCCCTGCATCATCTTCATGGACGAGATCGACGCGGTCGGCCGTCATCGCGGCGCCGGTCTCGGCGGAGGCCACGACGAGCGCGAGCAGACGCTGAACCAGCTGCTCGTCGAGATGGACGGCTTCGAGCTGAAGGACAACATCATCCTGATCGCGGCTACGAACCGGCCGGACATCCTCGACCCGGCACTGCTGCGCCCGGGCCGTTTCGACCGCCAGATCGTCGTCGACCGGCCCGATCGGCTCGGCCGCAAGAAGATCCTCGAGGTGCACTCGAAGGGCAAGCCGCTCTCGACGGAGATCGACCTCGACACGCTCGCCGCGGGGACTCCTGGGTTCACCGGTGCCGATCTCGCGAACCTCGTCAACGAGGCTGCGCTGCTCGCGGCCCGCAAGGGCAAGAAGGTGATCGAGCAGGACGAGCTCGAGGAAGGGATCATGCGCGTGATCGCCGGCCCCGAGAAGCGGACACGGCTCATGTCGGAGGAGGAGCGGAAGATCACCGCCTACCACGAGATGGGCCATGCGCTCGTGGGCCACTACCTCGAGCACACCGACGAGGTGCACAAGATCTCGATCATCAGCCGCGGCCAGGCGCTCGGCTACACGATCTCTTTGCCGCGCGAGGACCGCTATCTGACGACGAAGTCGTCGCTGATGGACCAGCTCGCGATGACGCTCGGCGGGCGCGCAGCGGAAGAGCTCGTCTTCCACGAAGTGACGACCGGCGCTGCAAACGACATCGAGAAGGTCACGTCGACCTCGAAGCAGATGATCATGCGCTACGGCATGTCCGAGAAGCTCGGCCCGCGCGTGCTCGGCCGCAACCACGACATGCCGTTCCTCGGCCGCGAGATGGGCAACGAGCCCGACTACTCCGAGGAGGTCGCGCGTGAGATCGACGACGAGATCCGGCGCGTGATCGAGGAGGGGCACGAGGCTGCCTTGCGCGTGCTACGCGAGCACATGGACGAGCTGCACCGGCTCTCGGCGATCCTGATCGAGCGCGAGACGATCGACAAGGAGCAGTTCGAGCGCCTGCTCGCAGGCGAGTCCGATGAGGACGTGTTCGTCGAGGAGACGCCACCGGCCGCTCCCGAGAAGCCGGCCGAGGAGCGCAAGCGCATCCCCGCCCCGAAGCCGCGGCCGTTCCCGCTGCCGGGCGCCCTGTCGCAGCCGCCGCCGCCCGAGCCTTCGCAGGGCTAGCCGCGCCATACCCCCACCCAAGGGTGGGGAAGAACACCCGCCGCCCTCTGAGAGCGACGATACCGCGCAACTCCGCACGGATCAGTCACGCCTGCGTGCCGGTTTCGGGCCGATTCGTCCACAACCAAGGCCCGGAGTCGTCCGACCTGAGTGCTATTTGCCACGTTGGGTCAATCGATCCACCGAAAGGAGCTTGCGGTGACTCAAGCGATGACTGGCAGGTTGATTGCCGCGGTCGGAGTGGTGCTCGGAATCGTCGCCCTCTGGACGAGCGCCCTCCCCGGCGGCGGCAAGTACTGGGACGACGGCACGCTCGGAGGAGCGCTGCTGATCCTCATGATCCTCACTGGCCTCCTGCTCGCCTGGGCCTACACGACCGGGCGAAAGGATCTCGACACGGCAGCGGCCGCGCTCGGGACGATCGCGTGCGGGATCTACCTCTTCGTCCCGATTCTGCTCGCGTTCAACCACTTGACGGATCTCAACACAGGCGCCTGGCTCGGCGTCTGCACCGTGCTGATCCCGATCGGGTGCTGGCTGACCGCGGACAGGCGGACGACGATCGTCGCGACGAACCGGACCACGGGCCTGGCGGCCTGCACGCTCGGGATGGTCCTCGTCCTCGTCGGGATCTGGACGCACGCGACAACGGGCTCGACGTACTGGTCGTACAGCGGCCAGGGCCACAACATCGGCATCACCCTGCTCGTGCTGACGATCCTCACCGCCGTCACTCTGCTGGCGGCGATGAACGGCACGACGTGGGCGACCGACGCGGCGCTCCTCTGGTCGACTCTCACGTTCGGCCTGACGATGTTCGTCCTGACCGGGGCTGCATTCAACGATCTCGGACAGGTGAAGATCGGCGGCTGGCTCGCGGCAATCGGAGGGATCAGCCTCGTCGCCGGGGTCATGACCCTGCGCGGGACGCTGATGGCCCGAACAGCACCGAGGCCGGCGACGGCGATGTAGCGGCCGGCTCTACGCTGGCGGTGTGAGACCGCCGGTCGAGGAGCGTTTTCCGCGTCCGAGCGTGATGGGCGTGGTCAACGTCACGCCCGACTCGTTCTCGGACGGGGGCGTCAACTACCGGGCGGAGGACGCAAGTGCCTCCGCCCGGCGCCTGCTCGCCGAAGGTGCCGCGATCGTGGACGTCGGCGGAGAATCGACCCGGCCAGGCTCACCGGGCGTCTCGGCGGAGGAGGAGCTGCGCCGCGTCGAGCCGGTTCTCGAATCGCTCGCCGGCTGCCCGGTCTCGATCGACACGTCGAAGGCGGCCGTCGCCAAGCGGGCGCTCGAGCTGGGCGCGGAGCTCGTCAACGACGTGACGGCGCTGCGCGGCGACCCGGAGCTCGCCGGTGTCGTCGCAGACGCCGGCTCGTACCTCTGCCTGATGCACATGCAGGGCGAGCCGCGGACGATGCAGCTCGACCCGCGCTACCACGATGTCGCCTCCGAGGTCGCGTCGTTCCTCGAGGAGCGGCTCGCGGCAGCGGTCCGGGCCGGGATTCGCGAGGATCTCGTCTGCCTCGATCCTGGGATCGGCTTCGGCAAGACGGTCGAGCACAACGTCGAGCTCGTGCGTCGCCTCGACGTGCTGACCTCGCTCGGCCGGCCGGTGGTCGTCGGCTTCTCGCGCAAGAGCTCGCTCGGTCGCCTGCTCGGCGATCCAGACGCGAGGACTGGATCCGTGGCGGCGAGCGTCGGCGCCGCGATCGCCGCGTTCGAGCACGGCGCCACCATCCTTCGCGTCCATGACGTCCGCGAGCACGTCGAGGCGCTCGCCGTCGCGAGCGCGCTGCTGTGAGGCTCGAGCTGCGTGGCTTGGAGGTCTTCGCCCACCACGGCGTGCTCGCCGAGGAGCAGGAGAAGGGCCAGCCGTTCTGGTTCGACGTCGAGCTCGAGGTGGACGAGGCAGCGGTCTCCGACCGGATCGAGGACGCCGTCGACTATCGGGCGATCGTGGCGTGCGTGCGCGAGCGTTCGGGTGCGCACCGTTACGACCTGCTCGAGGCGCTCGTGGCGGCGGTCGCCGACGGTCTGCTCGCGCGGTTTCCGGCCCGCAAGGTGTGGGTGCGCGTCCGCAAGCGGCCGGCCGATCTCCCCGTCGAATGGTCGGCGGCGAGCATCGTCCGAACGCGATGACCCTCGCCTACGTCGGCCTGGGAGCGAACCTCGGCGACCGGGAGGCGACGATCCGGCGCGCGGCCGAGCTGATCGGCGCGCGGCGGCTCTCGAGCCTGATCGAGACCGAGCCGTGGGGCTTCGAGGACCAGCCGCGGTTTCTCAACGCGGTCGCCGAGCTCGAGACGGAGGAGGGGCCGCGAGCGCTGCTCCAGCGGCTGCTGGCGGTCGAGCGCGAGCTGGGGAGGACACGTGAGGGCCCGCGCTACGGACCGCGGACGATCGACCTCGACCTGCTCCTCTACGGGAACGAGCGGGTCGATTCGCCTGGGCTGACGGTTCCCCATCCCCGCCTGCACGAGCGTCGTTTCGCGCTGTCGCCGCTTGCGGAGCTCGTGCCGGGCCTCGACGTGCCTGGATACTGCGATGTGCAGGCATTACTCGCGGCGCTAGACTGACTCTCGTGTCCCACCTCGACGAGCTGGACGAGTACGAGGCCGAGCTCGAGCTCCGGCTGAAGAAGGAATACACCGCCGTCTTCGGCCTTTTCCGCTACTGCGTGCTGACGCAGGACGCGACCTACCTCTGCAACAAGCTCGACCTCGAGTACGTGCCGCAGCCGAGCTACCCGCTCTTCCACCTGAAGATGGAAGACGTCTGGGTCTGGGACAAGAACCGGCCGACGCGGATCATCCCGCGCGCCGAGGTCTACACGGCGAGCGACGTCACGGTCGAAGAGCTGCGTGGCGAGGGCGACGATCCGAAGCTGACCGCCGAGGCGCTCGCCGAGCGCATCGGCGAGCCGCTGCCGAGCGACGACGACCTTTAAGGGGTCTTATTCAACAAGGTGGTGTGAGGGACAGGCCTCTTCGAGGCCTGTCCCTCGGTCTCAGCTGACCCAGGGCCTTCCGCTTGCGGAATCGACCGCGGGGGTGAATGATCCCCTCGTCCTCAGGGGTCGAAAGGGAGGTTGCAGATGACGAACAAGGACATCGTCCGCGAGGTCGCCGAGTCGCCGTGGGGAGGCGATTACGCCGCTGTCGACGAGTACGTCGCCACCAACTACGTCGGACACGATCCGGCAATGCCCGACGTGCTCGGGCCGCAGGGGGTAAAGGACTTCTACGACCAGTTCCGCGCCGGGTTCCCG
>JBBQTQ010000054.1:0-18198 GCA_038213135.1 Gaiellales bacterium
ACGGCCTGCGCGAGCGATACGGTCTTCTTCACGGCGGTTCCTCCTTTAGATCTTTGGCGGATCGCCCCGAACGCTCCCAGCAGGAGCGGACGAGGCAGGAGGGACCGCCGCCTCAAGTTCTACGAGCTACGGGACAACCTCAGGAGAGGTGACGATTCCTTTCAATTGGCAGTTCAGGCCATGTCCAATATGGTCGAGGTGGTGGGTTCACGGCTACATCGGCGCGTAACCGATCTCCTCACTGGAGTGCTCCGCGGCCACCTCGGTGAAGATCGAGCCGTGCTGGTTTCGAGGCTCCGATCGCGCATGGAATGGAGAACTTCCCGATCGAGGAGCTCGAGCTCGGCGTCCGCTCGTACAAGGCCCCAAGGGCGTCGGCATCGAGATGATCGGCGACCTCGTCACGAAGAGCGAGTGCGAGCTCGCGACGATCCCGAACTCGGCACGCTCGAGGTCTACCTCGAGCTCGTGGACTACGTGCCAGAGCGGCCCGCCGCACGGCGTGCGCCGGCAACCACCGCCTCAGCGCAGTAACTGCCCGGAACCTCCGGCCGCTCCCAGGTGTAGATCAGGAGTGGTGGGCCGGCCACCATCTGAGGCAGATCTGATCTCGCGCGCGCGTGGCGGCGACGTGCGCGCGTACGAGGAGCTGGTGAGCGCGAACCAGGGCATCGCAGTCCGCACGGCCTACCTCTTCTGCGGCAACGCTGCCTCGGCGGAGGAGGCCGCGCAGGACGCGTTCCTGAAGGCCTACCGAGCGCTCTGGCGGTTCCGGCGCGGCGCGCCTTTCCGGCCCTGGCTGCTCCGGATCGTGGCGAACGAGGCGCGTAACAAGGCTCGCGCCGCCGGCCGCCGCGAAGCACTTCGCCTGCGCGCCGAAAGATCCGCCTCGGGGGACGCGGCCCCGTCTCCCGAGGCGGTGCTCTTGAGCCGCGAGCGGCGCGAGGAGCTGCTCGGAGCGGTCAACCGGCTCGACGAGCGCGATCGGCTCGTCCTGGCCTGCCGCTACTTCCTCGAGCTCTCGGAGGCTGAGACCGCCGCCACGCTCGGCTGGCCGCGCGGGACGGTCAAGTCGCGGCTCTCGCGCGCTCTCGACCGGCTGCGCGCGGAGATGGAGCGATGAGCGCGCTCGAACGCGAGCTCCACGCGCTCGCTGCGTGGGTCGAGCTTCCCGGGGAGGTGGACCTCGGTCCTGGGCTTCGTTCACGGCTCTCCCGACCCCGCTACCGCCGCGGGCTCGTGATCGCCCTCGCGGCTCTCCTGCTCGCGATCGGGATCGCCTTTGCCGTGTCGCCCGCAAGGAGCAGCATCCTCCGCTTCCTCGGGCTGAAGGGCGTCACGATCGAGTACGTCGCCCGGCTGCCGAGCGTCCCCGTCCACCACACGCTGCCGCTCGGCCCGCCGCTCAGCCTGGCCGAGGCCCGTCGCGACTTGCCGTGGCGCGTCCTCGCCTCGGGTCTGCTGGGTGAGCCGGACGAGGTCCACTTCCGCGAGGGCCAGCTGGCGTTCGTCTACGAGCGTGACGACGACCTCAGGCTCGTCGTCACCCAGGCGCTCGGCTTCGGGGTGACGCGGTTCATCGAGAAGCTGCTCCAGCCCGGGACGCGCATCGCTCGTGTCTCGATCTACGGCCAGCCCGGCTACTTCATCTCTGGGAAGCCGCACTTCTTCCTCTACCAGCAGCCGAACGGCCTGATCGTCGAGCGCGATCTCTACCTTGCCGGGGATACGCTCGTCTGGGAGCACGGGCAGTTGACGCTGCGGATGGAGGGCAAGCTGGCTCGCGCGCAAGCCGTGGAGATCGCACGTTCGTTCCGCTGATCCTGGCTGCGGCGACGGTTCACGTGCCGCAGGACGTTCCGACGCTGCAACTGGCGATCGCCCGGGCGCGCCCGGGCGAGACGATCCTGCTGGCGGCCGGGACGTATCCGGGGGGCAATGTCGTCCCGCCCGACAAGCACGACCTGACGATCCGCGGCGCCGACCGGAACCGCGTCGTCTTCGACGGCGGCGACAAGCGCAAGAACGGGATCGTCGTCCACGCGGACGGCGTCTCGATCCTCAACCTCTCGGCGCATGACTTCGTCGAGAACGCGTTCTACTGGAAGGACGCGGGCCGCTTTCGTGCCTCCTACGTGACCGTCTGGAACGTCGGCGAGTACGGCATCTACGTCGAGGGCGGCTCGCGCGGGGTCTTCGACCACGACTACGTCTCGGGCGCGGCGGACGCCGCCTACTACATCGGCGAGTGCCGGCCCTGCGGCGCGACGGTCTCGAACGTCGTCGCGCGACTGTCCGCAGTCGGGTATTCGGGGACGAACTCGAGCGGTGTCCTGATCCGCGACTCGCTCTGGGACCGGAACGGAGCCGGCATCGTCCCGAACACCTATGCGAACGACGCGCTGCCGCCAGAGGCGCGCTCGACGTTCGTCCGGAACACAGTGACCGGTAGCGGTCGCGCACGGGTACCGATCGTGACCGCCTTGGCCGGCTTCGTCGGGATCGGGATCGCGATCGCCGGCGGCAACGGGAACAGCGTGCGCGAGAACCACGTGACGGGCAGCGAGCGGTACGGGATCGCGGTGTTTCCGACCGCTCGCTACGTCGTCTTCAACCCACCCGGCGGCAAGGAGCCGGGGCCGCCCTGGCGCCCGACCGGCAACCGGATCGCCCAAAACGTCGTCACGGGAAGTGGCCGCGCCGACCTTGCGCTCTCGACGGGATCGGGAGCCGGCAACTGCTTCCGCGGCAACCGGGCCGGGTCGACGCTTCCCGCCTCGCTCGCCGGCTGCTCGTCAGCGGGCGACGCGAGCGTCGCCGCCGCGCTGACGGCTCCCGTCCAGACGATGTTCGACGAGACGCTGAGTCGCCGGCGGCCGCCGCGCTACACGTCGATGCCGCGGCCGCCGGCCCAGCCGAACATGCCCTGACTCAGTTCGTGCGGCGCATCAGGATCGCCGCCCCGCCGATCGCGAGCACTCCGAACAGTCCCGCGAACGCTCCGATCGCGCCGGCGCTCCAGAAGCCCGCGGAGGAGAGCGGCGGATCGGCCGGCAAGCCCGCCTGGACGAGTGCGTCCTTCAACGCAGCCGAGGCCCGGATCCAGCCGCCCTTCGTGTGTTGCGTGCCCCAGAAGGTCTGGCCGGGCCGCATGTACGTGACCGGGACGGGCTTGGCGTACGGGTAGACGTCCTGCGTCACCTGACTCCGCACGTTCTCGCCCGCCGGGACGGTGTAGACGATCGTGTAGCGCGGGCCGAGGGTCACCTTCGGCCGGCTCTTCAGCCTCGGGTCGGGCGACTGGCCGTACATCTGGGGGAAGAACCCGCCCGCGAAGACGAGCGTGCCGAACGGCGTTCCCTGCCCCATCTCGCCGTCGCCGGAGAACGTGATCGGCTGGCTGAGGCCAGGTCCGGTGAGCGAAGCGCCGTCCGGGCCCTTCGCGGCCGCCAGGCCAGGGAGGACGAGCGCGGCCGCCAGTCCGGCCACGAGAAGCAGATACCTGCACATACGAATCCTTTCGACGCTGTTGCCACTGATACACCGCGGCCGCGGCGCGGGTTCCGTCAGCGGACGGTGGTGCGCGTCTTCAGGATCTCGATCACCTGGGTCGGCTGCTGGCTCTGGTCGCCGAGGCGGCCGATCCGGAGCACGACCGGCAGGCCGGAGACGATCTTGCCGAGCAGCGCGTAGTCCGGCGGCAGCTGCGCGTCCGGCACCGTGACGACGAAGAACTGGCTCCCGGAGGTGCCCGCCGGCTCGGTCTGGGTCTTCGCCATTGCCAAGACGCCGAGCGTGTACCGCGCGTTGCCCGGCGGCTTGTCGACGGTCGAGTAGCCCGGGCCGCCGCCGCCCGTCTGCGTCGGATCGCCGCCCTGGATCACGAAGCCCGGGACGATCCGGTGGAAGATCGTGTGCGTGAAGAAGCCCTTCCTCGCAAGGGCGAAGAAGGACGCGGCGGCGTGCGGCGAGTGCTTCACGTCGAGCCGGATCGTGAAGCTGCCGCAGTTCGTCGTGAACGCGATCTCGTAGATGCGCTTCGGGTCGAGCGCGGATTGCGGCGCCTTCTGGCCTCCATCCGGCTTCGCGGGCGGCTTCGCCACCTTCGAGCAGCCGGCCTGTGGCGCGGAGGAAGCCTGTCCCGCGAAGACGGCGAGCGCAGCGGCGACGACGAGGACGAACCTCACGAGGCCGCGGTCCCGAGTCCGATGCTGATGCCGACGATCACGGCGCCGCCGAGCGTGATCTGGAGGAACGAGACCACGAAGCTCGTCCGGAAGAATCGCCACCTGATCGCCGCGAGCATCAGCAACTCGAAGCCGACGACCGCTCCGGCGACGATCAGCGCCGCGCCGTAATGCGGGATCAGGAAGGGCAGCGTGTGGAGGATGCCACCGATGAACGTGCCGACTCCGGTGATCGAGCCACGCACCATCGGGTTGCCGCGGCCCGTCAGCTCCCCGGTGTCGGAGAGCCCCTCCGAGTAGGCCATGCTCACGCCGGCGCCGATCGCCGTCGCCAGGCCGGCGAAGAAGGCGTAGTGCGGCTTGTGGGTCGCGAGCGCGACGGCAAAGATGGGCGCCAGCGTGGAGAGCGAGCCGTCGATCAGCCCGGTCAGCGCCGGCTGCACCCGTTGCAGCAGGAACGTGCGATCGGTGTCGTTCACCCCGAGAACCTATCCCGCGGGGTGGCCGGCGCTCGGTTGTCAAACGACCCTTACAGCGTGCGGCTGAAGCTGACGCTCGAGTACGACGGCTCCGGCTTCCGCGGCTGGGCGGCGCAGCCGGGCCTGCGAACGGTCGAGGGGGAGCTGCGGGCGGCGGTCGCGGCGCTCTTCCCCTCGCTGGAGCATTTCGCCGTCGCCGGGCGCACCGACACCGGCGTCCACGCGCTGGCGCAGGTCGTCTCGATCGAGGTCGCCGGCGGGCCGCCGCCCGAGCGAGTCGCCGCAGCGCTCAACACCGCCCTTCCCGACGACCTCGCCGTGGTCTCGGCGGAGGAAGCCGCCCCCGACTTCCACGCACGCCACTCGGCCCGCGCACGCAGCTACCGCTACCGCCTCTGGCGCCGCTGCCAGCCCTCGCCGTTCGAGCTACAGCGGAGCTGGTGGTACCCGCGGCCGCTCGACGAGGAGGCGCTGGCCGCCTCGGCCGACCTGCTGCTCGGCGAGCACGACTTCCGTGCCTTCACGCCGACCGAGACCGAGCACCAGGTCTTCGTCCGCACCGTCGAGGCGGCCACCTGGCATGAGCGCGGCGATGCGCTGGAGTTCGAGATCACCGCCGCCAGCTACCTGCGGCACATGGTGCGAACGCTCGTCGGGACGATGCTGGAGCGGAGGCCTGAGGAGCTCTCGGAGCTACTGAAGGGCCGCGACCGGGCCGAGGCCGGCACGACTGCGCCGGCCGGGGGTCTCTACCTAACCGGGGTGCGCTATGCGGAGGCGGCGAGCAGCGCTTCGCCGCGGTCGAGGTAGTAAGTTGCGCCCACCGAGCGGAAGAACACGAGCGCTCGCGACAGTTCCCGTTCACCTTCCTTTCGCCGCCCGGCTGCGATGAGCTGTTCGGCCGCGATCAGCCGCGTATGCGCCTCGAGAGCGGTTGCGCCGATTGCCGCGTAGCCGTCGGCGGCGGCGATCGCGTCGCCTTCGAGGAGGGCGACGACGGCCTTGTCCCACGGCGTCCACCCTCGGGCGACCATCTGCTCGAGCAGTTCGGCCTCGACATCGATGCGGCTCGCAACCAGGGCCAGGTCGCGAGCGCCTTCGAAATCGCGGCGTGTCTGCTCGGCAATGTTCGCGATCAGCTGGCGGGCGACTCGCCGTGCCTCGCGCGGCTGGCCGGTCTCGACGTAGATCCAGGCGGCGGTCCCGAGCGCCCTCGTGAGCAGAGCCGACTCGGCCCGCCGCGCGAAGGCGAGCGCGTGCTCGATGTCTGCCACAGCCCCTTGCAGATCACCGCGACCAAGTCTGATGCTCGCGCGTTGCGCGCGGACGTTGATCTCCATCATGTGCGGAGAGCCTGCCTCGCACTCGGCGATGAACCGGTCGGCCAGCTCGAGCGCGTCGTCCCATCTACCCCCGTGATAGTCGAACCAGACTCGCGACCCCTGCTGCCAGCGCACCTGCTGCCGGTTTCCGAGCCGCTCCGCGACCCGTGCCGTCTCCTCGAAGACCTCGATCGAACGGAGAAAGTCGCCGGACTCTTCCACGACGACTCCGAGGTTGTTCATGCTCGAGGCGACATCGGGAGCGCCAGCGGCGAGGCCGATCTCGACGCTTCGCTCGAGATCCGCGATGCCGCGCGGGTCGCCGTTGTTCCACCTCGCCATCCCGAGCGTGTTGAGCGCCGCCGCCTCGAGCTCGGCGATGCCGAGCCGCTGCGCCAGCTCGAAGGCCTCCGTGGCCGCGGGGATCGCCTCCTTCTCGAGTCCGGCGAGCAACTGCCTCCGGGAGACCATCGCGAGCACGCGCGCCTTCGCGGGTGAGGGCGATGCTCCGCCAATCAGCCCGAGGGCGCGTGAGACGTGGGTGAAGGCTTCCTCCTGCGAGCCGCGCAGCCACCAGGCCTCCCCGAGGAAGGCCTCAGCCTCGGCTGCTCGCTCGTTCGCGCCGAGCGCGAGTTGCGCCTCGACCGCCTGCTCGAGCGCGTCGAGCTGGCGGTCATCACCGGCCCTGAAGAGCGTGTGGCCACGAGCGAAGAGAAGATCCGCCCGCTCGTCCGGATCCGGATCGAGCTCGAGCGCCTGCGCGTAGTAGTCGCCGGCGGCTCCCCAGGCGTACAGGGTGGCGGCTCGGTCACCGGCGGCTCGCAGCGCGTGCCTGGCGCGCGGCTGGAGCTCGGCGCTATCGTCGCCGGCGGAGCGGCGCAACTCGATCGCGGCGAGCCAATGGTGGGCGAGCAGCTCGGCCTGGTCATCCGGTCGTCCAAGCGACTCGATCCACTCGGCGCTGCGGACATGCTTGTCCGCTCGGCCGGCGCGCGGGATCTGCCCGTAGGCCACGTCCCAGACGAGCCCATGCCGGAACGAGTACTCGGTGTCTCCGCCGACCACGGAGTGCCGCTCGCGGCGGACGAACTCCTTTCGCTCGAGTGCGTGCAGGAGCTGCTCCGCGTGCCGCCGCTCGCCCCCGGACAGCGCTGGCAGCGCGCCGAGCCAGAACGTGCGACCGATCACGGCCGCGTCCTGAAGCAGCGCCTTCTCCTCGCCAGGAAGTGCGTCCAGGCGGGCCGCGATGATCCCCTGCACGTTCTCCGGCACCGCCACGTCCTCGCCGCCACGCTCGGCGAGCATCCGCGCGTACTGCTCCGCGTAGAGCGGGTTGCCGCCGGCGGCGGCGAGGAGGAGCTCCTGCGTCTCGGCCGGGAGAAGAGTCTTTCCGGTGAGGCTTGCCAGCAGCCGGGCGGTTTCCCCGTCGCTCAGCGGCGAGAGCGAGAGCGAGCCCGCGTTCGGCTTGCCGCCGCCCCAGCCGGGACGCCGCGAGAGCAGCTCGGGCCGCGTGGTGCAGAGGACGAGGATCGGGACGCCGCTCGCCCACTCGACGAGGTGGTCGACGAAGTCGAGCAGGCCCTCGTCCGCCCAGTGCAGATCCTCGAAGACGAGTACGAGCGGGCGTTGCTCCGCGAGCCCCTCGAAGAACCGCCGCCAGGCGGTGAAGGCCTCGTCGCGGCGATCGCCCCGGGCCTCGCCCATGCCTGTCAGGCCTGCAAGCGGCCGGAGATGGCTCTTGACCCAGTCCGGATCGGCGAGCCCGAGCGGTTCGATCGCCCGGCTGAGCTTGTCCTCGACGTGCTCCGCCGAGTCGGTCTCGAGCACTCCCGCGTGAGCCTTGACCATCTCGGCGAGCGGCCAGAAGCTGACTCCCTCGCCGTAGGGGAGTGCCCGGCCCTGACGCCACGTCGTCAGTTCGCCCGAGCGCTCGATCGCCCGGAAGAGCTCGTAGACGAGCCGACTCTTGCCGATCCCGGGTACGCCTACGACCGTGATGAGCTGCGGCGATCCGTCGCGCTTGGCGCGCTCGAGCGCGTCGACGACGAAGCCGACCTCCGCGTCGCGCCCCACCAGCGGCGCGTCGTGGCCGCGCTCGACCGCGACCCGCGAGCGTGCCTCGAGCGCTTCCCAGACTCGGATCGGGCCCGACTTGCCCTTCGCCTGGACGGGCTCGGCCTCGCGGTACTCGATCGCGTCGCGCGTCGCCCGGTACGTCGGCTTGCCGACGAGAATCCCGTCCACGGGCGCCGCGGCCTGCAGGCGCGCAGCCGTGTTGACGACGTCTCCGGAAGCCATGCCCTCGCCTTCCGACGGGCGGGCGCCGAGCGAGACGAGCGCCTCGCCCGTCGTGACGGCGATCCGCACCTGAAGGCCTTCCTCCTGCTCGCGAACCCAGTCGCGGATCGCGAGCGCCGCCCGGACCGCCCGCTCGGGGTCGTCCTCGTGGGCGACCGGGGCACCGAAGAGCGCCATCACCGCGTCGCCGATGAACTTCTCGACGGTGCCGCCGAAGCGCTCGAGCTCCTCGCGAAGGCGGGCGTAATAGGGGGAGAGGAGCGCTTTCACGTCCTCGGGATCGAGCGACTCGGCGCGCGGTGTGAAGCCGACGAGGTCGGCGAAGAGCACCGAGACGACCTTCCGCTCCTCGCGTGCTGGCTCGGTTGCTGCGAGCGCTGCGCCGCATGAGTTGCAGAAGCGCGCCCCCTCGGGATTGTCCTGGCCGCAGCTTGCGCAGAGAGGCATGTGCAAAGCCTACGATCAAACCGTGCGCTACCCGGTCGTCCTCTTCGACCTCGACGGCACCCTGATCGACTCCGGGCCGATCATCCTCGCCTCCTTCCAGCACACGACCCGCACGGTGCTCGGGCGCGAGATCCCGGACGCCGAGCTGATGGCGAACGTGGGTGGATATGGGCTGTACGAGCAGATGCGGGAGTTCGATCCGGAGCGGGTCGAGGAGCTCGTGCAGGTGTATCGCGAGCACAACGAGCCCCTGTACGCCTCGCTCGCCTGGTGCGACGGGATGGAAGGCGCGCTCGCTGCGCTGAAAGAGCGCGGCCACCGGATGGGGATCGTCTCCACGAAGCGGAAGGTGACGATCGAGCTCGCGTTCTCGGCGCTACCGCTGGGGCCGTACTTCGAGGCCGTCGTCGGGTCGGGTGACACCGAGCACCACAAGCCGCATCCCGGGCCGCTGCTGAAGGGCCTCGAGCTGCTCGGCGGTGAGACCGAGGAGGCAGCGTACATCGGCGACGCGCCCTTCGACATCCAGGCCGCGAAGGCGGCGGGCATGTTCGCGGTGGCCGTGACCTGGGGGAACATTCATCCGCGTGAGCGGCTCGAGGCCGAGGAGCCGGATGCGATCGTCGACCACCCGGAGGAGCTGCTTGCCATCCTGTAACGAGCTCCTTCCGGAGCGAAGCCTTGTGTCGCCAGGCCGCGCTGCACGGCCTGGTGCGGCGTCCTCAGTCGCGCCCATATCTCAACCGATATGAGCGCTCCCTGCGTCCTTGCCCCAGCCCCCGCAGCGCACCCAGCCGACGAAGCATCACTCCAGAATGAGCTCTGAGGCTCGCGCAGCCGAGCTGCGCGACACCCTCAACCGCGCCTCGGCCGCCTACTACCTCGACGACGCGCCGATCATCTCCGACGCGGAGTACGACAGGCTCTACGACGAGCTCGTCGAGCTGGAGCAGGCGAACCCGAAGCTCGTCACCGGCGACTCGCCGACCCAGCGCGTCGGCGCGCCGCTCACGGATCGGTTCCAGAAGGTTCAGCACCTCTCGCCGATGGGCTCGCTCGAGAAGGTGACGAGCGAGGAGGCGCTCGTGAAGTGGGCCGACGACGTGCGTAAGCGCCTCGGCACCGACGAGCCGGTCGGCTACGTCATCGAGCCGAAGATCGACGGGCTCGCCGTCAACCTGACCTACGATAACGGTGTCTTCGTCCGAGGCGCGACGCGCGGCGACGGCTTCCAGGGAGAGGACGTCACGGCCAATCTCCGGACGATCAAGGCGATCCCGCTCCGTGTGCTCGGCGAGGATCCGCCCGGGGTGGTCGAAGTGCGGGGCGAGGTCTACCTTCCCCTCTCGGGCTTCCGCGAGCTCAACGAGCGCCTCGCGGGGACGAGCCAGAAGCTCGCCCCCAACCCCCGGAATGCGGCGGCGGGATCGCTCCGGCAGAAGAACTCGGCGATCACCGCCGACCGACCGCTCTCCACCTGGATCTACGGCACCGGCCACCGGGATGGAGTCGACTTCACGACGCAGTGGGAGATGCTCGCCTGGCTGCGTGAGCGCGGCTTCCGCACGAACCAGTTTGCCGAGCGCCTGGAGTCGATGGAAGAGGTCGCCGCCGCCTGCATCGGCTGGGAGAAGAAGCGGATCGAGCTCGACTACGAGATCGACGGGATCGTGATCAAGGTCGATTCGCTCGACCAGCAGCGCCGCCTCGGCGCTCTCCATTCCAGGCCTCGCTGGGCTCGCGCCTTCAAGTGGGCGCCGATGACCGCCGAGACGAAGCTGCTCAAGATCCTGATCCGCGTCGGGCGCACCGGGGCGCTCAATCCCTGGGCGCTGATGGAGCCGGTCGAGGTCGGCGGCGTGACCGTCAGCCGCGCGACCCTGCACAACGAGGAGGACATCAACCGCAAGCAGATCCGCGAGGGCGACATCGTGATCGTCCAGCGCGCCGGCGACGTGATCCCGCAGATCGTCGGCCCGGCCGGCGAGCACCAGCCGGGTACGAAGCGCTTCAGGATGCCCAAGAAGTGTCCGCTCTGCGGGGTGGAGGTCGTCAAGCCGGAGGGCGAGGTCATGCACCGCTGCCCGAACCGCGCCTGCCCGTCACGAGGGCTGGAGACGCTGATCAACTGGGTGCAAGATCCCTCCGACATCGAGGGAGTCGGCGAGCAGAGCATTCGGCTCCTCTGGGACAAGGGCCTCGTCCGCTCGCTCCCCGATCTCTACCGGCTCACGAAGGAGCAGTTGCTCGAGCTCGAGGGCTTCGGCGAGATCTCGGCGACGAGCGCGATCGAGGCGATCCGGGGCTCGAAGCAGGTCGCCTTCTTCCGCGTTCTGCTCGGCCTGAACATTCCCGGAATCGGCTGGGTGCTGGCGCGCAATCTTGCGAGCCATTTTGGCGACGTCGACCGGTTGACCGCTGCGACGCAGGAGGAGGTCGCGGAAGTCGAGGGCTTCGGACCGGACCGCGCCGAGCTCGTGGTCGAATGGTTCGCCGAGGACGCGAACCGCGCGCTCGTCCAGGAGCTGCGCGACCTCGGCCTGCGCTTCGAGCTCGGCGAGGAAGACCGGCCGGCCGACGGTCCACTCACCGGCTCGACGTACGTGATCACGGGGACGCTGGAGGCATTCTCGCGCGAGGAGGCGGCAGCCGCGCTGGAGGCGCAGGGGGCGAAGGTGACCAGCGCGGTCTCGAAGAAGACGGCCGGGCTGGTCGTCGGGGAGGAGCCCGGCGCGTCGAAGCTGACGAAGGCCCGCAAGGAAGGCGTGCCCGAGCTGTCCGAAGCCGACCTGGTCGCGTTGCTCGACCGCCGGTAGCGAGGCCCACTCCGCTCGAAACGATTGTAATTCTCGCCGCAATCTGCTTCAGGTTGGCGGCGGCAACGAGGCGAGTCGGAGTTTGCGGGTGAGGTCAGATTTCTGAGCACCGCCCCAGAAGTCTCTCTCTCTCTCTCTCTCTCTCTCTCGTTCCGGATCAGTCCTGATCCGCTTCACGAAGGGAGAGGTCAGATGAAGGTTGTCGTTCGTACAGCTTCGAGCGTTCGTGGTCGCATCCGCCGCTTCGGCCCGGCCGGGCTGATCGCTTCGGCCTGTCTCCTCGCCGTGCTGATCGCTGGCGGTGCGCGGGCGGCAGCGCCCATCTACACCGTGAGCAACTACACCGGCACCGGCATCAGCGACCCGGTCAGGATCGCCGTTGGCTCCGACGGTGCCCTTTGGTTTACGAACCGCACTAACAACTCGATCGGGCGGATCACGACCAGCGGCATCGTCACCAACTACACCGACCCGAGCATCAGCAGCCCGGTCGGGATCGCCGCTGGCCCCGACGGCGCCCTCTGGTTCACGAACAGCGATGGAACTTCTACCGGAAGCTCAATTGGCCGGATCACGACCGCCGGAGCCGTCAGCAATTACCCGCTTCTCGCAACCGGCTGTCCGTACGACATCGCGGCAGGACCCGACGGCGCCCTCTGGTACCGACGTCCTGACCGACTCGATCGGTCGGATCACCACCAGCGGCAAACATCACTAAATACACCGATCCCAGCATCGACTTTGCGGAAGGGAGCACGGCCGGAATCGCGGCCGGGCCTGACGGAGCCCTCTGGTTCGCCAACTTCGCCAACGACTCGATCGGCCGGATCACGACTAGCGGCGTCGTCAGCAACACTCTGGTTCAATAACTACTACACCGACTCGATCGGCCGCATTCAGGCAGTCGATCCCGACGGCGACGGCGACGGTGTCAGCGACGCCGCCGACCAGTGCCCAGGCACACCCAGCGGCCAGCCCGTCGACGCGAGGGGCTGCTCAGCTTCCCAGTACGCCCTCCAGGGTGGTGGGGCGTTCGTGGTCGGAGACCAGAGCGCCACCGGAACCGTCACGTTCTGGGGGGCGCAGTGGTCGAAGAAGAACTCGCTCGGCGGCGGGGCGGCACCGTCCGCGTTCAAGGCTTCGCGAAGATCCCCGCCGTGCCGAGCTGCGGCACGAACTGGAGCACCGACCCGGGTAACAGCTCGCCGCCCCCGGCCGGGCCGCTGCCCGCGTACATGGCCATGATCGTGACGAGCTCTTCCACGAAATCGGGCTCGCAGATCTCCGGCAACACGGTGCACGTGGTCGTCGTCAAGACGAACGCGGGCTACGACTCGAACCCGGGCCATGCCGGCACCGGAACGGTCGTCGCCACCATCTGCTGAATCTCTAGCACGACCGGTTGATACGAGGGGAGCGGGAAACCGCTCCCCTCGTCGTACAATGGTCAGTCGGTTGGACCAGCCAGACTCAGGAAGTCGCTCACCTCTGTCGATAACACGCGTGGTAACATAACGAGCGTGTTATATAAGCCCCGTGGCGGCCGACGAGACATGGGAGGTCAAGCTCTACGAAACGCCGGAGGGACGGACGCCGGTACTCGACTTTCTGAAGGTTCTTCCGCCGAAGCACCGTGCAAAGGTGAGGCAGGCGATCGGAAGGCTCGAGCTGTTCGGGCCGCGACTCGGTTTTCCCGACACGAGTGACGTCAAGAATGCGCCGTTCCGCGAGTTGCGGGCGCGGTTTGCCGGTCAGCAGTACCGCATGTTGTACCTGCAGGAGGGCGACACCTTCGTCCTCTTCGCCGGCTTTCACAAGAGGGGCGACCGCGATCTCTCCCAAGCCGTCCGGGAAGCGGAGAAACGCCTAGCCGATTTCCGGTCAGAGCGGCCGAAGTAACGAGGAGGAGCTATGCCCACGAAGCGATTGACAGATCTAGACCGCGAGCTCCGGAAGGATCCGGAGTATGAGGCCGCCCTTGCGGAGCTCGCGCCCTACGAGGAGATCGCGCGCCAGCTCGTCGCCTTCCGGATCGAGAACGGTCTTTCCCAGGCTGAGCTAGCCAGACGCTGCGGAGTCTCTCAGCCGGCGATCGCTCGACTCGAACGCGGGGAGCACGAGCCGAGACTGGCGACTCTCCGCCGGGTCGCCCATGCGCTCGACGCTGATCTCATTCTCGACTTCTCGTTCCGCAGCGGGAAGCGTCGCCAGCATCTGGCAACTCTCTGAGGCATTCCTCTTCGCGCGCCAGAAGTAGCTCAGGCGCCGGCGAGGGCTTCGACGAAGCGGTCTTGCGCGGTGCGGGCCGACCAGGTCGGCACCGGGTTGCCGTTCTCGATCACCGAGAAGGCGTAGCGCCCGCTGACGTACCCGGACAGGGCCGAGGAGAGGTTCGTCGTGCCGGTCTTGCCGAGCACGTTCCCGCGGAAGGGAGGGGTCGTCATGCGGTGCTCGAGCGTGCCGCGCACGCCCGCCACGGCGAGCGCGGAGGTCAAGACGGCACGCAACGCCGGATCAGCCCAGACGTTGACGAGGATCGCGGCGAGCGCGCGCGGCGTCACGCGGTCGAGCTCCGAGAGGCCCGAGCCGTCGACGATCCGCACGCCGGCGAGCGGCACGTGGTTCGCCCCGAGCATCGCCCGGACAACCCGGGCCCCGGCGGCGGTCGTTCCCCGCGCCTCGCCGATCGCGCCGAGCTCCTTGAGGATTAGCTCGGCGGTGAAGTTGTCGCTGTCGGCGTCCATCGCCCGCAGGATCGTGGCGAGCGGCGGCGAGAGGATGTTCGTGATCGGCTGGCCCTCGCCGCGTCCTGCCCGCGCCGGGCCCGCCACCGACACGCCGGCCGCGCGCAGCGCCTGCTTGAAGGCCCCGGCTGCGGCGAGCGGCGGGTTCCGCGCCACGTGGCCGTCGTAGACGCCGCGGTCGACGATCAGCGCCGAGAGCGGCGGCGATTCCTCGATGTAGAAGGACGGCTTCCAGCCGGGGGCTGTTCGGGCGGAGTCGAAGTAGGACTCGTCGCCGACGACCGCCCCGGTGACCTGCGTGATCCCCGCGGCGCGCACCCGGCGCGCCAGCGCGCGCAGGCCCCAGTGGCTCAGTGTCGGATCGCCGTAGCCGCGCAGCACCACGTTCCCGTGAAACACGGCCCCCGCCTGCTGCCCGGAGCCGAGCACCTCGGTCCGGATCCGGAAGGAGGGGCCGAGCAGCCCGAGCGCCGCGTAGGTGACCGTCAGCTTCTCGTTCGACGCAGGCACGAACGGCGCCGATGCGCTCTGCTGGAAGAGCACCTTGCCGGTCGAGAGATCGACGGCGATCGCGCCCGTGCGAGCGCTCGAAGCCGTGAGCGCCGCGGCGAGCCGGCCCGGAAGGGTGGCGGCCTGCGCCGGCGCGGCGAGCACGGCGGCCAGGGCGAGACCGAAGAGGACGCGCCTAATCACTCCCGAGCATTGTTGGAAGCAGGGCGGATGCGGGTCGAGAACGTGGGTCCCGCGCAGCGCGAAGATGGGCCGCCCGGCCCATGGTCGGCGGCGGGTCACGGCCCGATAATCGAGTCGCAGGCCCTCCCCCATGGATCGCACCGCGCTCATCCACGACATTCGCTCGCTGATGCAGGCTCCGGCCGACGGCGTGCATGCGCCCGACCTCGAGCGGCTCGAGCACACGCTGACCGACGGGTACGCGCACGCACTGGGCCTCGAGTCGGAGCGTCTGCGGCTGGAGCGGCGGCTCGGTCGGATCACCGATGACCATGGTGCCGATCCGAAGACCCTTGCGCGCGAGATCACCGCGCTGACGAAGCGGCTGCGTGACACGGACTTCAACCTCCGAGAGCTCCGGCTCCTGCTCGACACCTTGCGGCGCCGCGCCTCCGAAGTCCGCGCGGCCTAAACGATCCCGCTCCGCACCGCGTAGACCGCGGCCTGGATCCGGTTGTAGATCTGCAGCTTCCTCAGGATGTTCGAGATGTGGTTCTTGACCGTCTTCGGGCTGATCACGAGGTCGCGGGCGATCTGACCGTTGTCCTTGCCGTTCGCGATCAGCTTCAGGACCTGGATCTCGCGGTCTGAGAGCTCGGAGCGGATCGTCGCTGCGCCTTCGGTGTCGGCAGTCGTGGCGCGTAGCTGACGGAGCACCTTCGCGGCGATGTGCGGCGAGATCAGCGACTCGCCGGCCGCCGCGGCTTCGATCCCGCGGATCAGGTCCTGGATCGAGGCGTCCTTCAGCAGGTAGCCGCAGGCGCCGGCGACGATCGCGGCCATCACGTCCTCGTCCTGGTCGGAGATCGTCAGGACGATCACGCGGGTCAGCGGGGAGAGGCTCGTGATGTGGCGCGTCGCCTCGACGCCCGTCATCGCCGGCATGTTCAGGTCCATGACGACCACCTCCGGTGCCAATTCACGCACGAGCCGCACCGCTTCCGCACCCGTGGCAGCCTCGCCGATCACTTCCAGGCCGCTCTCCTCGAGCAGATTGCGCAGCCCCGTCCGGAAAAGGTCGTGGTCGTCCACGAGCAGGACGCGCAAGGGGTCCACCCGTGGCTCCTCTGTTGTCGAGGGCGATTCGTCCACCGCAGCTGCCTCCTGGCCTGGCAGTACGGGAAGTCTAGGTGAGCGCTACGAATGCAGCGTGATCGTGACGGTGCGGCGGCCCCAGTCGATCGCCTGCTTGAGCGTCGGGAACCAGAGGTCGATGTCTGCCCCCTTCACCGCCGAGCCCGTGTCGGCGGCCACGCCCTCTCCGTAGCCGGGGATCGTCATCCGCGTGCCGAGTGGGATCACGGTCGGGTCAACGGCGACGATGCCGGGGCCGACGGGGATTCCGGTCGCGGTCGTGCCCGGGAGTGAGTAGCCGGTCGAGGAGACGACCATCGTGCGCCCGCTGCTCGGCGCGGGCTGAGTGGGCGTTGGGGTGGTCGGCGCCGCGGTGGTCGTCGTCGTCGCGGTGGGCTGCGTGCTCGTCGCCGGAGGTGGAGGCGGGGGCGCTGAAGTTGCCGCCTGTGCGCCGAACGAGCTGACGCTCGTACCCGTCTGGGCCTGGACCGTCACCGCCTGCGCCTTGGCCTGGGCGAGTCGAGCCTGCGCCTGGAGGGCGTTCAGCTGCTCGGCGTTCAGCTGCTCTTGACGCTTGAGCTGTCCGAGGTAAGCGCTCTTCTCGGCGCGGGCGCCGGCGAGCGAAGCCTCGCGTTGTGCAGCCGCCGACTGGAGCCCGGCCAGCTGCGCGTGATGTGCGGCCAGGATCCGGGTGAGCCGCAACACCTGCCGGCGAGCGCCCAGCGCCTGGGCGATCACCTGGTTCGTGGCGCCTGCGGCGCGGCTGAGCCCCTCGATCCCCGCGAGCGCCTCGTCGAGCGAGGTCGCGCCGAGGACGATCGAGAACACGTCGGGCTGGTTCGCCTCGTAGAGCGTGCGCAGCTGCAAGCCGAGGTCGCGCTCGGCGACGCGCAGCGTGCGCCGCGCGACGGCGAGCCGGTGAGCCGCAGAAGCGCGCTCGCGGTCGAGCGAGGCGATCTCGCCCTGCAGGCGCTGCAGCTCCCCGCGGGCTCCCTCGAGGCGGGTATCGAGCGAGTAGAGCTCGACGAGTGCCGCCCGCGAGCGCGCCGCGAGATCGGCTCCCTGAGCCTGCAGACCGGAAACCGAATCGGCCACGCTGCCAGGTGGAGCGGCGAGAAAAGCGAGCCCGACGACGGATGCCAGCAGCGGGTGCGGAGGCCTCCGCAAGGCCGGCTGACCGTACCACAGTGACTGGCCGCGAACAGGTTTGTGCGGTCCCTTTCGAAGCAGCAAAGTGCACGAATCGGCTTCGTTAGTGGTTGCCACCGTCCCGAGAGGGTGTTAGGGTGAAGACCTTGTGACGTACCGGCCCCTCCCGGTACGCCTGTCGGGCTACACGAGGAACAGGGTTTGAGTAGCCGTAGAAAACGACAGGCGTGTCTTTATCTCATCGGTCTCGCGGCAGCGGCGGCGCTTGCGGCTGCGCCCGCATTCGGCGACACGGTCGCCGGCAAGCGGCAGCAGGCCCAGCAGGTTCTCCAGCAGATCAACCAGCTGGACGTCGGGCTCGAGCAGGCGATCCAGCGCTACGACGGCGCCACGGTGAAGCTGGATCAGATCCATGCGCAGCTGCGGATCAACGGGCACGATCTCGCCGTCTCCCGAGCCAACCTGCACTTCGCGCAGCGGGCGCTCGGGCAGCGGCTCCACGCCCTGTACGTCTCGGGCGGCAACGCCTCCTCGCTGGAGGTGCTGCTCGGCGCCAAGAGCCTCGACGACTTCATCAACCGGGTCGACACCGTCGACCGCGTGTCGAGCGAGGACGCGACGGTGCTCCGCCAGGTGTCGCACTTCCGCAAGGCGGTCAAGCAGCAAGCCCTGCTCCTGAAGCAGGCCCGGATCGCTCAGGAGCAGGTCGTCGCAGCGCGCGCCGCGGAGAAGGCCTCGATCGAGGGTCAGCTCGCGCAGCGCAAGCAGCTCCTCTCGTCGATCAAGAGCGAGATCGTCAAGCTCCAGGCCGAGGAGCGCGCGCGGCAGGCCCAGCTCGCGGCGCAGGCCCAGGCGCGCCTCGCGGCTCAGCACGCGGCCGAGCAGGCGGCACTGCGCAACACCGTCGTCGGGCCCGCGGTCGTGACCCCCGAGGGAACGACGGTCGCGCC
>JBBQTQ010000055.1:0-17776 GCA_038213135.1 Gaiellales bacterium
CACCTTCGCCTGGCTCCACCAATTCAAGCGGCTGCTCGTCCGCTACGACCGCCGAGCCGAGATCCACGAAGCCTTCCTCGCCCTCGGCTGCTGCCTCGTCTGCTTCAGAAGACTCCGGCCGTCATTGTGATTCGAGTTCTAAAGGGCCGACCAGCCCTCGAGCTTCGCCCGGACTCGGCGGATCACGTCGTCGGTGAACTCGGTCGTGCCCGTGTGTCCGCCGAGGTCTGCCGTGCGGACACCCTCGGCGACCGCCTCGAGCGCGCCTTCGCGGATCGCGCGCGCCGCCTCGGCGGCCTCGTCACCCGCGAAGGTGAGGAGCGAAGCCGCGGCCAGGATCATCGCCAGCGGGTTGGCGATGTTCTTGCCGTGGAGCGAGGGCGCCGTGCCGTGCGCCGCCTCGGCCATGATCACGCACGGCACGTACTCCTCGTCCAGCGCGACGACGAGCGACTCCGAGCCCGCGATCGAGCCGAAGAGCGGCAGCACGAGGTCGGAGAGGATGTCGCCGTCCCGGTTCAGAGCCGGGATCACGAGCGGCTCGCCGCTGCCGGCGATCAGGAGCGCGAAGGTCGCGTCGATCAGCTGGGGCTGGTACCGCACCTCGGGATGGCGCGCCGCCGCCGTGTCCATCTCCTCCTTCAGCATCCCCTCGTAGACCGGGCTGACCGTGTACTTCGGCCCGCCGAAGACCTTCGCGCCGGTGCGCCCGGCGAGGCGGAACGCGAACTCCGCGACCTCGTGGCAGACGCGCCGCTCGATCCGCTCGGTGCGGAACGCGACTTCGTCGTCCCCGTCGCCCTCGCGCCACTCCTTGGCGCCGTAGGCGTCGCCGACCGCCATCCGCACGACCGAGATCGGCGAATGGGCGCCGCCGAGCGGGATCACACCCGGAATCCGCCGCCCTGTTCGCACGATCACGCTGCCGCCGATCTCCTCGCGCAGGATCCGGTTGGGGGAGCCGACGTCGTCCTTCGTCTCCGGCGTGATCGTCGCCGCCTTCAGGCCGAGCCCGGCCTCGCGGATCGCAGCGGCCGCCTCGTGCACGACCTGGTTCTTCGTACTTCGTCGAGACTCGAGCGAGAGGTCGTAGCGCGGCAGCTCGAACTCGAGGCCGATCACGTCAGGCGCGAGGACCCGGAGCGCTTCCTCGAGCAGCTCCTGCCCGGTCTCGTCCCCCTCCAGCACGGCGATCGTCCGGCGCTCCATCGGTGGCCGATTCTACGCGTGGGGATTAGTTCTCCCGCCGCGCGGCAACGAGCGCGGGACGGCGACGAGGACGCTGCGGTGGCGACGGGTGGGGTCGCGGAGCAGGTTCCGCTACGTCGACGGGAACGGAAAGCGGGTGACCGACGTGGACGCTCTTGCCCGCGTCGAGGCGCTGAGGATCCCGCCCGCGTGGCGCGACGTCCGGATCTCGCCAAGACCGCGGGCGAAGCTCCAGGCGACCGGCCTGGACGCCGCCGGTCGGCGGCAATACCTCTACCACGCCGACTTTCGCGGCGCGCAGGACGAGGCGAAGTTCGACAAGCTGATCCGCTTCGCCGAGCGCCTGCCCCAGCTTCGCCACGCGATGGCAGAGCACATGGAGCTCGACTCGCTCGAGCGCGAGCGGATCTGCGCTGTCGCCGTCCGCCTGATCAACCTCGGCTGGTTTCGCGTCGGCGGTGACGAATACGTCAAGACTTCTCGGACGTTCGGGGTCACGACTCTGCGCAAGAGCCACGTGACGGTGCGTGGGAGCCGTGCGGTGTTTCGCTACCGGGGCAAGCACCGAGTCTGGGTCCATACCGCGATCGTCGCTCCCGAGCTCGCCGATGCACTCCGCGAGCTCGAGGCGTTGCCCGGTGGATCGCGTCTCTTCCGCTACCGGAACGAGGGGCAGCTCTGCAACCTCACCGCGCAGAAGCTGAACGCCTATGTGAAGGAGTATCTCGGTGACGAGTTCACGGCCAAGGATTTCCGAACCTGGGGCGGCACGCTCGTGGCGGCGATCGCCCTTGCCGAGCGGGGCTGCGTTCTGTCCGAAGGCGAGTTGCGACGCGCGGTTGCCGCCGTTATGCGGACCGTCGGCGAGAAGCTCGGCAATACGCCCGCGGTCGCGCGCTCGTCGTATGTGAGTCCCGCGGTCATCGAGCAGTACCGTGCGGGGCGCACGATTGCGGATTTCCGGCCACGGCATTTACGGGTCGTGGGCGCCCGCGATAGCGAGCTCGATCCCGAGGAGCGGGCACTTCTCTCGCTGCTGCGTTCCTGGCGAATTCGGTCCGCGCGCGCTGCCTCATGAATTCGCATTGACTTTCCGCTAGGATTCTGGCCGCAGGAAGGACCCTCGAGGAGGAAAACATGGCCCGCAAGACCGTACTCGTATGTGACAATTGCGCGAAGGAAGTTGACGAGGGTAAAGGGGCGACATTGCGCGTCAACTTTGCCGACGCACGGCGCGGCTCGAAGCAAGCGGATCTCTGCGACGACTGCGCGGGCAAGATGCCCGGCCGTGCGGCGGCCCGCCGCGGCCGGCGGCCCAAGGCGCAAACTGCCTAGACGCAACTAGGACGCGCAGGGCCGAGGGACAGGCCTAGTTTGTAGGCCTGTCCCTCACACCACAATGGCCACGCGCGGTTTTTGCGCTCTTTTCTTTGGTGCCGTAAGAGGGGTCGTCGGGACCCAGGACTAGCATGGAGCCCGTGGGCCTGACGCTCATCGCCGGCCCGGCGAACGCCGGGAAAGTCGCGCTGCTCCTCGAGCGCTACCTCGAGCAACTGTCCCGCGAGGCTATCCTGATCGTGCCGAACCGGTCGGACGTCGAGCAGGTCGAGCGCGACCTGCTCTCGCGCTGCGGAGCGCTGCTCGCCGGCTCGATCGGGACCTTCGACGACCTCTTCGAGCGGATCGCCTGGGCCGACCCTGCGTACAAGCCGCTTGCAAGCCCTGCGCAGCGAGTGCTGATCGCGAGGCGCGCGGTCGGTGGCGTCACGCTGAACGGCCTCAGCGCCTCGGCACGTCACGCCGGCTTCGTCGATTCCCTGCTGCAGGCAGTCGGCGAGCTCGAATCCGGGCTGCTGGAACCGTCCGCGCTCGACGGTGACCTGGGACGCTTGTATGCCGCCTACCGAGCGGAGCTCGACCGCTTCGGACTCTGGGATCGCGACCTCCTCCGGGCGCGCGCGGCCGGGCGCGTCGCGAGCGACTTCGACGCGTGGCACGGAGAGCCGGTCTTCGCCTACGGATTCGAAGACCTGACCGCCGCCGAGTGGCGACTCCTGGAAGCACTGGCCGGGCGGGCCGAGGTGACCGTCTCGCTCCCGTACGAGGCGGGACGGCCGGCTTTCGCGTCGCTGCAGGGAACCGCCGAGGATCTTTCGGCGCTCGCGGACGGGCGGATTGAGATCCTGCCCGCACGGTCCTCCGAATACGCGCATCCGGCGCTCGCCCATCTGGAGCGCGCGCTCTTCTCCGACACGCCGCCGGAAGCGCCGCCCCTGGAGGGCGCCGTGCGCTTCCTCGAGGCGGCCGGCACCCGTGGCGCGCTCGAGCTCGTCGGCTCGGAGATCCTCGAGCTCGTTCGTGAAGGAACGGCGCCCGAGCGGATCGCGATCGTCTGCCCCTCGCTCGACCGCTGGCGTGCACCGGTCGAGACCGCGCTCGCCCCGCTCGGGATCCCCTACGGCTACGAAGGCTACGTCCGGCTCGGGCGCACGCCGTTCGGTGCCGCCCTGCTGAGCCTGCTCCGCTTCACGTGGCTCGGCGGCGGCCGCACCGAGCTGTACGGGTTCCTCCGGTCGCCCTACTCGGGCATCGGCCGCGGTGCGGTCGACTTCGCCGAGGGCCGGCTGCGCGGCCGCGGGATCGCCCACCCGGAACGGGTCGAGGAGGAGACCGAGAAGCTTCGGGGCGCGCCCGTTCCCTCGCTGCGGGCGCTGCGCGCCGCCGAGAGCCCGCTCGCGGGCGTCCGCGAGCTCGTCGGCTCGATGCTGCGCTCGGCGCACGGCACCGACTCGCCCCCTGCGAGCGTGGCGGCACGCGACGACCTGCGCGCCTACGAAGCCGCCTCCCGGCTGCTCGACGAGCTCGAAGGCTGGCGGCGGCTCGGCGGTGAGCTCGCCGAGGAGGACATCGTGGCTGCGCTGGAGCGCGCCGAAGTCCGTGTCTCGCCGCCGGCGAGTGCCGGCCGAGTTGCCGTGCTCGACCTCCTGCGCGCCCGTACGCGCCGCTTCGATGCGGTCTTCCTGCTCGGCCTGGAGGAGGGCGTCCTGCCGCGCCGCGAGCGCGAGTCCCCATTCCTCGACGACGACATCCGCACGGCGCTCGGCTCGCGCCTGCAAAGGCCCGACGGAGTGGCCCGCGACCGCTACCTCTTCTACACGGCCTGCACGCGCGCGACGCGGAGGCTCTATCTCGTCCGCGAGGCCGCGACCGACGACGGCAGTCCACGCGAGCCGAGCCCGTTCTGGGACGAGGTGCGCGCGGTCTTCCGCGACGAGGACGTGAAGCGCGCGACGGTGCGGCGGCCCCTGTCTCACCTGACGTGGCGGATCGACGAGGCCCCGAGCGAGCGAGAGCGGCTGCGTGCGCTCGCTGCCCTGGACGCCGCCGAGCCGCCCGCGGCGAGGGCACTCGCACGCGCGAACGGCTGGGAGCGCCGCCTCGCTCGCGCGCGGCGGGCGTTCAGCCGGCCGACCCGGCTTCGCCACTCGCTCGTGCTCGAGCAGCTCGGCCTGAAGCAGGTGTTCAACGTCACCGAGCTGGAGCGTTTCGCCGACTGCTCGTCGGCCTGGTTCGTCGAGCGCTTCCTCGACCCGAAGTCGATCGACGCGGAGGTGGACGCGAAGCTGCGCGGAAGCGTCGCGCACACGGCGCTGAACCGGTTCTTTGGTGCGGTGCCGAAGGAGCTTGGCACCGAGCGCGTCGAGCCGGCTCAGGTCGAGGACGCCGTCCGGCTGATGCGCCGCTGCCTCGACGACGCGCTCGGCGGGGTGCGGCTCGAGATGAGCGAGCTGCAGCGCCGAGAGCTCGACCTGAGCCTCTGGCGCGACCTCGAGGCGCTCGTCCGCGCGGAGGCCGAGGCGCCGCTGCCACTCGTGCCGCGCCGCTTCGAGGTCTCCTTCGGCTCCGAGCGCTCCGCCCCCGAGCTCCAGCGCGGCCTCGATCTCGGCGGCGCAACCCTCTCCGGGAAGATCGACCGGATCGATCTCGACCCGTTCAGCGCCCGCGGGATCGTGATCGACTACAAGTCGGGCAAAGGCGCGCACTCCGCCGAGCAGATCGAAAAGGAGCTGCGCCTCCAGATCCCGCTCTACATGCTCGTGCTGCGCGATCTCGTCGGGATCGAGCCGCTCGGCGGCCTCTACCGTCCGCTTGCCGGCGACCGGAAGATGCGCGGCCTGCTGCGTGCCGACGCCAAGGACGACGTCCTGCCTGGGCTCGCCACCAACGACTACCTCGACGACGAGACGTTCTGGGCGCGTGTCGAGGGCGCGAAGGCCACTGCCCGTGGGCTCGCGGGTCGGATCCGGGAAGGCGACGTGCGGCACGACCCGCGCGGCGAGGAGTGCCCGTCGTGGTGCGACCTCTGGACGATCTGTCGGGTGAGGCGACCGTGAACGACCAACAACTTGCGGCCGTCGAAGCGCGGGGCCGGGTCTTCGTCTCGGCGGGTGCCGGCACGGGCAAGACCTCAGTCGTCGTCGAGCGCTTCGTGCGCGCGGTCTGCGACGAGGGCCTCGACGTCGAGTCGATCCTCGTCATCACCTACACGCGCAAGGCCGCAGCCGAGCTGCGCTCGCGCATCCGGGTGGCACTCGGCGAGCGGGGCCGGCCCGAGCTCGCGCGCCGCCTCGACGGCGCCTGGATCTCGACGATCCACGGCTTCTGCAACCGGCTCCTGAAAAGCCATCCGTTCGCAGCCGGGCTCGACCCGCGCTTTCGCGAGCTCGACGAGGCGCAGTCGGCTGTGCTCCGGAGTGAGGCATTCGACGCCGCGCTCACCGCCTTCTGCGCGAGCGAGGAGCCCGACCGGCTGCAGCTGCTCGTCTCCTACGGGGGTGCCCGGCTGCGGGGGATGTTGATCGGCGTCTACGAGACGCTGCGCGCGGCCGGTCGCGAGCTCGTGCTCGAGCTGGGGGAGGGAGCGCCGCTCGACGAGCGCGTGGAGGAGCTACGGGTCGCAGCGCAGTGCCTTGCGGACGACGCCGCGGCGACCGACAAGCAGCGCGGAGCGGCCCGCGCGCTGCTCGACCTGCTCGGGGCGATGCGCTCTCCCGATCGATTGCTCGACCTGAGCGAGTTCCGCGCCCGCGGCGAGCGTGCAGCGAGCTACGAGGAAGCCCGCAAGCGCGCCGAGCAGGCTGCGCTCGACAACGCCGCCGCCGGTGATCGCGACCTGCTCCAGGAGCTGCTCGACCGCTTCGCCGCCGCCTACTCGGTGGCGAAGGAGCGCGAGTCCGCGCTCGACTTCGAGGACCTCCAGCTCGCCGCCCGCGACCTGCTTCGCGACCACGACGCGATCCGCGAGCGCGAGCAGCTCCGCTTCCGGTCGCTGATGGTCGACGAGTTCCAGGACACGAACCGGCTCCAGTGCGAGCTCGTCGACCTGCTCGCCGGCGGGTTGGGCGAGAAGGAAACCTTCTTCGTGGGAGACGAGTTCCAGTCGATCTACGGCTTCCGACACGCGGACGTCCACGTCTTCCGCGAGCGGCGCGCGCAGTCGGGCGGCGGCCTCGCGCTGACCAAGAACTACCGCTCGCGGCCTGAGGTGCTGGCCGCGGTCAACGCGCTCTTCCAGTCCGACTTCGGCGAGGAGTTCCAGCCGCTCGCCGCCTCCGCGGAGTTCCCGGATCCCGTCTTCGGCCACCCCGTCGAGCTGCTCGTCACCGACAAGGCGAGCTACGCGGACACGGGCGAGCACTGGCGGCGCGGCGAGGCCAAGCACATCGCGCGGCGAGTGCGGGAGCTCGTCGACTCGGGCGCCGCGAGCGCGGGAGAGATCGTCCTGCTCTTCGCAGCGGGCACCGACGCCGAGTGGTACGAGGAGGAGCTGCGCCGTCTCGGCCTGCCCACGTACCGCGCGACCGGCCGCGGCTACTTCGGCCAGCAGCAGGTCGTCGACCTCCTCTCGTACCTGCGCCTGATCCACAACCGCTACGACGACGAGGCGCTGCTGACCGTGCTCGCGTCGCCGTTCGTCGGCGTCTCGAACGACGCGCTCGTCCTGATCCGACGGGCCGCTCCCAAGCGGCCGCTCTTCGTCGGGATCGAGCGCTCGCTGCCGGAGGCGCTGGCCGAGGAAGACGCGCGGCTGCTGCTTGCGTTCAAGCAGCGCTACGACCGCCTCGTCACCGCTTCGACACGGCTTTCGCTCGAGCGGCTCTGCGAGCGGATCGTCGCCGATCACGACTACGACCTGGCTGTGCTCGCGCAGTGGGACGGCCGCCGCCGCTACGCCAACCTGCGCAAGCTCGCGCGGCTCGCCCGCTCCTACGAGGAGCTGCGCGGCGGCGACGTCGAGGGCTTCGTCCGCTTCGTGCGCCAGCAGGAGGCGGTCGGGGCGAAGGAGCTCGAAGCCGTTGCGGAGGAGGAGGGCGCCGACGCGGTACGGCTGCTGACCATCCACGCGGCGAAGGGGCTCGAGTTCAAGGTCGTGATCGTCGCCGACGCGGGTCGGGAGAGGCCGCCTCCCTCGTCGGACGAGATCCTGGCGCTCTCCGACGGCCGCTTCGGCTTCCAGGTTGCCAACCCGCTGACGAGCAAGCGTGCCCGTGCGTTCGGCTACGACGAAGTGCGAGCTGCTCGCAAGGCCGAGGAGCGTGCCGAGCGGCTACGCCTCTACTACGTGGCGATGACCCGGGCGATCGACAGGCTGATCGTCTCCGGAGCGATCGAGGCCGAGAAGATCGACGACGCGACGCCGATCGGCTGGGTGCTCTCGACCCTCGACGCCGCCGAGGAGGTCGTAGCCGCGGGCGTCGAGCCCGTTGAGCTCGAGCGGGGCGACGCACGGCTGCTGCTGCGCGTCGACCGTTACTCACCCGTCGCCGAGGAGGCGCCCGCCGATGCCGCCGTCGAGCCAGGGCAGCTCTCGCTCTTCGACGCCCCGCTCGAGGAGGAGGTGGCGCCGGCGCCGATCCTGCCCGCGCTCGAACCGATCCCGGCGCCGCCGCTCGCGGAGCTGCGACAGCTTTCGTACAGCTCGCTGGCGCTCTTCGAGCGCTGCTCCTACCGCTACTTCGCGGAGCGCGTGGCCGGGATGCGTGAGCGTCGCGGCTCGGGGACTGTCCCCGGTCATGTCGGTTTGGCCGCGACCGAGATCGGCGACGCGGCCCACCGGCTGCTCGAGCAGGTCGATCTGGCCGCGCCGGCGGTGCCGGGCCTGGAGCAGGTGCGCGCGTGGTATCCCGCGGTGACCGAGGACGAGCTGGAGCGGATCCGCGGGCTCGTGCTCGGCTACTGCGAGTCGGAGCTCCCGGCGCGGCTCGCCGGCGCGGCTCCCGAGCGGCCGTTCGCGTTCGAGCACGACGGCGTCCTGCTGCACGGGCGGCTCGACGTGCTGCGGCTCGACGGGCCGCGCGCGCTCGTCGTCGACTTCAAGTCGAACGTCCTGGAGGAGCGCTCGCCAACCGAGGTGGTCGAGAGCGAGTACCGGCTGCAGCGGCTCGTCTATGCGCTCGCCTGCTTCCGGGCGGGGGCGGAGGAGGTCGAGGTCGTCTACCAGTTCTTGGAGCGGCCCGACGAGCTCGCCGCGGCCGCGTTCACGCGAGACGAGCTGCCGGCGCTCGAGGCCGAGCTCTCCGAGGCGATCGCGAGGATCCGGGCCGGCGAGTTCGTGCCGACGCCGAGCGACTTCGCCTGCTCAGGCTGCCCGGCGCTCGATGTCGTCTGCGCCGGCCCCCGGTTGCCGAACGCCCCGCGGCGGACGCTCACCGCCGCCGCCTTAGCGACGACGACGGCGGAGCCGGAAGTCGGAGCGGGGAGGGAGGCCGTGGCTTCGCCGCGGCCTCCCGGTCTCGTTGCGTAGCTTCGTCAGGGAGGCTCGGAAGCGGGCCGGGCCGAGACGCGCGCGGATCCGGGCGATCGTCGCGCGGCTCAAAGACGCTCATCCGGACGCGTCGATCGCCCTGCGCTTCGCCTCGGAGCTGGAGCTGCTCGTGTCCGTGATGCTCTCGGCGCAGACGACGGACGTGAACGTGAACAAGGTCACTGAGCGGCTCTTCGTGAAGTACCGCGCGCCCGAGGACTACCTGGCCGTTCCGCCCGAGGAGCTGGAGCGCGACATCTACGCGACCGGTTTCTTCCGCCAGAAGGCGAAGTCGCTGCGCGGGACGATGAAGATGCTGATCGAGGAGTACGACGGCGTCGTCCCGCGGCGGCTCGAGGAGCTCGTGCGCCTCCCGGGTGTTGCGCGCAAGACGGCGAACGTCGTGGCTGCCGAGCTCGGCGAGCCGCAGGGAGTCGTCGTCGACACGCACGTCCGCCGGCTCTCGCAGCGGCTTGGCCTGACCCGGCAGGAAGATCCGCCGAAGATCGAGCGCGACCTCCAGAGGCTCGTGCCACGCGAGGACTGGGGCGTCTTCCCGCACCTCCTGATCTGGCACGGCCGCCGTGTCTGCGTCGCCCGCGCTCCGCGCTGCGAGGACTGCGTGCTTTCGGATCTCTGCCCGTCGAGCCGCATCTGAGGAGACAAGCCGCTTGCGGCCATGTGACGCATAGATCGTCCACAACTCGGAGCGCCGGCGCACTCGGTTTCCGACCTCGGGCCGCGGCGCGAAGGGCCACGTCCGGGGTCTGACCCCGGACGTGGCCGCAAGGGTCAGAAAATGCGCCGGGAGTGTGACGAAAGTGTGCCGAGCGTCAGCGCGGCGTCAAAGCCACCAGCAAGCTGCCATCTTCATCATACGCGGGGAACACGTTGGCCTTCACCGGCTTGACGTGACCGGAGCGGGTGCGTAGCTGGAGCTGCTCGCCGAGGCGGCGGACGCCCCATTCGAGCGCGAGCTTCACCGGATCCTTGCCGTCCTCGTAGCCGCCGAGGGCGAAACGGTCGCCGAGGTTCCCGCCGATCAACTCCTCCTCCGGAAAGCCCGTCAGCTCGAAGACGCCGCGGCCGGAGGCGAGAATCCGACCCTCCGAGTCGCAGACGACGAAGCCGGTGTTCGGCGCCGGGTAGTAGTCCTCCATCAGCTCGAAGAGGAAGCCGAAGCCGCAGTGGTGGCAGCCGACCGCCTGGCGGTCGAGCAAGCTCTCGCGCCCGTCGGTGTCGATCGAGCGCTCCTTGCAGTTCGGGCAGATGAAGTACGGCACGCGCTCAGCGTAGCCGCGGCCCTACAACCAGCGGCGAACCTTGATCAGGATGAACAGGCCGATCGCGGCCGCGATCTCGAGGCCGACGCCGAGCACCCAGAACGTCCACTGCGGCACTTCGATGCTGCTGACCAGGTAAGTGAAGTTCTGGCCGAAGAATCCGGTCAGGAACGCCAGCGGGAGGAAGACCGTTGCAAGGACCGCGAGGCGCTTCATCACTTCGTTCTGGTCGTTCGCCACCTTGGCCTGGTGGTAGTCGCGCACGCCGGCCACGAGATCGCGAGAGAGGTCGAGCCCGTCGGCGGCCCGCAGCAGCTTGTCGTAGGCGTCGCCGAAATCGAGCTCGATCTCGCGCGTGAAGACCTCCTCGCCCTCGAACTCGATCCGGTTGTCGATCACCTGCCGGATCGCGTCGCGCGTGGGTGCGAGCGTCCGCCGGATGTGCAGGAGGTCGTGCCGGAGCTGCGAGATCCGGCCGCGGATCCGCTCCGAATCCCACTCCTCGACCTTCTCTTCGAGCTCGTCGATCTCGTCGTTCAGGTTGTCGACGAGATCGAGGAAGCGCTCGGCGATGTCGTCCACGAGGTGGTAGACGACCTTCGCGACGTTCTCGTGCTCGCGACATGCGGCTCGCGCCACCGAGGGGTCGTACGGCGGGCGGCCGGGCGGCGTCTTGCGCACCGTCAGAAGACGGTCGCGCGTCATCACGAAGTCGACCTCCTGGTAGAAGACCGTGTCCTCCTCGCGCACCGCGATCACGACCAGGAAGACGCCGAGCACGTAGTCGCCGTGCGACTCGAGGCGAGGGCGGGGCTCGTCCTCGTGCTGCGCCGGCTTGAGCAGCTGCTCGATCGCGCGGTCGTGGACGTCCGGCGGTAGCGCCTTGTCGAGCTCCTCCTTCGTCGGGTCGAGGAGGTCGATCCACTGGTCGCCGACCATCGCCGGCGAGGTTAGCGCCCCGGCCGCTAGTTCGCGCGGGGAGCGGTCGCCGCGGCCAGCTCGTGAGCGGCCTGCTCGGCGAGGAAGTGCTCCGCGTCGAGGGCGGCCATACAGCCGGACCCCGCGGCCGTGACGGCCTGCCGGTACTTGTGGTCCTTGACGTCGCCGGCCGCGAACACGCCCTCGATGTTCGTCTCGGTCGAGTCCGGCTTCGTGACGAGATAGCCCGCTTCGTCGTGGTCGAGCTGGTCGAGGAAGAGAGCCGTGTTCGGATCGTGCCCGATCGCGACGAACAGGCCTTCGGCCTCGAGCTCGCGCGTCTCGTCGGCCTCGGTGTCGCGCAGGACAACCGCCCGCACGACGCCGTTCTCGCCCGCGAGCACCTCGTCGACGACGGAGTTGAGGGCGAACTCGATCTTGTCGTTCTCGCGCGCCCGGTTGAGCATGATCTGCGAGGCGCGGAACTCGTCGCGCCGGTGGACGACGGTGACCTTCGAGGCGAACTTCGTCAGGAAGATCGCCTCCTCCATCGCCGAATCGCCCCCGCCCACGACGATCACGTCCTTGTCGCGGTAGAAGGCGCCGTCGCAGACCGCACAGTAAGTGACGCCTTTGCCCTGCAGGGCCAGCTCGGAGGGCAGGCCGAGCTGACGGGCTCTGGCACCCGTGGCGACGATCACCGCGTTCGCGCGGTACTCCTCGTCGCCGACGTGGATGCGGAAGGGCCGCTCGGAGAAGTCGACCTGCGTGACGTCGTCAGTCAGGAACTCGGTGCCGAAGCGCTCCGCCTGGCGCCGGAACTCCGCCATCATCTCGGGCCCCATCATCCCGTCGGGGTAGCCGGGGTAGTTCTCGACGTCGCTCGTGATCATCAGCTGGCCGCCCCACTGGAAGCCTTCGATGACGAACGGATTCAGGTCGG
Organism: Gaiellales bacterium; assembly: GCA_038213135.1. GTDB lineage: Bacteria > Actinomycetota > Thermoleophilia > Gaiellales > Gaiellaceae > JBBQTQ01. The sequence goes on from JBBQTQ010000055.1 coordinate 12,158, forward strand.
CGCGCGCGCTGTAGAGCGCCGCGGTGTAGCCGGCCGGGCCGCCGCCGATCACGATCACCTCTCTAACCTTTTCCATATCTCAATTCAACGATATGCCCCGGCTGGATAGTTCCGGAGCGCTGACCGGCGTGCAGGAATAGAATCGCGCACCGCGGGCAAGGGGGAATGGTTTCCATGGCGACAACGGTCAGCTGGGACAGACTGCGCGAGCTTGCCGGCTTCCGGGCCGAGAAGGGCCGCGCGGTCAGCTTCTACCTCAACCTCGATCCGAGCGAAACCCCGACGGCCGGCGATGCGGCGAGCCGCGTCAACTCGCTCCTCGACGAGGGCGGCAAGTGGGTGGAGGCGAACCGCCCCGAGCTGACACACGACCAGCGGGGCGCGTTGCGCGGCGACCTCGACCGGATCCGCGAGTTCTACGAGCTCGAGTTCGAGCGCGACGGCGCCCACGGGCTGGCGGTGTTCAGCTCTTCGCTCGACAACTTCTGGCGGGCGCTGCCATTGCCATCGCCCGTTCCGGACGGTTTGAAGGTGAACGAAGAGTTCTTCGTGACGCCGCTCGTGCCCCTGCTTGGCCAGGGGGAAGGTGCGATCGTCGCAGTCGTCGGTCGGGAGCGCGGGGAGGTATACCGGCTCCGTGCCGGGCGGCTCGAGGAGGTCGTCGACCGGAGCGAGGAGCAGCCGGGCCAGCACGACCAGGGAGGCTGGTCGCAGGCTCGCTACCAGAGGCACATCGAGCACCTCGTCCAGGCGCACCTGAAGGAGGTCGGTGAAGAGGTGGAGCGACGTGCGCGCAGCCTCGGCTCGCCGATCGTGGTCGTCGCCTCCGACGACATTCGCAACGAATTCATCGACGGGCTCTCGCCCGCTGCGCGCACCTCGGTGATCGGCGCGACCGCAGCCGAGGCGCACGCGGGGCCCGCGCAGCTGCTCGAGCACGTTCGCCCGCTGCTCGTCGAGTGGCAGGCTCAGCGCGAGGCCGATCTTCTTGCGCGCTGGCAGGAAGAGACCGGTCGCGGAGGCCGGGCATCGGCGGGCTGGGCTGCGACGGCGGAGGCTGCCTCGGACGGCCGGGTCGACATGCTCCTTTACCAGGAGGGAGCCGAGCGCGAGGCCTGCCGCTGCCCCGCCTGCGGGCGGCTCTCGCTCGCCGCGGGAAAGTGCCCGCTCGACGGCACCGAGCTCGAGCGGCGGGAGGAAGGGCTCGACCTCGTCATCCACCAGACCCTCTCGCACGGCGGGATCGTTGTCGCGCTCGCCCACGCGCGCAACCTCGATCCCGTCGAGGGGATCGGGGCTTTGCTGCGGTACTAAGTGTTGTCCGCTGCGGACACGTCCGGGGTCAGACCCCGGACGTGGCTCGCGCGGCCACGCTCAGGCTGCTTCGACCGCTTGGGGCAAGGCGAGCTCCTCGGGCTCGTCGCCCTCGAGTGCCTCGTGCTCGCTTGCACGCTCGAGCTTGCCGTCGAAGCGGGCGAGCCGCTTCTCGGCGTCGACGTACTTCGTTTGCGCGCGGCCGAGGTGAGTGCCGACAAGCTCGAAGTCGTCGCGGAACTTGCCGAAGTCCTTCCGCAGGTCGGCAACGTACGCCATCACCTCGTGGGCGTTCTGCTCGAACTCCATGCCCTTCAACCCGAAGGCGATCACCTGCAGGTATGCCGTGAACGTGGTGGGGGAGACCGGGAACACCCGCCGGTCGTGCGCGTACGTCAGCAGGGCGCCGGTCTTGCCGCAGGCGAGCTCGTAGTAGATCTGCTCGACGGGCAGGTACATGAACGCGAAGTCGTAGGTGTCCTCGGCGGGCCGGATGTACTTGGAGGCGATCGCGTCGATGTGACCTCTTACGTCGCGCGCGAATGCCTTTTCGTAGAGGACGCGTTCGGTGTCGTCCTGCGTGTCGAGCATCCGCTCGAAGTTGTCGAGAGGGAACTTGGAGTCGATCGGAAGCAGCTTCTCGACGTGGATGACCGCGTCGACCCGCTCGCCGTTCCTGAACGTGTGCTGCATCCGGTACGCCGTGGGCGGCAGGCGGTCGCGGAGCAGGTTCTCAAGCAGCAGCTCGCCGAAGCCACCACGCGCCTTCGGCGGGCGCAGCACCTGCTCGAGCTTGGCGAGGTCGTTCGCGCGCTCGAGCATCTGCGCTGCGGTGCCGTCCAGCTTCGTCAGCTTCTCGACGATCTGCGTAGCCTGCTGGCCGGCGCTCTGCTGGGTCGAGAGGATGCTCTGCTGGGCCGAGTCGATGCGGCCGTCGAGCGAGGCCAGTCGCCGGTCGAGCTTGTCCTCGATTCCACCGAGCCGGGTATCGAGCAGGCCGCGGCCGGCCCGGGCGAGCACGAAGAGCGCGCCGAGGACGGCAACGGCTGTGACAGCGATCAGCGCGGCGGTCATGGACCGCAGAACGCTAGAGACGCGGTCGGACGGATCAGACGCCGGGGGCGCTCTCCGGGTCCGTGCTTGCGGGCGGCGTGGTCACCGTGCGGCCGCCGGCGGGCTGGTCCTGCGGGTGCTCGTGCGCGTGCGGATGGTCGTGACCGTGATCGTCGTGGTCATGGTCGTGCGCGTGATCGCTCGCGGGCTTGCGACCGAACAGCTTGTCGAGGAATCCCACTTGATGCTCCCTTGCTCGAAGTGTGAGCAACGAGTATCAGGGTGGACCAACAAAAATGCCAGAACCGGTTGACCCGAAGGTCCACCGGTTCTGACAAGGAAGAGACTATGGCGTTCCCGGTCGGCTGTCAAGCAGGAAAAGTCCGCACTTTGCGGGAATCCGAGCTCTCCCAAGGGCGAACAGACGTTCTCTCGACCGGCGCGCAGCCTAAGCTGGGCCGCCGTGGAGCGCTTCTTCGGCCCCGGCGGGCGCCTCGCCTCGGTGCTTGCGGACTACGAGGCACGCCCTGAGCAGGCGGAGCTCGCTGCCGCCGTCGCAGGGGCGCTCGACCACGAGCGGCACCTGCTTGCCGAGGCCGGCACCGGTACCGGCAAGAGCCTCGCCTACCTGATCCCGGCGCTCTCCTCCGGGCGCCGCGTCGTCGTCGCGACAGCGACGAAGGCCCTCCAGGAGCAGCTGCTCGGCAAGGACGTGCCGCTCGCCGCTGCCGCGCTCGGCCGGAAGGTTCGCGTCGCAGTCCTGAAAGGCAGGCAGAACTACGTCTGCCGCAACCGGCTGCAGGGCTTCGGCCTGCTCGGTGGCGAGCTGCTCCAGCGCGCCGAGGATCGAGACGCGTTCGAGTCGCTCCGGCCCTGGCTCGAGACGACCAGGACCGGCGACCGCGCGGAGCTTCTGCTGGAGCCCTCGGAGTCGCTCTGGGCCGAGCTGTCGGTCGGCTCGGACGGCTGCCTCGGCCGGCGCTGCCCGATGATCGGCACCTGCTTCTCGGAGGCGGCGCGGGCCAAGGCGCAGGAGGCAGAGCTGGTGATCGCCAACCACGCCCTCTACTTCGCCGACCTCGGCCTGCGCGAGGCGACCGACGGCCAGGGTGTGCTGCCCGAGCACGACGCAGTGATCTTCGACGAGGCGCACCGGCTCGAGGAGTCGGCCGCCACCTGGCTCGGCGGCAAGATCAGCGGGCGCGGCCTGGCCAGGCTGCTGCACGAGGTCGACCGCGCTTGCCGGGAGACGAACGTGCCTCCGCCTGCGCGGGCGCTCGACCGCGTCGAGAAGGCAGGAACCCGGCTCCTCCGCGCGGTCGCGCCGGCGAGCGGGCGCCGTCGCCTCCGCGAACCGCCGCTGGAGCACGGTCTGCTCCTGCTCGAACGGCTCCGGGAGCTCGCCGTGGCGCTCTCGGGGCGCAACGAGGAGCTCGACGCGCTCGCGCGACGCGCGCTCGGCTCCGCCTTCGACGTCGAGGTCTGCCTGCAGCCCGGCGACTCGGACCGGGTCGTCTGGGCCGAGCCGGACGCGGTCGTCTGGGCTCCGGTGGACGTCTCCTCGGAGCTGCGCGAGCGGCTCTGGGAGGGTGGCCCGACTGCGATCCTCGTCTCCGCCACGCTCACGACCGCTGGCGACTTCGCCTTCGTCCGCGACCGGCTCGGCCTGCGCGGAGCCGACGAGCTGCGCGTCGGCTCGCCGTTCGACTTCGGCGAGCAGGCGCTTCTGTACCTGCCGCGCAACCTCCCGGACCCGCGCGCCCCGGACGCGCTCGCGCGCGTCGCCGAGGAGGTCGCCGCGCTCTGCCGCATCTCCGGGGGGCGGGCGCTCGTGCTGACGAGCTCGTACCGCGCCCTCGAGGCGGTCGCCGCCGGGATCGACGGGAAGATCCCCTACGAGCTGCTTGTCCAGGGCGACGCGCCGCGCGAGCGACTGCTCGAACGCTTCCGCGAGGAGGTCGCCTCGGTTCTCGTTGCGACCGCGACCTTCTGGCAGGGCGTCGACATCCCCGGCGAGGCGCTCTCGCTGCTCGTGATCGACAAGCTGCCGTTCGCCGCGCCCGGCGACCCGCTCGTGGAGGCTCGCTGCGAGCGGATCACCGAGCACGGGGGCGACTGGTTCGGCGACTATTCGCTCCCCTCCGCGGCCCTCCAGCTCCGGCAGGGCTTCGGCCGGCTGATTCGCACGCACGCCGACCGGGGCGTCGTCGCGATCCTCGACCCGCGCGTCCGCAGCCGGCACTACGGGCGCGTCTTCCTCGAGTCGCTGCCGCCTTGCCGGATCGTCTCCGAGCGGGCCGAGGTGGCCGACTTCTTCGCAGCCGGAACGCCGCTGAGCGCCTGATACCCTCGCCGCAGTGGCCAAGAAGAAGCCGCGTACTCCGCCCCCGCCGCGGAAGGTCCAGGCCCCTCAGCGACGCGTCGACAAGAAGACGCCGCGTGCGCCGGGAGCCGGCTTCGCGTTCAACCGCACGTACGCCCTGGTCGCGCTCGTCGCCCTGCTTGTGGTCGGCGGGATCGTGGGGATCGTGGTCGCAGTGTCTGGCGGCGGAGGCGGCAGCGTGGACAAGAAGGTGGCCCTCGCGATGGCGAAGGCCGGCTGCACCTTCCGCTCGGTGGCGCCGATTCCGCCGAAGGACAAGACGAACTTCCACGCGGACTTCCCGACCCCGACGACGCCGACGAAGGGCAAGTGGAGCACGTTCCCGCCCTCCGGCGGAGCGCACTACCAGTTCTGGGCGGTCTGGGGCTTCTACACGCAGGCCGTCAATCCGCGGCGGGTCGTCCACAACATGGAGCACGGCGGAGTCGTCCTCTGGTGGGGACCGAAGGTGCCGCAGACGACCGTGGACAAGCTGCAAGCCTTCTACTCGGCGGATCCGGTGGGCATGGTCGGAACGCCGCTGGAAGGTCTCGACTCGAAGGTCGCGATCTCGGACTGGACCGGTGATCCGGCCCGCTACTACCGGAACGGCTACTACGGAATCGGGCACCTCGCGGTCTGCCCCGGCTTCGACGAGGCGGCCTTCAAGACGTTCCGGGACGCGTATCGCGGCCACGGGCCGGAGGGCATTCCGCTCTCCGTCGACCAGCCGGGCAGCGGGCCGCAGGGCTAGGTGTTGGTCCCAGCAAGGTTGTTCATCTCGGCGAGCCGGGTGAGTGGTGGTTTTCGGCCGAGTGAGCGGTGTGGTCTGAGCCGGTTGTACCAGTCAAGCCAGCCGGCGAGGGCGGCGGTGCGCTCGCCGCTGTTGC
>JBBQTQ010000056.1:0-17697 GCA_038213135.1 Gaiellales bacterium
GTTTCGCCCCGCCCGATGCCCGGCCCGCACGTCCCCTTTCCCCCGATGGAGGCTCAGCTCGTCCGCGAGCTGCCCGAGGGCGACGGCTGGCAGTTCGAGCCGAAGTGGGACGGCTTCCGCGGCGTGCTCGAGAACGACGGCGGAGAGCTGGCGTTGTGGTCTCGCAACGGCCGGCCGCTCCTGCGCTACTTCCCCGAACTGCGGCCGCTCGGCGAGCTGCTCCCGCCCCACTCCGCGCTCGACGGCGAGATCGTGATCGAGCGTGGCGGCAAGCTCGACTTCGACGCGATGCAGATGCGCCTTCACCCGGCCGAGAGCCGCGTGCGCAAGCTCTCGGGGGAGATTCCGGCGACCTTCGTCGTCTTCGACGTCCTGCTCTGGGACGGCGAGGCGGTCTGGAAGCTGCCGCTCGAGGATCGGCGAGCACGGGTCGAGAAGCTGAAGGGCTTCGCGCTCTCGCCGGTTGGCGACCGCAAGGAGGCCGGCAAGTGGCTCGAACGGCTCGAGGTGGCCGGCTTCGACGGCGTGATCGCCAAGCGGCTCGGCGTGGCGTACCTCCCCGGCTCGCGCGACGGTGTCGTGAAGGTGAAGGCCCACAAGACGGCCGACTGCGTGATCGCCGGCCTGCGCTGGAAGGCCGGCGGCCGCAAGACGATCGCCACGCTCCTGCTCGGCCTCTGGAACGACGAGGGCAGGCTCGACTACGTGGGCTCGTGTGCCGTCGCCGCGAAGTCGCATGCAGAGATCGCCGCGCGCGTGCTGCCGCTCCTCGAGGAGGCGCCCGATCGCCGCTTCTCGGAGCCGAACCGCTGGGGGACGGGTGAGCTGGAGGAGGCCGCGGTGCGACCAGAGCTCGTCGTGGAGGTGCGCTACGACAAGCTCGAGCGCTCCCGGTTCCGGCACGGCACGAAGTTCATCCGCTGGCGCCCGGACAAGGACGCCGCCGAGTGCACGTGGGCCCAGCTACGCCCGAAGCCAAAGCGCGGCGACCCGACGGTGCCCGGCCTGCTCGCCCGTTGAGCGGTTGAACGAATGAGCTCGCCCGAGCGTCTGTAGAGGTATGGAGGTTCTGGCGCAGGGCTTGCGGCTCCCCCGCCGGGCGGTGCACCCGCGCGCCGGGGAGCTGATCGAGCTCGCGCCGTTGCAGCCGTCCGAGTGGCACGGGTTCGAGCAGCTCGTCCGCCGCCACCACAAGGAGCTGCGTGGATTCCTCTACCGCCTGCTCGGCGCCGCGGACGTCGACGACGTCCTCCAGGAGGCGTATCTCAGAGCCTTCCGCGCCTACATGACCGCGAAGGAGCCACCGGCGTCGCCTCGGAGCTGGCTCCTGAAGATCGCGTACCGCTGCGCCGTGGACGAGTGGCGGCGGCAGCGTCGCCGCTCGCGCGCCGCACGTGCGGACATCCACGGGGAGGCGCTCGGCGGAGCTAGCGTCGAACGCCTCGCGTTCGTCGAGGCGCTCCGCTCGCTGACGCCGGAGCAGCGCGTCGTCGTGATCCTCGTGTGCTGGCAGGGCTTCGACTACGTGGAGGCGGGCGAGATTCTCGGCATTCCGGCGGGCACGGTCGGCTCGCGTCTCAGCATCGCGCGGGCCTCTCTCCGCCGGGCGCTGACGGAGACAAACGAGACGGAGAACAGTGGAAAACGAAAGGGAGAATGATGGATGAGAGGCGAATCGAAAACGCTCTGGCCGAGCTGAATCCACCCGAGCAGCCGCGCGACTTCTTCGAGCGGCTTGCGCATCGGGTGGCGCATGAGTACGGCGCCGGCCTCCGGCGCCGAAGGATCCGGACGTTTGCTCTAAACGGCACGAGCGTCGCAGCCACGGCGGCTGCCTGCCTCCTGCTCGTGTTCGGCAGCCCACTCGTGGGCAAGGCGGCCGGCAGCGGTCAGCTGAGCCTGGCCGCCCTGACGATCGTGGACAAGAACCTGCTCTGCCACACACCGCCGACCGCTCCGATGCAGGTCTACTTCGGCAACTACATCGACCGGACTTCGGAAGGCACAGTCCAGTACACCTCGTACCCGGCGACCGCAGGTGTCAGCTCTGCGCGCGGCTTCAGCTCTCTCGCTGCGGTCCAGGCGGGTCCCGGCGCGAAGGTCGCCAAGGTGCTTTACGTCAACAAAGCCGCCTGCGTCCTCACGAAACGCACGATCGCGTTGAACCACACAGGGCTGAGCGGGCCGCCGGTGAGGTTCGGCAAGGGCTACAACTGCCCCTTGATCACCCGCGCCCTCGTCCACCTACGCGCAGTCAACGAGGGCCAGAACGTTGTCGCAGGCTTCCTGGCCGTGCGGAAGGAGAACGGCGGCCCGATCGCCTTTGCGTCCATCGACAGCAAGGGGCAGGGCGGCGTCTACGTGTCGTCTGATTGCTCGTGAGCGAGCCGGCGTGGTTCACGAAGTCGACAACGCCCAGTACGACTCGGGCGAACTCGCGCTGATGAAGACCCAGTACGCGCAGATGCTCGCCGTCAACGCCGGCCCGACCGCCAAGCCGCCGCTCGTCCTCAAAGACCTGTGTACGCCGACCACCACGCGTGTCATCCCTCTCAGCCCGAAAAGGCTCCCGAAACCGCTTGTCCCGTACTGGAACACCTACGCGTGCACGCTGATCCACGCGGTGGTCGCGCGCGTGCGGACAGGCAGCGAGGGCCGGAGGTTCATGGCCGTGAGGACGCTGAACGGCAAGGCGGTGGCCTTCGGCACCCTTGGCCGAGACGGCCAGGGCGGCCTGTTCCTCTCGGCTGCCTGCAAGCGCTTCACGTGACCGGCCAGGCGCCGGAGCGGGCAAGCGGCATCGCCGACCGCCTGCTCGACAACGTCGAGACCGTCGTCCACGGCAAGCGCGAGGAGATCAAGCTCGTGCTCGCGGCACTCCTGTGCGGCGGCCACGCCTTGCTCGAGGACGTGCCCGGGACGGCCAAGACGGTGCTCGCGCGTGCGATCGCGGGCTCGATCGAGGACGCGGTGCCCTCGCGGATTCAGTGCACGCCGGACCTCCAGCCGACCGATGTGACCGGCCTCTCGGTCTTCAACCAGCGCGACCGTGACTTCGAGTTCAGGCCGGGGCCGGTCTTCGCGAACGTCGTGCTCGTCGACGAGATCAACCGCGCGATGCCGAAGACCCAGTCGGCGCTGCTCGAGGCGATGGCGGAAGGGCAGGTAACGGTCGACGGCGTCACACGGCGACTGCCGGATCCGTTCCTCGTGCTCGCCACGGAGAACCCGATCGAGCACGAGGGGACATTCCCGCTGCCCGAGGCACAGCTCGACCGGTTCCTCGTCAAGACGGCGCTCGGGTACCCGGCCCTCGCCGACGAGCGGCGGATCCTCGACGGGCAGATCGACGGCCACCCGCTGAGCCGCCTCAGGCCGGTGGTGTCGGTACAGGACGTGCTCGAGCTGCGGCGAGCCGTCTCGCAGATCTTCGTCCAGGACCTGGTCGCCGACTGGATGATCGAGCTCGTCCGTGCCACGCGCGAGGTCGAGATGGCCGCGGTCGGAAGCTCGGTCCGAGGCACCCTCGCGCTGAACCGAATGGCGCGGGCTTGGGCGCTCCTGAACGGCCGTTCGTACGTGGTCCCGGCCGACCCGGAGCATCTGTTCGAGCCGGTGATCCTGCACCGCGTCTTCTTCCGGCCGAGCTTCCTCGCCCGGATCCGCGACATCGGCATCCGCGAGGCCGCCGCCGAGGTTCATGCGGCAGTCCTCGAGATCGCTCCGCGACCGGGGTTCGGCGCGGACGAGGTTCGCCCGCCCATGCACGCGGCGTGAGCGCGACCACCTTTCCTCTCGTTCCGCGGACGCGGGTGCTCGGCCTCGCGTTCGGCGGAATGCGCAGCGTCCGGCGAGGCCTCGGGACGGATGTCGCGAGCTCGCGACCGTACCGGCCGGGAGACGACGTGAAGGCGATCGACTGGGCGGCCTCGGCCCGGCTCTCCTCAGCCCGGGCCAGCGACGAGTTCGTCGTGCGCGAGTACTTCGCGGACGAATCGCCCCGCGTCGTCATCGTCGCCGACCGGCGCCCGACGATCGACCTGGCGCCGCCGCCGAGGAGCCGCCTCCGCAAGGCGGACGCCCTCGCCGCCGCCGTGTCGCTGATCGGGGCAAGCGCCGAGGCGGCGCGCAGCCTGCTCGGCTACCTCGACCATGAGCTGTGGGAGCCGCCTCGCAGCGAGCACCACGAACGGAGCTGGGGATCCGACCGGTACACGGCCCCCGCAGGCAGCCTCGCCGCGGGCCTCGAGCTCCTAATGCGCCAGCGGCGCGACTTGCCCACTGGCACCTTCGTCTTCGTCGTCTCCGACTTCCTCGAACCGCCCCCGGTCTCGAATTGGGCCCGTCTGGTCGAGCAGAACTGGGACGTGGTGCCGGTCGTCGTGCAGGACACCGTCTGGGAGCGGAGCTTCCCGCCCGTGGCGGGAGTCGTCGTCGAGTTCCGCGAGCCGGACGGCCGGCGCGTCTCCGTGCGGCTAAACGGCCGCGAGGCCGAGCTCGAGCGGGAGCGGAACGAGCAGCGGTGGCGTGCGCTCCTCGACGATTTCGCCGTAGCAGGGCTCACCCCGGTGGTCATCGAGTCGAGCGAGCCAGCGGACGTCTCGGCCGCATTCCTGCGGTGGGCCGACGCGCGGCTCGACCGCCGCGGGGGCGCCGTATGAGGTGGGCCCTCGCCGTCGCCCTTGCCACCGGCGCGTTCGCGGGGAGCGCGAGCGCGGGTGCGCCGCTGATCCCTCACGGCCGACCGGTCGCCGTCTACGTCCAGGTACGTCCCGCGCTCTCCTGGTTCGGCGACCCGGTGAACGTGAGGGTGAACGCCTTCGTCGACCACGCGAGGGTCCGGCCGGAGTCCGTGCACGCGACGGTTCACGTCGCACCGTTCAAGCCTGTCGACACGGTCGGGCGGCCCGCGCGAACCGAGTTCGGCTCGGTCACGCGCCTGACGTGGAACCTCGAGTTGCAGTGCCTGACCCAGCCGTGCATCAGCGCGGCGAAGTGCCAGGGGCCGCCGTGCATCCAGGCGCCGACAAAGAAGTTTCCCCTCGGCTCGGGCCGCCTCGTCTACGAGCTCCGGCAACCGCCGCATTCGCGGCGCTCGCTGCCCTTCCGCGGAACATCGATCGTGGTTGCCTCACCCGTCGTCGCTACGCCGTTCGACAAGAGCAACCTCCAGCCGACGATCTACCGCTACCACCTCTGGCCACTGGCTTCGCCGAGGTATCGGCTTTCCCCCTGGTTGGCCGCGGGGCTCTCAGGCGGGATCGCCGCTGCCCTCGCCGCCGTCGCCGCACTCATGCTCTGGCGGCTTCGCAGGCGCCGCCGGGCGGCGCAAGCCCCGAAGGCCGAGCCGGTCGCGTCTCCCGTCGAGCAGGCGCTCGCAGCGCTCGCCTGGGCGACCACGCAGGGAGACGAGGCTCAGCGCCGTAAGGCCCTCGAGCGGCTCGCGGGTGAGATCGAGACCCTCGACGGCCTCGCCGACGTCGCCCTCCGGCTCGCCTGGTCGGAGACGACCCCGGAGCGCGAGGAGATGAGCGGGCTCGCCCACCGGGTGCGGGCGGCGGCGAAGACATGAGCGGCATCGCACTCGCAGACGCGCGGCGCCTCCGACCGATCGGCCTTCGCACCTCCGTACTCCGGTGGGGGCTGACGCTCGCACTTGCGGGCCTCCTCGCCGCCGCGTACGTCCAGTCGCGCGGCGCCGGCTCCGAGATCGGCGCACTGCTCCCGGCGGGGACGAGCCCGGTCGTCGTCCTCGACATCTCGGCGAGCATCTCCGGGCCGACCGACGCGCGCGTGCTCGCGACGCTGCGCACGCTGGCGGATGCCAAAGGCCCCTCCGGCCTGGTTGTCTTCTCGGACACCGCGTACGAGCTACTCCCGCCGGGCTCCCCCGCGGCCGAGCTCCGGAAGGTGATGCGCTTCTTCCGGCCGATCGGCACGAAGAACGGCGTCGAGCAGCTCCCTCCGGACCCGTGGTCGCCGAGCTTCAAGGCGGGGACCGCCATCTCGACCGGCCTCGACGAGGCCCGGCGCGACCTCGCGAAGGCGGGCATCGCGCACGGTGCAGTCGTGCTGGTGAGCGACCTCGACGACACCGGGGAGACCCCGATCGTGATCGCGGACTCCCTCGCGAGGCTGCGGCGCGCGGGCATCACGCTGCGCATCGTTCCGCTCTTCCCGACGCCGGAGAACCTCGCGCTGTGGCAGCGGCTCGTGGGGAAGGACGCCATCGCCGCCTCCCCGACGCTTTCGTCTGACGCGCTCGCCGCCCGCGCCGAACAGCAACACCCGTTTCGCACGGGCCTGCCCCTTCTGCTGACCGCTGTCGCGTCGCTGCTCGTAGTAATGCTCGCTGCGAACGAGCTCTACGGGCGTCGGCTGCGGCTCGTGCGGGGGGCGGCGTGATCCGGCGTCGCTGGCGGGGCATCGTGATCGCCGTCTGCCTCGCAGGCGCAATCGCCTTCGGGCTGCTCGCGGTCGAGCTCGTCCGCTGGCAGCGGCAGATCGCGCGCGGCGACGCGCTCTTCCCCGTGACACCGGAACGGGCCCAGCTCTGGCAGGTTCCCGGCGCTCCGGCGTGGGACCCCGCCAGGTCGATCCTCGGCCTCGACCACGCGCTGTCGTACCGGCAGGCGCTGAAGCTCTTCTGGTCAGCGCGGCCTGTATCGCAGTACGTGGCGTCGTCGGTCACGCCGGCACAGACCGCCGAGGCGCAGACTGCGCTCCAGGCCGTTGCCGACGCTGATCCCGACCCGCGCGAGCGCGCCACGGTGCTGAACATCCTGGGCGTCGTCCAGCTGGACGAGAACTCGCAACCGCACGACCCGGCCGGGTTCAGGAACTACGTCCAGGGCGCGATCGCCGACTTCACGAGCGCCGTCACGCTCGACGGCGACCCTGACGCAAAGCTGAACCTGGAGCTCGCGCTCGCTCTGCTGAAGGAAGGGCTCGACCAGTTCTTCGGGCACGGGCCGATCGGAGGTCGCGGCGGCGGAACGAGCGCCGGTGTCGGCCTCCCCGGGAGCGGCTACTGACGTTCCTGACGCCGTCGGCGCTGTGGTTCGCGCTCTCGGCGCTCGTCCCGCTCGCCGCGCTGGCAGTCCACGAGCGCCGGTCGCGGCGAGTGCGACGCGCGCTCGGCGAGCCCCATCCACACGCCCGCTCGCTGGCCCCATCCGTTGCCGCGCTCGCAGTCGTGCCGGGACTGCTGGCGGTCGCGCTGGCGCAGCCCGTCCACGAGCACAAGCAGACGCAGGTCGAGCGCAACGACGTCCAGGTCTACGCCGTGCTCGACACGTCGAAGTCGATGACGGCCTCCTCGTCCGCGGGCGCGCCGACTCGGCTCGCGCGCGCGAAGGCGATCGCCCTGGCGCTCCGCGCGCAGTTCCCCGAGGTGCCGTTCGGAATCGCCTCGCTCACCGACCGAGTTCTGCCGCACCTCTTCCCGACTGTCGGCACGGGCGTCTTCGCGCAAACGGTGCGCGATTCGATCGGGATCGAGCGGCCGCCGCCGGACGTGAGCTCGGTGCGCGCGTCTCAGCTCGGCGGGCTCTCACAGCTGGCGACGAACGGCTACTTCACCGCGCCGAGGCGCGCGGCCGTCGTCTTCACCGACGGCGAGAGCGAGCCGACCGGCACGGCCTTCGCGCGAGCGCTGAAGCGGGCGGGCATCAAGACGATCTTCGTCCATGTCTGGCGCGGTGACGAGCGGATCTTCGTCGGCGGCGTCCGCGACCCCTACTACCGCGCGGATCCGCAGAGCGCCCGGCTCCTGCAGCGCGCAGCGGGGCTGGCGGGCGGCCAGGTCATACCCGAGACCGCGCGCGCGGAGCTGGCAGCAGCCGTGCGCGACTTGATTGGCACCGGCGGCAAGGCTGCCCGCGTGAGGACAAGCGACGTCCGAGAGCAACCGCTGGCGGGGTGGTTCGTCCTGGGCGCGGTGGCGCCACTTCTCCTGCTCGTAAAGCTCAGACTGCGCCGGCGCAGGTCTTCTTCGCGCGCGACGGCTGGACGCGCGGCGGCTCGCCGGGCATCTTCGGGAAGTTCGGCGGGTAGGGCGCCTCGCCGACTCCTGCCGACTCCTCCCGGTCGACCCACTCCAGCAGCACGCCGAGATCGCAGACCACGTCGTCGATCCCGGCCTGGACGTCGCCGAGCTGCGCGAACCGCTTCGGCATCGTCGCCATCGTGAAGTCCTCGGTCTCGACGTCCGGCAGCTCGTCCCAGGTGACGGGTGCCGAGACCGTCGCGTCCTTGCGTGCCCGCACCGAGTAGGCGGAGGCGATCGTCCGGTCGCGCGCGTTCTGGTTGTAGTCGATGAAGACGCGCTTGCCGCGCTCCTCCTTCCACCAGGCGGTCGTCACGGTCTTCGGCAGCCGCCGCTCGATCTCGCGCGCGAATGCGAGCGCGCAGCGGCGCACGACCGGGAAGTCCCAGCGCGGCTCGATCCGGCACGCGATGTGGATGCCGCGGTTGCCGGAGGTCTTCGGCCAGCCGGTCCACCCCATCTCGTCGAGCGTCTCGCGCACCACTGCTGCGACCTTTTTCGCCGTGCGGAAGGTCGTCCCCGGCTGGGGATCGAGGTCGATCCGCAGCTCGTCGGGGTGCTCGGTGTCACGACGCCGCGAAGGCCACGGGTGGAAATCCAGGGTCCCGAGGTTCGCCGCCCAGATCACGTGCGCGAGCTCGGTCACGCAGAGCTCGTCCGCGTGCCGGCCCGAGGGGAAGGTGACGCGCGCAGTCTCGATCCAGTCCGGCCGCTTCTCCGGCACGCGCTTCTGGTAGATAGCCTCGCCCTCGGCGCCGTCCGGATGACGCTTCAGCTGCGTCGGCCGCTCGTAGAGCGCCCGCACGATCCCGTCGCCGACCGCGACGTAGTACTTGGCCAGATCGAGCTTGGTCTCGCCGCGCTTCCGGAAGAAGACCTTGTCCGGGTTCGTGACCTTCACGGTCCGCTTCCCGACCTCGAGCTCGACGTAGGGCGATTCGGCCATGGCCGGATGGTAGGCTCGCAGCCTTCCGATGCGCAGACTCGCCGTCGCGACAGCAGTACTCCTCGCCGCCCTGGCCGCGAGCGTCAGCGCACCCGCGAGCCCTCGCGCGAACTGCCCGACGGTCAGCACCGGCGTCCTCACGGTCGGCACCGACAACCCCGCGTATCCGCCCTGGTTCGGCGGCAACGCGATGTCGCCGTGGAAGGTCAGCGACCCGCGCTCGGGCAAGGGGTTCGAGTCGGCGGTCGCCTACGCCGTCGGCAACGCGCTCGGCTTCGCCAACAGCAAGATCCGGTGGATCTACGTGCCGTTCTCGAGGTCATATGCGCCGGGCCCGAAGAAGTTCGACTTCGACATCAACGAGATCTCGTACACGCCCGCGCGCGCGAAGGTCGTCGACTTCAGCAGCTCCTACTACGACGTCAACCAGGCGCTCGTCGTGAACAAAGGCACCGCGATCGCCAAGGCCCACTCCGTTGCCGACCTGCGCAAGTACAAGCTCGGCGCGCAGCTCGGGACGACGAGCTACGACACGATCGTCAACGTGATCAAGCCCGCCTCGAAGGCCGTCTACACCTCGAACGACAAGGCCGTCTTCGCGCTGAAGTCGAAGCTGATCGACGGGCTCGTCGTCGACCTGCCGACCGCCTTCTACGTCACCGCCGTCCAGGTGCCGAACTCGACGATCCTCGGCCAGTTCGCGAACAGCGGCAAGAACGCCGAGCACTTCGGGATGGTGCTGGCGAAGGGAAGCCCGCTCACGAGCTGCGTGAACGGCGCGCTCGCGAAGCTGAAGGCGAACGGGACGCTGGCCAATATCCAGAAGACCTGGCTGTCGAAGGTCGTCGGCGTCCCGCTCCTGAAGTAGCTCACTGATGCGTCGAGAGGGCGGCCGCGCGGTCGGCGTCGCGCTCCTCAGCACCGTCGCGGTCTTCACCGGACTCGGCTTCGCGGTCGTCCACGCGCCCGGCTGGAAGATCGTCCGCTCGCAGTTCTTCAGCTGGAGCCACTTCCGCGACGGCTTCCCGGAGATCGCACACGCCTTCCTCCTGAACGTGCAGATCTTCTGCATCGCCGAGCCGATCATCCTCGTGCTCGCCCTGCTGATCGCCGTCGTCCGCTCGCTGCCCGGGCCGGTCTTCTTCCCGCTCCGCGCGCTCGCGGTCGCCTACGCAGACCTCTTCCGCGGGATCCCGACGATCCTCGTCATCTACCTGTTCGGATTCGGCGTGCCGGCGTTGCAGCTGAAGGGCGTGCCGCAGTCGCAGACCTTCTGGGCGATCGTCGCGCTCGTGCTCGTCTACACCGCTTACGTCTCGGAGGTCTATCGCGCCGGGATCGACTCGGTGCATCCGAGCCAGGACGCGGCGGCGCGCTCGCTCGGTCTGCGACGCTCGCAGGCGCTGCGCTACGTGGTGATCCCGCAGGCGGTCCGCCGCGTGATCCCGCCACTCCTCAACGACTTCATCGGCCTGCAGAAGGACACCGCGCTCGTAGGGATCCTCGGCGCGGTCGAGGCGTTCCAGCAGGTGCAGATCGACCAAGCAGCGACGTTCAACTTCACGTACGGGATCGACGCGGCGGTTCTCTTCGTGGCGATCACGATCCCGCTGACGCGGCTCGTCGACTTCCTGATCTCGCGCGAGCGTCGGCGACGGCAGGTCGCGGCGGTGGCCGCATGAGCGCGCTCACACTCGAGGGCGTCCACAAGTCCTTCGGCACGAACGAGGTGCTGCGCGGCATCGACCTCGTCGTGGAGGAGCACGAGGTGATCTGCCTGATCGGCGCGTCGGGCTCCGGCAAGTCGACGCTGCTGCGCTGCGTGAACCTGCTCGAGCCGATCGACAGCGGCCGGATCCTCGTCGCCGGCGAGGAGGTGACCGCGCGTGGAGTCGACGCGAACCGGGTCCGCTCCCGGATCGGAATCGTCTTCCAGGCCTTCAACCTCTTCCCGCACATGACGGTGCTCCGGAACGTGACGCTCGGGCCGCGCAAGGCTCTGGGCCTCGCGCGCGAGCAGGCCGAGACGGAAGCGCGCGCACTCCTCGAGCGCTTTGGCCTCGCCGAACGCGCACTCGACTACCCCGACCGGCTCTCGGGCGGCCAGCAGCAGCGCGTGGCGATCGTCCGCGCGCTGGCGATGAAGCCGCAGCTGCTCCTGCTCGACGAAGTGACGAGCGCCCTGGATCCCGAACTCGTCGGCGAGGTCCTGAACGTGATCCGCGAGCTCGCTGCATCGGGGATGACGATGCTGATCGCGACGCACGAGATGAGCTTCGCGCGCGCGACGGCGAGCCGGGTCTGCTTCCTCGACGCGGGCGCAATCCTCGAGCAGGGCCCGCCCGAGCAGATCTTCTCCGCCCCGCGCGAGCCGCGGACGCAGCAGTTCCTGCAGCGGATCGTCGAGGCCGGCCGGCTGTAGCCTTGGCGACTGTGATCCCGGATTCGCAGCGGCTGCGAGTCAGCCTCGATCCGCTCGACGACTACGTCGTGATCGAGCCGAGCGACGAGGAAGCCGAAACCCGCCACGGCCTGATCATCCCCGCGAGCGCCGAAGCCGGCTGCCTCTCGGGAATCGTCACCGCGGTCGGCCCAGAATCGGGCGGCATCGAACCGGGCGACAAGGTCCTCTTCCCGAAGGACGCCGGCTACGAAGTTCGGCTGGCCGGCACTGCGGTGAAGGTTCTCCGCAGAGGAGAGCTCATCGCCCGAATCCAAGACTGACCGCCGGAGGCCGGCTGCGCCGGCCGGAGGCAAGACGCGCGAAGACGCGTCTAACCGGTGGGAAGGGGGCCCGCGGGGGAAACCGGCTGTTTCCCCCGCGAAAAGAAAAGGCCCGCCGGGGAAGCGGGCCTTATGAGTTACAGAGCCGGTGGGTATGAGGAGGGGAGAGCCGGCTCGCTCAATATGGTCTTGCGCGGACCGGACGGCATGACCCTGAAGGGGGATTTCTCGAGCCACCGAAAGAGTGAGCCGATATCCTGATTCGCCCGGAGAAGTGGCCGAGTGGCTGAAGGCGGCGCCCTGCTAAGGCGTTAAGGGGGTACTAACCTCCTTCGAGGGTTCGAATCCCTCCTTCTCCGCTCGGAGGGGTGGCAGAGCGGTCGAATGCGGCGGTCTCGAAAACCGTTACGGGCCGTTAAGGTCCGTCGAGGGTTCAAATCCCTCCCCCTCCGCCTCGAAGTAGGGGAATGTTCCAGGTTTGGACCTGGAACATTCCCGGTCGCGCGCAGGGCGGCGACGTTATGCGTCAGGTTCGAAGCGCCGAGGTCGCGGGACCGCGGCGCCGACAAGCTCGGCCGGCCATACCCATTCGCTCCCGCGCTGATGCGGCGTGCGGCGCAGGAACCGATTGATGATGTCCATCCGCGCGTAATCGATGCCGCCCATCGCAGCAACCCTGTAGCGGATCAGGAGCGCGGTGTTGTTCATGACGCCCAGGATGCTTCGGCTCGCTGTCTTGGCAACCTGAACGTCGGCCGCCTCGAGATGCCCAAACGCACCGGCGTCGGCGCCCTCGGAGGCCAGCTCGTGCTCGATCCGTTCCACGACATAAGGGCCGATCGGGACAATGTCGGCGTTCCGGACATCGGCGACCACAATCGGAAACAGCGTCCGTACGTGTGTGAGGAGGAGGCACTTCCGGCGCTCGATCCACAGCAAGTTCATGTACCAGTCGTCATCCTCCGGCGGCACCTCGGACAGCGCGGCCGCGCGAACGCCGAGGAGGTTCAGCATCTTCGTCGTGCAGCGGAGAACCATCCGCCTCAGCGCGGCCCACTCGGCGGCGGAATGCCCAGGTCACGGCAGATCTTCCGCGCAAGCGCGAAGGCGATCTCGCGATGGCGAGGCAGGGCAGCGGAGCGCTCGGAATCGAAGCCCCAGAAGCTGTGGTCGCCACCTTCACGAAGCAGCCTCGCGCCGTGCGACCGCAGGTGTCGCTCCAGGTCTCGGCGCTTCACGCGCCGATAACGAGCTCGAGCGGCTCGCTATCGGCGGCGAGTCCCGCGGAGTGCTCACCGAAGCGGAGCTCGAGCATGCCGCGCAGTGCGTCGATCACGTTCTCACGTGCTTCCTCTCGAGTCTTCCCCTGGCTGTGAACGCCCGGCACTTCAGGAACCGAGGCAATGACCCAGCCATCCTCGCCGGACTCATAGACGATCGTCAGCTGAAGAGACTCGCTCACTGCCGAAAACGGTACCGCACCCTCACGCTCGAGGAGTCTCGCCAGAGTCCACCACTCCACGGTGGGGTTCAAACGTTGTTCCACAAGGGCCGCTCACCTTCATTTACAGGGGTTACGTGTCAAGCCCAATCGCGACGTTTGAACTCCGCCAAGAGCTGTAGCGCGAAGGTTTCGAGTTCGGTTGGGCACTGTCGCCTGTTGCAAGGAAGTACGACGATGGGCCTGCAGAGGCACATCCTGATTCCGATCGCCCGCGGAGAACTCAAAACCGTTTGGACGCGTAGGGTCGGCCGACATCTTCAGAGACAATACCCCAGAGGGGTATAATCGGAACTATGCCTAGCATTTTGGCCTTGGGCGTCGGTCACCAGTTGCTGCGGGCGTTGTCGTTCGCGGGCGGTATGACCTGGGAGATTCTCTGGGCACTGATTCTCGGCTTCGCGCTGTCGGCAGTGGTACAGGCAGTTGTCTCCAAGCGCGAGATGCGCCGTCTGTTGCCAGACGACTCGCCGAAGACGCTGGCGGTAGCGGCCGGCCTGGGCGCTGCTTCCTCCTCGTGTTCCTACGCCTCAGTTGCGCTCGCTCGATCTCTGTTCCGCAAGGGAGCCGACTTCGCCGCCGCGATGGTCTTCGAGATCGCCTCGACGAACCTCGTCTTCGAGCTCGGGATCGTTATGGCGCTGCTCCTTGGCTGGCAGTTCGTGGTCGGCGAGTTCGTCGGCGGCCCACTGATGATCGTTCTGATCGCTCTCATCTTTCGGCTGTTCCTGAAGCGTCGGTTGGTTCAGGAGGCCCGAGCTCAAGCTGAGCGCGGCCTCCTCGGCTCGATGGAGGGCCACGCCGAGATGGACATGTCCGTTCAAAAACATGGCTCTTTGTGGCAGCGGCTGCGCTCGCCAGCCGGATTCACTTCGACAGCCGACTACTTCGTCATGGACTGGGCTGCGATCTGGCGCGACATCGCCGCCGGCCTGTTGATCGCCGGGGCGCTAGCAGCCTGGGTGCCGGACTCGTTCTGGCAGGGACTCTTTCTGACCCATCACCCGACGCTGGCCCGGCTTTGGGGTCCGGTGATCGGGCCGTTCGTGGCGATCATCAGCTTCGTTTGTTCGGTCGGGAACGTGCCGCTCGCTGCTGTGCTCTGGAACGGCGGCATCAGCTTCGGCGGCGTCCTGTCGTTCATCTTCGCCGACCTGATCATCCTGCCGATCCTCAACATCTACCGGAAGTACTACGGCTGGAGGATGGCGGGCTTCCTCCTAGTCAGCTTCTACTTGACGATGGTCGTTGCTGGCCTGATCGTCGAGTTCCTGTTCAGCGGAATCGGTCTCGAGCGGCACGCCCGTGACGCCAAGATCGAGATGGCGAGCATCACCTGGAACTACACAACTGTGCTGAACATCATCTTTCTCTTGGTGGCCGCCGTTCTGATCTGGCGCTACTTCAAGCACGGCGGCGGGCTGAGGATGCTCCGGATGATGAACAAACCGATGACCGGCGGACACGATCTTCACGACCACGCCAGCACGGCTGCCTGACCGGTGTCCTCAGCGTAGGTTCACGAGATCGCCAACGGGGTGCGCCGATAGCCCGGTCATGGCGAGTAGTGCAGAGACCAGCGTCGTGAAATAGGCCACTTTGCAGCAGCTTAGCGAGGGCGATGTCCTCGCTCTCGCTGCAACCACATTCGCTTTGTCTGCCTGGCTGGTCTACCCTTGCAGGGTGATCCGGCTGCGCGAGGGGATCGATCGCGGGCTCGCGAATCCATGGTTACGGATTCTGCTGCTCTTGCTGCTGGCCCTGCTGGCGGTCTTTGTCATCTTTCACGCCACGCACGACCAGCTCGCCGATACAGGCGGGATTGCCTGTATCGCGCTGATTCTCTTCGTCGTTGTGCAACTCGTCGGCCGGCCGGTGAACGAGCTCGTTCTCGTGCTCGGCTCGCCACGCCTGCGGGCACCCCCGCGCAGGCGCTTCGCGGCTGCGTTCGTCCCGGCGATCGCCTCTTCTCTGAATCCGCTTCGACGTTGAGCTGACTTCTCGGCGCGCCCCCGCGCGCCGAGGAAGTCCCTTGACGTCGAACGGAGGAGAACGCATGTCCTTGCTCACACGAGCTACTCAGATACACAAGCGCAGGGGCGCCGCCTTTCTAGCCGTGGCATTTTCGGTTGGCCTGGCAGTCGCTGTGCTGGCTTCGCCATCGGCACTGGCCGACCCCGGCGCGATCCGCGACAAGCAAGCCGAGGCCCAGCGCGTCCTTGCAGAGATCAACGCCCTCGATTCCCACCTCGGTCGCGCCGTTGAGGCCTACAACGGCGCGAGGGTCAAGCTCGACGGCATTCGCCAGTCGATCACCCTCAATCAGCGCGACCTAGCGGTCGCCAGGGGCAATGTTCGCCGGGCGCAGCGAACACTGGCCAACCGTCTTGTCGGGCTCTACACCTCAGGCGGCGGAAGCACCTCTTCCCTCGAGGTTCTGCTCGGTTCGCGGAGCCTGAACGACGCGATCGGCCGCTTCGACGCGGCTCAACGCGTCGCCGCCCAAGACGCGTTGATCATGACGCAGGTTCGCCACTTCAAGAAGACGGTCACGACTCGCGAGCGGCGGCTCGAGCATGACCGAGCAGCCCAGGCGGAAGCGGTGGCGGCTCTCGATGCCCAGCGACAGGCGATCGAAGGACAGTTGGCCGAGCGCCAGCGGCTGCTCTCCTCGGTGAAGAGCGAGATCGTCAAGCTTCAGGCCGAGGAGCGCGCTCGGCAAGCCGAACTCCGTCGTCAAGCGCAGGCTCGCCTTGCCGCGCAAGAGGCGGCCGCGCGTGCCGCGCTGAGGAACACGGTCGTTGGGCCATCGGTCGTCACGCCGGAGGACACGACGATCGCGCCGCCGTCGCACTACGGCGGTGTTGTCGGGATCGCGATGCAATACCTCGGCACCCCCTACGTTTGGGGTGGAGCGAGTCCCGGCGGCTTCGACTGCTCTGGCCTGGCGATGTACGTCTACGCCCAGGTCGGCGTCTCGCTGCCGCACTACACCGGTTCGCAGTACCAGATGGGGGTCGCCGTCTCCCGCGATCAACTTCAGCCCGGCGACCTTGTCTTCTTCGACGGCCTCGGTCACGAAGGCATCTACATCGGCGGCGGCCAGTTCATCCACGCGCCACACACGGGCGACGTCGTCAAGATCTCCAGCCTCAGCGATCCCTGGTACGCCTCGACGTACGTCGGAGCGCGGAGGATCCTCTAGCGCGCCACGGCCAAACGGAAGGAGCGGTGATGAGTGAACAACTGACCTACACGGTGCCGGGCATGCACTGCGGCCACTGCGAAGCCAGCGTCAAACGGGAACTGAGCTCGCTGCCCGGCGTCGAATCAGTCGACGTCGATCTCGACAGCAAGCGCGTCGACATCCAAGGACAAGACCTCGACGACGCCCGGCTTCGGGAGGCGATCCAGGAAGCGGGGTTCGAACCCGAATGAGAACTCGAACACGTCTTGTGGTAGCCGCATCGATTCTCCTGCTGGCTGCCGGTGCGTCGGTCTCTGCGCTCGGCGCAAGCGCCACCTCGAGCGTTGTCGGTTGTAAGAGCGAGCCCGGTGCAGAGGCGACCACGACCGCGAGTTACCGCTTCCTGTTACGGATCGGCATGCAGGAGAAGATGTACACGCCGACGCAGGTGAAGAAGCTGCACCCGAAGAGTGGCGAGGTGATGCTCAGGGGCACGATGTCTGCGATGGGTCAAATGGCGATGGGATCGATGCGACACCTCGAGGTCCAGATCTGCTCCCGCCGCGACAGCGCGGTGATTGCCAACGCGAGTCCGACGATCTTCCTGATCGACCCTGTGTCGAAGGCCGGAGCGGCGATCAAAGTGCCAGTCGCGGTCATGGAAGGGATCGGCAAGGGGCTAGCCGATCTTCACTACGGCAACAACGTCGAGATGGCCGCTGGCCACCACCGCTATACCGTCAAAGTGAGCCTGCGAGGTGAGACGGCCACATTTCACGTCCATCTGGCGCTGCACGGCTAACGCCGCGACGGCAGTCTTGCCTTGCGCCGAGACTCGTGAGACGCTGGAGAAGGATCAGGCCAGGGTGAGCAACTCTCGGAGAGGATCGGAAAGGTTTAAGAGCTGTCCGGTTAGGTCCGCCTGAGAGGACTTGAGCCAGCGAGGGTCAGCGCCCGAGCAGCTTGGCGAGCTTCCACCACTCGCCTGAGTTCAAACGTTGTTCCACCAGGGCCGCTCAACCACCGAAAACCGCGTAACGGAGCGGGTTCGGCTCATGCTTTCGGCGGTCTTGGCGGTGGTTGCGTGATACGCCCAGAACCGCCTAGCGAAGGTGAAAACTGGCGCGTCCCTAGTCGTAGAGCGCCGACCGCAAGCAAGCCTGAAAGTCAAGTCGTCTGAAGTGGTGTAACGCCTCGCTCGTCGGAGGGCGGCTCAGGCTGGTTGGAGTGCGCGTACCTCCTCTCGGGCTGGTTCGCGCTCGTCCTCGTCGACGAGGACGAGCGCGAGCGAC
>JBBQTQ010000057.1:0-17361 GCA_038213135.1 Gaiellales bacterium
GAGCGGACGGCGACGTTCATGCCGATGAAGCCCGCGGCGGCGGAGAGCACCGCACCGATCAGGAAACCGATTGCGGTTCCCCAACCGAGCTTGTGGTAGAAGCCGAGGAGGAGGAATGGCACGATCGCGACGAACGCGATCGTCGTGTACTGGCGACGCAGGTACGCGGCGGCACCTTCCTGCACGGCACGCGCGATCTCCTGCATGCGCTCGTTCCCCGCCGGCCGCCGGAGAATCCAGACCGTCAGCCCGATGCCCCAGGCAACGGCGAGGCCCGCGCAGATAAGCGCGAACAGCACGGGATGTTGGTTGAAGAACCCTGCTACGAGCACGGCCGCCCCCTCACAAAGTCAGCGCCGATCCTGCATCGGCGGGCGCGTTTTTGTATCACAAGGTCGGCAGCCTAAACGACCGTTGCCGTCGCGCCGGCCCGAAAAAACACTTCGTGACACTGTGTTACTAGCTCGCCATCCGCCGTACGGTCAGGGCCGGGGAGTTCGTGACACAGTGTTACTTGGAGCCTTCGGCGCCTGAACCGGCTGCGGCGGCCTTCGCGTAGCCGAGCTGAAGGCTCGCGAGCATCTGGTTGAAGTCGCGGGTCAGCTCGGTGGGCACTCCGCCCTCCAGCACCGGGATCAGCACCCGCAACGACTCGATCGCGAGCTTGGCCTGCTCGAGGTCGCCGTCCAGCTTCGCAAATCCGAGCGAGCCGACGCTGAGGATCGTCTGGACGAGGATGTCCGAGACCTTGAGCCGCTTCAGCTGCTCCTCGAGATCGTCCTCCAGCTGCTTGTCGTCGTCAGCCAACGGGCTCCCGCGGACGCGCCTGCTCGGAATAGATCTGCTCGAGGGTCGCCCCGTCGGCGAAGCGCGCGATCTGACGCTCGGCGGAGTTCGCGGCAGGAATCGCGAGCCACGGCCCCGTCCCCAGCTCGTCGGCCATCGGCGCCAGCCAGTCGAGCAGGCGCTCCAGCGACGCCCGGACGGGAATCGCCTCGAGCGAATCGAGATCGAGCATCTCCCCGGGCAGCCCCCAGCGAATCGCGCGCCAGAAGTTCTCCTCGATCCAGCGGTGCGGCCGCTCGGGCAAGGCCTCGCCCTCGTCGAACGCGCGGGCGATTCGCGCCGCGAGGGTGTAGGCGAACGCCGCCAGTGCCTGCGCCTCGCCGAGGTCAGGCTGCGCGTCGCAGATCCTGATCTCGACGGTCGGGAAGGCCAGATGCGGGCGGACGCTCCACCAGAGCTGGGTGTGCTCGGTCATGAACCCGGCCCCGTACAGCGTGCGCAGGTAGCCCTCGAACTCGTCCCACCCGGAGAGGGCGTCGGGGACGCCACAGCGCGGGAACATGCGCGTGAAGATCTGCGTCCGCGCCGAGTGCAGGCCGCTGTTCACGTTCTCGACGAACGGCGAGCTGGCCGAGAGGGCGAGCAGGTGCGGCAGCCACTCGCGCAGCCCGTTGTTGACGGCCAGCGCGCGGTCGGCGCCCCGGATCCCGACATGGACGTGGAGGCCGAACGTGTTGTTGCGCCAGACCACGTAGCGGAGCAGCTCGTCGTTGCGGCGGTAGTGCGGCGTCTCGATGATCCGCTGCTCCTGCCACGGGCTCCAGGGGTGCGTGCCCGTGCCGCCGAGCGCGATCCCGAGACCGTCAGTGACCGCTGAGAGCTGCCGGCGGCGCTCGCCCATCCGGGCGGCCGCCTCGGCGAACGAGTCGCAACGGCCGGTGCGCACTTCCACCTCGGAGGCGATCAGCTCACCTGCGAGATGCTCGGCGAGCTCGCCCGTCGTCGTCGCCTGGACCTCCTCGAAGCGGTTGACGAGCGAGAGGCTCTCGGGGTCGAGGAGGGCGAACTCCTCCTCCACCGCGACGGTGAAGTCGATGCCCTCCTCGAAGGCTTCGCGGGCGCTGCGGAGCAGCTCCTCGTAGGAGACCTTCTGGGCGTCGCCCACGCGGCTACATTAATTGAAGGGACGCAGCAGCCCGGCGGCGACGCCGGCCCACGACCAGCGTTCGACCGCGACCCGGCGCGCGGCGGACCCGAGCGCCGCCCGCTCGTCTACTGACAGCGCGAGCAGGTCGCGAAGCTTCGAGGCCAGCTCCTCCGAGTCGCCGTTCGGGAAGCTGACGAGCTGCCGATGCTGCGAGGGGTACGCCTCCGCGAGCGCATCGACCACGGACGCGAGACCCGAATGGTGAGCGACGAGCGGCGGGCAGCCCGCCGCGGCCGCCTCGGCGGCGACCATCCCGAAGGCCTCCGGGAAGATCGACGGCACGACCGCGACGTCCACGAGCGGCAGCAGGTGGACGAGGTGCCGATGCTCGAGCGCCCCGGTGAAGAGCGTGCGCGGCGGCGCCAGCCGCTCGAGCCGTGCGCGGTAGTCGCCGAAGCCGACGATCAACCCCTTGGCGTCGAGGCCGTGCAGCGCCTCGAGCAGCAGGTGGACGCCCTTGTTGTAGAGGAGCTTCCCGAAGTAGAGGACGGTTTGGCGCTCGTCGGCGAAGAACTGCTCCAGTCGCTTCGCGTTGCCGTCGTCCGGGAGCCGCTCGCTGCCGTTGTGCGGATTCGGCGGGTCCCGCCGACACTCGTCGAGCAGCAGCCGCAGCGCCTGGTCGCGGGGCTCGGGTACGAAGCCCTCTACGTCGACTCCGGGCGGCACCTCGTAGACACGCTCGACGTGGCCCACGAGCTCCTCCAGCACGCCGCGAATGTGCTCGGAGCCGACGAAGACCGCATCGGCGGCCGGCAGCGTCTCCTTCGCCCATTTCTGCAGCTCGGGGCTGACGCGCATCGCGTACTCGAGCTCGGAGCCGTGCGCCTTCACCGCCGTCTTCGGCGCGCCGCTCGCCGCCGCCACCGGGCCGCCGAGCAGCACGTGGTTGGCGAAGACGAGGTCGACGGGCCCGAGCGCACGGAGCACCGACGCGTTTGCCTCGACGTAGGCCTCCCGCTCGGCGGGCGTCATCTCCCCGAGCAGCCGCGGCTCGAGACCCTCGTAGCGATCGAGCACGAAGACCGGGAGCAACCCTCCGGGCAGCGGCGGGCGCACCACCTCCGCACTCCCGAGGTCGAACCGCTCGGGATGCGGCTCCTGGCAGACCACGACGACCTCGTTCCCGGCGCGACTCCACTCGCGCGCGACCGCCTGGGTGTAGACGTTCGAGCCGGTCCCGCTCAGCAGGTAGCCGTGCCAAAGGACGATCCGCATGCCAGGACGCTACTAGGGCGCGCAGGGCCGAGGGACAGGCCTCTCGAGGCCTGTCCCTCACCCGACGACGTAGGGCGAGGAAGTACCTAAGCGAGGTGGAAATACAGCGCGTGCAATAGCTCCACCGCTGGATTCGACGTGTGAACCGTCACGTCGCCGGGCGTGTCAAGAAGCGCCTCGGAGTAGTTGAAGATGATCCGCACGCCCGAGTCGACGAGCGTGTCTGCGGCCTGCTGGGCGCTCGCGGCGGGGACGGCGATCACGCCGACGACGATGTTCTTGTCGCGGACGTCGCTCTCGAGCCGGGCGACCTCCGAGACCGTCGCCTGGCCGACCTGCTGCCCGACCATCTCCGGATCGTTGTCGTAGATCCCCGCGATGTTGATCCCGTGCTCGGCGAAGATCGGCGAGCTCGCGATCGCCTGGCCGAGGCGGCCGGCGCCGACGAGCGCGACGTTGTGCTGGCCCTGCGTGCGAAGAATCTTGCGGATCTCCCCGAGCAGCGAATCGATGTTGTAGCCCACCCCCCGCTTGCCGAACTTGCCGAACGCGGAGAGGTCGCGACGGATCTGGGTCGCGTTGATGTTCGTGTAGTCCGAGATCTCCTGGGAGGAGATGCGGTCCTTGCCCATCTTCCGCGCCTGGGTCAGAACTTGCAGATACCGGCTGAGTCGCGCGGCGACCCCCACCGTCAACCGATCCGCCACAGCCACTCCTTGTGTCGTCGCTTGTAACAGGGCGCGGCCATTGTGCCAGCGGAATCCAGGCCCGGGTCGCAACTACGGTTGTGCAGGCACTTTCCTCCGGAAGCCACCGCGATCGACGTGGTAGACGAACGCGCGCTCCCCGTCGATCTCGACCACCGGCAGCCACTCGCGGTAGGCGGCCTCGAGTACCGAGTCGCCGGTGATCTCGACCTCGCGGAGCTCGAAGCCACCCTCGGCGTGGAGCTCGAGCAGCGTCTCGCGCGCCCGCTCGCAGAGGTGGCAACCCACCGCGTGGTAGAGGACGACCTGGACAGGCTCGGACCCAGGACTCGAGCTCAGGGTCGACCCGTCTCCCGTCGACTCTGGCGGGCATTGCCTGCCAGAGTCACCGCGCGGGAAGCGCGTGTGTTCAGCGAGGGGGCACACGGGGGAAACCGGGTTTCCCCCGTGATGTCACGGATAGAGGCCTCTGGTAGTGGTCGCCTCGGCAACGCGCTGCACGGCCAGGCCGTAGGAGGCCATCCGCATGCTCGTGCCGCGCTTCTCGTAGACCTCCCAGGTCTCGTTGAAGGCCTTGCGGACGATGTCGTTCAGCTTCGCGTTGACCTCGTCCTCCTTCCAGAAGTACTCCTGGAGCCCCTGGACCCACTCGAAGTACGAGACGACGACGCCGCCTGCGTTGGCGAGGATGTCCGGCAGAACGAGCACCCCGCGGTCCTCGAGGATCTCGTCGGCGGTCGGGGTCGTCGGGCCGTTGGCGCCCTCGACGATCAGCTTCGCCTTCACCTTGTCCGCGTTCTCGTGGGTGATCACCTGCTCGAGCGCGCAGGGGGCGAGCAGGTCGCAGTCGAGCAGGAGCAGCTCCTCGTTCGTGACGCTGTCGGCGCCCTTCAGGCCCTCGAGCGTGCCGTGCTCCTGCTTGTGCGCCATGGCGCTCGTGATGTCGAGGCCGGCGGCGTCGTAGATGCCGCCGCCCGAATCGGAGACGGCAACGACCTTCGCTCCTTCCTGCTCGAGGAAGAGCGCGAGGTAGCTGCCGACGTTGCCGAAGCCCTGCACCGCGGCACGCATCCCGGCCAGGCTGAGGCCCTTCTTCTCGACCGCCTCGATCACGCAGTAGAGCGCTCCCCGAGCCGTCGCCTCCAGGCGGCCGAGCGAGCCGCCGACCGTCAGCGGCTTGCCGGTGACGACCCCGAGCACCGAGTGACCCTTGTTCATCGAGTACGTGTCGAAGATCCAGGCCATCACCCGGGGATCGGTGCCGACGTCCGGCGCCGGGATGTCCTTCTCCGGGCCGATCTCGTTGATGATCTCCGTCGTGAAGCGGCGGGTCAGGCGCTCGAGCTCCCGCAACGAGAGCTGCTTGGGGTCGCAGACGACGCCGCCCTTTGCGCCGCCGAACGGGATCCCCATCAGCGAGCACTTCCAGGTCATCCACATCGCGAGCGCCTTCACCTCGTCGAGGGTGACGTCCGGGTGGTAACGGATGCCCCCCTTCGACGGGCCGCGGGCGATGTTGTGGGTGACCCGGAAGCCCTGGAAGGCCTTGATCGAGCCGTCGTCGAGCTGAACCGGCACGGCGACCTCGACCGCCTTCTTGCACTCCTGCAGGACATTGACCAGGTTCGCGTCGATGTTGAACGTCTCGGCGACCTTGCGGAGCTGGTCGCGCGCGATGGCGAACGGGTTTTCGCGAAGGTGGGACTCAGGTGCCTCGATAGCGGTCACGAACGCTCCTTTCGAGGGGCAAAACGCGCGGGAGTATACGCCTCTACTTGATCTCGAACTCGACGGACTTCCTGCTGGCGGCCCCGCCGAAGGTGGAGTAGGCGACGATCGTCAGCGTGTAGCGGCCGGGGCGCAGAGGGCCGCCGTTCGGATCGTGGCCGGTCAGGCCGAAGGCGAAGTGGCCTGGGAGGACGTCGCGAAGCCGGGCGAGCAGGCCGAGCGGCTTGTCCTGGGAGCTGAGGAAGAGGTCGAGGCGCTGGAGCGGCTCGATCGCCTCGCCGCGGCTCGATCTCGAGAGGCGTCCGGCCTCGACCGCGAGGATCGCAGGATGCGTCTGCGAAGGCTTGAACGTCGACGCGGACAGGCGGACAGCGCCGAGCAGGCTTTGATGCTTCCCCAGCAGAATCGACCACGGAACCCGGATCGGGGCGCCTCCGACAGGGGTCAGAAGCAGCAGCCCGCCCGCGGCGAGCCCGTGGCGAAACGGCAGGAGATGCGCCGAGACGACCACGGACGCTTGGCCGCCGGGAGCGATCTCGAGACGGGTCGGCGAAATCGAGAGCGCCACCCGCCGATGGCGTGGCTGGTTCGAGTCCGCGTAGACGATCAGCGGGCGGGTCGAGACGTTGCGGACGACGAGCGTTCTCGTTCCCGTCCAGCCGTCGCCGCCGGCGTGGCCGAACGTGAGCGTCACCGGGTCGGTCGCCACCTCTGCCGCAGCTGCCGAGCCGAGATCGAGCAGCCCGGCGCCCTGGCCGATGAAAGCCTCGCCGCGCAGGGCCCTCGCCGAGCCGACGAGCACGCTGCGGGTGGCTGCGGCGTCGAGCGAGGGCCGCGCCTGCAGCAGCAGTGCAGCCGCCCCGGCGAGCGTCGAGGCCGAGGCGCTCGAGCCGTTGACGCTCGTGAAGAGCGAGCCACCGCCTCTCGCGACACCAGGATCGGTCGTCGTCACGGAGACACCGCCCGCGACGAGCTCGGGCTTCGGACGTCCGTCGAAGCCGAAGCCCCACGAGGAGAAACCGGCGAGCCGGCCCGCACCCGGGTTCGGGCCGAGCTGCTTGCGGCCGATCACGACCTCGACGCTGCCCGCGTTCCTCATCGCCGCGGCGACCTCGGGCGAGATGCCGATCACCGGGATCCGCACCTGGGTGTCGAGCCGGAGCGCGCCGGCCGGGATCGACTCTCCGGAGAGAAGCACCGCTGCCGCGCCAGCCGCCGCGGCTGCGGCAACCTGCGCGGCGGGCGAGCCTCCGAGCGGCAGCAGCGCGGCTTTCCCGGCGACGAGGCTGAAGCCGTGCGCGTCGAAGACGTTGCCGCCGGGCGGGACCACGAGCGCGAGGTCGAGCGGGTTCGCCGGCCCGAACGTGCCTGCGAGCGGGGCCGTCCGGTGCAGGAGCACGTGCAGGCCGTGGTGGATCAGCACCTCGACCGCGGGGGCGCGCGGGCGCAGGTCGGCGGCGCCGACGGCGAGCACGCCTGGCGCGCCCGCCGGGCCGGAGACGTCGCCGAACGCGGGGCCCGCGGGACCGTCGTTTCCGGCCGCCGCGATCACGAGCGTGTCCAGACGCGCCGCGCCGAGGGCGGCGCGCGCCAGCGGGTCGTCGGCAAACGCCGCGAACGGCTCGACGAGCGGGACGAGCGCCAGCCGCACGGCGTCGTGGGCGTCGCCGTCGGCGTTCGGATCGACGGATCGCTCCAACCCCGCGACGATCTGGTCGGTTCGGGCATAGACCGCGAAGCGGCCCGAAGCCGTTCGCTGCCAGCCGGCGACCCGGATCGGGAGTACCGTCGCCCCGCTCGCGACGCCGCTGAGCCCGGCGGGACCGCCATCACCCACGAGGATCCCGGCCATCTCCGTGCCGTGCCGCTCGAGCTCGGACGCATTGCGGGGGTTCGCACCGGGCTTCGCGCTCGGGCCGCCGTCGACGACGTCGACCCCGTCGAGGACGTGGCCGTGGAGGTAGGGAGCCGTGGCGTCGACGCCGGTGTCGAGCAGCGCGATCGTCACGCCGGCCCCGTCGAACCCGGCGAGCGAGACCTGGGGCCGGTGGCCCAGCCCGAGCTTCACAAAGTCGCCGGGAAGGCGCTGGCGCGACTCGTCAGCCGGATACGCGGCGCGAACCGGGTAGACGCCTCGCACCTCCGGCGCGCGCTCGAGCAAGGCGACTGCGCCGGGGTCGAGGGCCGCGGAGAAGCCGTTCAGCACGCGTGTGTAGCGGAACTCCGGCTTGATGCGTACGCCCTTCTGGGCGAACTTCGTCAGGAATTGCTGCTGCGCGGCGAAGGCGGCGGCTGTCCAGCCCCGCTCCTGGATGTCAGTGGCGAGCCCGCCGGCGGCCTCGACCCGCTGCGAGAGCGACGGCGCCTTCAGCACGACCAGCACTCGCTGGCCGATGGCGACCGCCGCGCGCGGACTGCCGACGAGCCCGCGCCAGCGCTCGGCCGCTGCTCCCCGCTGTACCGGCTGCGAGCTGCGCCCGCCTCCGGCGACGAGCAGCGCACCGGCAGCGATTGCGGAGAAGACGAGGAGGAGGGCGCTAAGCCGCATAGGCGTCGAGGGCAAGGTAGTCCGGATAGGCGATCGGCTCGCCGAAGCGCGCGGCGGACGCGATCATCGCCGCGTTGTCCGTGCAGAGCGGAAGGGGCGCGGCAACGGCGTCGGGAAGCGCTTCGCGGAGCTCGGAGTTCGCGGCGACGCCGCCGACGATCGCGACCCGGTCGGCGCCAGCCGCGGCGACCTTCTCCGTCAGCGCCCGGACGATCGCCCGCTGGTAGCTCGCCGCGAGGTCTGCACGACGGCGGTCGAGCTCCTCGGCGTCCAGGTCGCGGACGGCGTAGAGCAGCGCCGTCTTCACGCCCGAGAAGGAGAAGTCGAGACCCGGAACGCGCGCGACCGGGAAGGAGTACGCCTCGGGATCGCCGTCGCGAGCGAGCCGGTCGATCGCGGCACCACCGGGATAGCCGAGCCCGAGCAGGCGCGCGCCCTTGTCGAACGCCTCCCCCGCCGCGTCGTCGAGCGTCGTCCCCCGGGTCCGGTAGCCCGAGCGCTCCTGAACGTCGAGCAACAAGGTGTGGCCGCCGCTCGCCAGCAGGCAGAGGAAAGGCGGCTCGAGCGGGTCGGGCTCCAGGTAGAGCGAGGCAACGTGCCCGTGCAGGTGGTTGACCGGCACGAACGGGAGCCGGCGCGAGAAGGCGACCGCCTTGGCGGCCGTCAGGCCGACCAGCAGCGCTCCGACGAGTCCCGGGCCGGCGGTCGCCGCAACCGTCTCGACATCGTCCAGCGTGATGCCGGCGACGCCGAGCGCCTCTCGCACCACCGGCGAGACGAGCTCGAGGTGACGGCGCGCAGCGACCTCGGGCACGACGCCCCCGTACTCGGCGTGCAGTTCGGCCTGCGACGCGACGATGTTGGAGAGGATCCGGCCCTCTCGGGTGACTACGGCGGCGGCGGTCTCGTCGCAGGAGGTCTCGAGCGCGAGGATCACAGGTGGGCCTGCTGCGGCGCCGGGTCGCGCCACATGATCAGGGCGTCCTCGCGGTTGTCCGTGTAGTAGCCGCGCCGGACGCCCCGGCCCTCGAAGCCGAGCTGCTCGTAGAGCTTGATCGCCTCCGCGTTCGAGACGCGCACCTCGAGCGTGTAGCCGCGGCGGCCGTCGTCACCGGTGTTCTCGAAGAGCTCGTGCATGAGGCGCTTGGCCAGCCCGTGGCGGCGGTAGGCCAGGGCGACGGCGACGTTCATGACGTGCCAGGCATCGACGTAGCGGGAGACGACGATGTAGGCGGCAAGCTCCCCGTTCTCGCTGTCGAAGGCGCCGAGGCAGATCGACGCCGGCTTCGCGATCTCGCCGGCGAACATCGAGCGCGACCACGGAGTTGGGAACGACTGGCGCTCGATCACCTCGATCGCGTTCAGGTCGCGCAGCTCGAGGCGCCGGATCTCGATCGTGTTCACGCTCATCTGCCCGAGACGGCCGTGGCCCCTGTGGAAACGGTGACAGTCACCGGTCGTGGCCCCTGTGGAAAACGGTGACAGTCACCGGTCGTGGCCGTTACGGTCAGGATCCCGCTCGCGCTCACCGTACGGCCTTCACGGCGTCGGGTGCGCGCACGTAGATCGGCTCGACGAGTTCTGCCGGCCCGAACTCGCGCGCGAGCTCGGCGTGGAAACGTGCGCGCGGAAGGTGGAGCTCGCTCTCGTCCGGCGGCACCTCCCCCCCGGCCGCCCTGATCTGCTCACGGTAACGACGGGCGCCGTCGCCGATGTAGACCGCGCCACGAGCAATCTCGAGCTCGGCCGCCGGCACGGCGCGCGGCCCGCGAACAAAGACCTCGCGGCGGCCGGCGTCGATCAGCGGCACCGCGCCAGGGGCACCGGCAGCGAGCGCGTCGAGCGTGGAGACCCCTGCGACCGGCAGCTCCAGAGCGAGCGCCAGACCGCGAGCCGCGGCGAGTCCGATCCGCAGCCCGGTGAAGCTGCCGGGGCCAGTCCCGACCGCGATCCCACCGAGATCGCCCGCCTCCAGCCGGGCGTCCGCCATCAGCTGTGCGGCAGCGGCCAGCACGGCTCGAGTCTGCCCGGTCCGCTCGCCGAGCAGCTCGCCGTCCCGCACGAGCGCGCTCGTCGCCACGCGAGTGGCCGTGTCGAACGCGAGTATCACCACTCCCCGAAAATGCCTTCCAGCAACCGTTCTTCCCCGCTGACGAGGACGAGAAGTCTACGGGCCGAATCCACGTGCCGGAGCTCCACGGCGACGCGCGCCGCCGGCAGCCACCCGCCCGCCGCCTCGGGCCATTCGACGAAGCAGACCGCGTCTTCGAAGTACGGCTCGAGAGCGGCCCAGTCGGCCTCCCCGACCTGCTCGAACCGGAAGAGGTCGAGGTGCGAGACTCCGCCGTAACGGTGGCCGATGGTGTACGTGGGGCTCGTCACCGGCCCCCCGACTCCGAGCGCGCGTGCCGCCCCGCGTACGAAGGTCGTCTTGCCGGAGCCAAGCTCGCCGGAGAGGGTCACGAGATCCCCCGAGCGCAGCTCGGCGGCGAGCGCAGCAGCAATCCGCTCGGTCTCCTCGGGCGAGCTGGAGGTGAGCTCGAGCCGGCTCAGAACAGGCCGAGCTGGACGGCAGGCTCGAGTGAGGCCTGCTCGTCTTCCGGCTCGGGTTCCGCGGCGACGGGCTCGAGGAAGCGACCGAGGATCTCGGGAAGCCGGCGGAAGTCCTCCTCCAGCACCTTGAGCATCGCGGGCGTGTAGAGAGCCGCGGCCGGGTGATAGATCGGGTACAGGAGCACGTCGAGCGACCCGTAGCGCACCCGCTGCTCCTGGCCGTGGACGCGCGTGATCCCGACGTCCTTGCCCGTCAGCTGCTTCGTGGCGTGGTTGCCGAGGGTGGCGATCACCTTCGGCTGAATCAGCTCGATCTGGCGGAAGAGCCACGGCTCACAGGCAGCCTTCTCCTCCGGCTGCGGGTCGCGGTTGCCCGGAGGGCGGCATTTGAGCGTGTTGACGACGTAGACGTCGGAGCGTGCGAGCCCGATCCCGGCCAGCAGCTTGTCGAGCAGCTTGGCGGCCTGGCCGACGAAGGGGACGCCCTGCTGGTCCTCGTGGAACCCCGGCGCCTCGCCGACGAACATCAGGTCTGCGTTCGGGTGGCCCGAGCCGAAGACGACCTGCGTGCGGCCGGCCGCGAGGGCGCACTTGGTGCACGTCGAGGCCTCGTCCGCGAGTAGCGCCAGCCCGTGGCTCACGGGCGCGAGTCTATGTCTGCGACCGGATGCACCACGTGCGGGACAGGCCTCGAGAGGCCTGTCCCTGCGGTGCAGCGCTCGGCGGCTTCCTTACGAGCTAATGCCCGCAGCCGCACGAGCCGCCGCAGCACCCGCCGCCGCCGCCGAAGCTCGGCGACTCGCCCCCGCCCGCGCCGACGGCCGAGAAGACCGAGAACTGCTTCTTGACCCTCGCCGCGCCGCAGTCGGGGCACTTCGGGGTCTCGCCGTTGCGGACGAGCTCCTCAAAGTGCGACTCGCACTTCATGCACACGTACTCGTAGATCGGCATCGCACCAAAGCTAGCACGGAGGGTCAGCTGAGACCGAGGGACAGGCCTCTCGAGGCCTGTCCCTCACGCCACCTTCTAGGGCGAGAGCTTTCCTGTTACCCGCGGTCCGTCCACCTTCACCGAACCGTGGGCCGCGCGGGCGCCGCCGACGGTGAGCGTCCCGCGAAAGTGCAACGGCGCGCTGAAGCCGTCCAGCGAGAGCTTGCCGCTCAGCTCGAGGCCCGGCACGACGCTGTAGCGCGCGAGCGTGGCGACGCCCTGCTGGGAGACCCTGATCGTGCCGCCGCTCAGCCCGGCAACGGTCACGTCCTGCGTCGTCGAGAAGAACGCCAGCGCCCACGCTCCCTCGGCCTCGTGCTCCGTCACCCGGGCGAGCGCGAGCGACTGGCTCGCACCGAGCCGCGACGACGGCGCAGCCGGAAACGGCGCGAGCGGGGTCACGAAAGGCTTGTCTCGGGGACAGCTGCTCGGCGGCGTCGCGCCCTGCAGCCAGCCCCGCACGATCTTGAAGGCGCATCCCGAGAGGTCGGTCGTGATCACGCTGTGCCCGACTCCGGGGACGACCAGCAGGTGACCCTGCGGGAACCTTGCGGCGACGGCTGCGGCCTGGGCCGCGGGAGTGCGCAGGTCGAGCCCGCCGGCGACGGCGAGCACGGGCACGTCCGGCAGCGGCCCGGGCGCGAGCGGCGTCCCGGTCGGATCGGGCCAGAGCGTGCAGAACCCCGCGGAGCCGATGTGCGCAGCCCAGGTGCCGAACTGCCCGAGGCTGCCCGGCGCGAGACCGGCGACGGCCGCGTCGAACGCCGCCAGGCGAGCGCTCGTCGACGAGCCGGGAGTCCACGGGAACGGTCCGTCCGTGCAGACCGTGGCTGCGTAGAGCGCAAAGCTGAGCTCCTCGGGCTTCTCCACCGAGAGATGCGTGTCGAGGTCGAGCAGGCGCAGCAGCGGCAGCGAGTTGCGCTTGAGACCCGCCTGAACCGCAGCAGGCAGCTCGGCGGCGAGCCCAGGGTCGAGGTCGGCGTCGATCGTCAGCCCGATCAGGTCCTCGCCGTTCATCGTCACGGTGCGGGTCCCGGACGGCTCGCGGACTGTGCCCTTGGCCGGCTGCTCCTGGAGCCGATTCGCCAGCGTGACCAGGTCAGCGCCGAGGTCGTTCGTGACCCCGCGACACGAACTGCCGGGACAGTAGGAGCGCAGCGTGTCCGGCATCGCGTGCAAGACGTTAGCCTCGAAGGGGTCGGGGAACTCCGGGGGCAGGACCGAGTCGAGCAGCAGCCGCTCGACGTGCGTCGGAAAAGCGAGGGCATACGACAGGGCGAGCTTTGTGCCGTAGGAGACGCCCCACAGCGCGACCTTGTCGACGCCGAGCGCCTGACGGACTGCCTCGAGATCGGCCGCCTGGTCGCGCGTCGTGTAGAAGGCGCGGTTCGGCCCGATCAGGCTCGCGCACTCGGCGACGAGCGCCTGGATCTCCGCGTCCGAAGCCGTGGTGGTCGTCTGCAGGCGCGGGCACTGGAGCACGCCCGACTGGCCGGTGCCGCGCACGTCGACGGTGACGAGCGTGTAGCCGGGGAAGAGCTGCTGGAAGAACTGCGCGGAGTTCCGGTCGGTGAGCCCGAAGGCCTTCGTCGAGGACTGGCCCGGGCCGCCGGCAAGCAGGAAGACGACACCCTTCGCCGGCTGCGCGGCGAGCTGCTGCACGTAGAGCGAGACCGTGCCGGGGACGGCTCCGGTGCGGTCGAGCGGGACGTCGATGCGAGTGCACTGGGTGTCGGTGGCCTGGCCGCAAGGCGCGAACGTCGCGGCGCCCGCACCTCCCGGCGCGGCGGCGCAGATCGCCAGCGCAGCGCCGGCCGACAACAGCCTGTACCTCCCCCGCACGCGGCCAAGGTAGCAGCGGTGTACGCTTCCTCGCGCCCGGTATCCACTACGGAACTGGAGCTTGCAGATGGTGGGATCGGTACGCGTGATCGGCGCGGGACGCGTCGGCTCGGCGGTGGCGGCGCGCCTCGAGGAGCGCGGCGTCGAGCTGCGCGACGACGGGGCGGAGATCGTCCTCCTCTGCGTTCCCGACCGGGCGATCGCCGAGGTCGCGGCCGGCATCGAGCCGGGGCCCTGGGTCGCGCACGTGAGCGGCGGTACGCCGCCCACCGCGCTCGCCCCGCACGAGCGGCGCTTCAGCATGCACCCGCTCCAGACATTTACCCGCGCGCGAGGACCGGACCAGCTGGACGGCGCCTGGGCGGCGGTCAGCGGCGTGAGCCCGGCTGCCGTCGAGCTCGGTTGCGAGCTCGCCCGCACGCTCGGACTCGAGCCGTTCGAGCTCGCGGACGAGCGGCGCCCGGTCTACCACGCCGCCGCGGCGATCGCCTCGAACTACCTGGTGACGCTCTACCGGGTCGCCTCCGACCTCTTCGGCGTGGCGGGAGCTCCGCCGGAGAGCCTCGTGCCGCTGATGCGGCGGACGATCGAAAACGACTTCGAGCTGACCGGGCCGATCTCGCGCGGCGACTGGGAGACGGTGCGGGCGCACCGCGAGGCGCTTGCTGCAGAGCGGCCTGACCTGCTCGCCTTCTACGACGCGCTTGCGGAGGTGACCGCAGCGTGAGGATCGTCCGGACGATCGACGATGCGCGCACGGCGCCTCGGGGCGGTGTCGTCGGGCTCGTGCCGACGATGGGCGCCTACCACGAGGGCCACCTCGCGCTCTTCCGGGCCGCGCGGGAGGAGTGCGAGACCGTCGTCGCCAGCCTGTTCGTCAACCCCGCCCAGTTCGGAGCCGGCGAGGATATCGCGCGCTATCCGCGCGACGAGGAGCAAGACACGCGCCTCGCCGAGGAAGCCGGCGTCGACGTCCTCTTTCTCCCGAGCCCGGCGGAGATCTACCCGGAAGGGTTCCAGACCTGGGTCGAGGTCGAGCGGCTCTCGGCCGGCCTCGAAGGAGAGCACCGTCCGGGGCACTTCCGGGGCGTGGCGACGGTCTGCCTGAAG
The DNA here is from genome assembly GCA_038213135.1 of Gaiellales bacterium. Taxonomy (GTDB): domain Bacteria; phylum Actinomycetota; class Thermoleophilia; order Gaiellales; family Gaiellaceae; genus JBBQTQ01. The sequence continues at coordinate 14,687 of JBBQTQ010000057.1, forward strand.
CTCTTCAACATCGTCAGGCCGGATCGCGCCTACTTCGGTCAGAAGGACGCCCAGCAGACGGCGGTCGTCCGGCGCATGGTTCGCGACCTCGACCTGGAGCTGGAGATTCGCGTGATCCCGACGGTTCGCGATGAGGATGGGCTCGCCCTTTCCTCGCGCAACGTCTACCTCTCGGCCGACGAGCGGCACGCGGCTTTGGCGCTCCCGCGCGCTCTGGCGACTCGCGATGTCTCTCGCGCGCGCGAGCTCCTGAACGGCCTCGAGGTGGACTACGTCGAGGTCGCCGACTTCGACCCGCCCGTGCTCGCCGCCGCGATTCGCGTCGGCTCGACCCGCTTGATCGACAACTTCCCTCTCGAAGGAGGCGCACCATGAGCAGCATCCGTCCCGCCTATCCCGGCCCCAACACACCTGCGCCGGGCAAGCTGAGCATCCCCGAGGTGGCCGAGCTGAAGCGCGAGGGCCGCAAGCTCGTGATGGTCACCGCCTACGACTTTCCGAGCGCGCGCATCGCGGACGCGGCGGGGGTCGACATGATCCTCGTCGGCGACTCCGCGGCGATGACGGTCCTCGGCTACGAGTCGACGGTGCCGGTGACAGTCGACGAGATGCTCGTCCTGACCAAGGCCGTCACGCGAGGCGCGACGCGTCCGCTCGTGATCGCCGATCTCCCGTTCGGGTCGTTCCAGCTCTCCGACCAGGACGCGCTCGCCAACGCGACCCGCTTCGTCAAGGAGGCGGGCGTCGACGCGGTCAAGCTCGAGGGCGCCGGCCCCTCGGTGTCGCGCGTGCGGACGCTCGTCGAGGCGGGGATTCCCGTGCAGGGCCACATCGGGCTGACGCCGCAGTCGGCGACGATGCTGGGCGGTTTCAAGGCGCAGGGCCGCACTGCTGCGAAGGCGGCGAAGCTCTTCGAGGATGCCCTGGCGCTCGAGGCTGCCGGCTGCTTCACACTCGTGCTCGAGGCGGTGCCAGCTCCGGTGGCGGCGCGGATCTCCGAGGCGCTGACGATCCCGACTATCGGCATCGGCGCGGGTGCGGCGTGCGACGGGCAGGTGCTCGTGTGGCACGACCTGCTCGGGCTCTACCAGGGCCGGGCGCCGCGCTTCGTAAAGCGCTATGCCGACCTCGCGCCGGAGATCGGGAGGGCGCTGGAGCAATACGCGGCCGATGTGCGCGACGGCGCCTTCCCCGAGGAGCAGCACACATATGCGATGCCGGACGAAGAGCTGGCACTGTTCGAGGAAGCGGTGACTGCGCGCCGATGACACCCGAGGAGCAGCGCAGCCTCGGCGTCGACCTCTTCAACCGGGCGTGGGAGCTGATGGAGCTCGCCGACCGGACGCCCGAGCAGGTCGACGAGCTGCTCCACACGGCCCATGCCTCGGCGTACCACTGGCGGCAGGTCGGCCAGCCGGAGAACTTCGCGCGCAGCGAGTGGCAGTGCTCACGCGTCTACTCGGTGCTCCGGCGCGCGGAGCCGGCCCTCTGGCACGCCCGGCGGTGCCTCGCGATCTGCGAGCAGCACGGGATCGAGGATTGGGACCTCGCCTTCGCGTACGAGGCTCTTGCTCGGGCCTCCGGGTTGGCCGGCCAGCGCGAAGAGTCGCAGCGCTACCTCTCACTGGCGCGGGAGGTGGCGATCGCGGAGGACGAGGACCGCGAGCACCTCGAGAAGTCGCTCGCGTCGATTTAGCGCCTCTCCCAGCAATACTCGCCGGCTTCTGGCCCGCTATCACGCGTCGCCACCGTCCCCCCTCGCCCTTAACCAGGCAACCAGCCTGGCCTGCGGGGACGAGCGCGGCCGCTTGCTTGGTGCTAGCGACCCAGAACCTCGACAGCATTGCTAGAAGAGGCGCTAGAGGACGACCGGGATCGCGGCGAAGAGGCCGAGCACGACCGCTGCGAGCACGACCGCGCCGAGCGAGCGGCGCCAGTTCCAGCCGTAGACGATCCGCACGCCGAGCACGAGGAGCGCGAGCGCCCAGAGGCCGAACGCAGCCTCGATCCCTCCGAAGACGGCGTTCGCGGCGGCGCCGTCCGAGCCGCCGCGGTGGAAGAGGTCGCCGCCGTAGATCCCGAGCCGCACGGGCCAGAGCGCGAGCGACAGCGCGAGCGGGGCCGACGCGAAGACGAGTACGTGCCGCGCGAGCCGGTAGCTCTCGAGGCTGCCCGCGCCGCGCACGCCAACGTAGAGCGCCCCGCCGACGAGCCAGTAAGCGATGAACCCGTACGCCCCGCCGGCGAGGAACGCCCAGACCGCGAAGACGAGACCGTCGACGTTCGAGGTGTCGAGCGGGTTCACGGCGACGCTCGAGGCGAGCACCGCCGCGATACCGGCGAGCCAGACGATCAGCAGCATCGGCTCGGCCCGTGCGGCAGCGGTCTTCACGCCTTCGTCGCGCAACGCCTCGAACGCGGCGCGCGGCTGCGTCAAGACAGAGCGGGTGCGCAGCCACCACTCCCGCTCGAGAGCCCGACCCGGCTCGGCGCGCGCACTCACGGCCGTCACCGTACTTCAACACCACTGAGACCTCGAATCGAAATGAAGGGACCCGCTCGCTGACGACGAACGGCGTCGGTATCCGTCGTCAAGCTGAGAGGGGTACCGATGGCTGTTGCGCCGTGGATCGTCTCGGACGAGTTGTGGCAGCGGATCGAGCCGTTGTTGCCGA
>JBBQTQ010000058.1:0-17210 GCA_038213135.1 Gaiellales bacterium
GTCCTCCTTGAAGAAGTGGGTCTTCGGCGCGATCGAGGTGAACGCGGCGGCGAAACCCACACCGATCGCGATCGCCGCGACGGCGGCGCCGAGCGGCCAGGCGCGCCGCCGGGCGAAGGCGAGCACGACGAGGCCGGCTGCCAGGGCAACGAGCGCCGAGCGGGAGACCGTGAAGAGGAGTCCGGCCGCGACCACCACCCCGAGCGCTGCGGCGAACCTGCGCTTGGGCGCGAGCAGGAGCGCGACGAGCAGCATGTACGCCGTCGCGAGCGGGCTGATGTAGGTCGAGACGAGCCGCCGGAAGACGCCGTCGCTCGTGTTGAAGGCGAAGTTCTCCGGGAGGCCGCCCGGGCCGTGGTAGTCGAAGCCGAGCTGCCGGTGGAAGTAGCCGACCGCGCCCGAGTGCCGCCACCACTCGACGGGCACCGCGTAGTCCTCGACGAGGCCGAAGACGGCCACCGCCGTCGCCGCGCCGAGCACCGTCCAGGCGATCGGGCGAAGCTGCTCGCGCCCGAGCGGCAGCGAGCGGCCGACGAAGTACGCGACGACTGGGACGAGGTCATGCCGGAGCGCGTAGAGGACCGCCTTCGCGCCCGCGACGCCGCCGAGCGCGCTTTGCGGCAGGACGGCGTAGAGGCAGACGATCGCCACGAAGGCAAGTGCGAGCGCATCGACGGCGTTCGGGCGGAACGGAAGCCGGCGAGCACGACAGGCGCGCCACGCGACGCTCGCGAGGGCCACTGCGAGCAACCCCTCCTTCCAGGCGGCGATCGCCTCGAGCGCCTCGCCGCGGATGCCGCCGCCCCAGAGCAGCGCCATCACGAAGTTGTGCGCCGCCAGGCCGACCACGAACGCGTACAGCGCGACGATCGGCCGCCGCCAGACGACGGCCGCGGCGACGGCGAATGCGACGCCGAACAGCGCGAGCGCCAGTGCGGTCACTCCCGCTCCAGGCGCAGGAACACGTCGCGGCTGAATCGGTAGGGCGAGTCGGGCTTTTCGTCGCGAGCGACGACACGCAGGCCCGCGCTGGCGAGTCCGCGCTCCAACTCGCGGTCGCTGAGCCGGAAGCCGCGGTACGCGCGCCGGCTCGTCACCCGCCCGCGCCGGTCGAGCGGGACAGCGGCGGAACGCACCGCCCGCCACAGTCGTGGCCGCAGCCCGCCGCGAAGTACCGGCAGCTGCACGAACGCCTGGCCGCCGGGCGCGAGGACACGCGCGAACTCCGCGAGCAGCGAGAGCACCACTCGGCGGGAGGGAACGTGCTGGAGCACGAGGTAGCAGAGGAGCGTGTCCGCGACGCCGTTCTCGACCCCGTCGAGGCGCTCGCCCGAGGTCGCCCGCAGCTCGACGTTCGGGAGGGGAGTTACACGCGCGAGCATCGCCGGCGAGACGTCGAGCGCCAGGACGCGATCGAAGCGCTCGGCCAGAAACGGGGTCATCCGACCGAAGCCGCAGCCGACCTCGATGCACAGCCCCCCGCGCGGCTCGGCACCGAGCCGGCCGAAGACGCTCTCGAGCTCCTCGCGCGCGTGAGCGGGATCGCCCACGTAGCTCTCGACTGCCTCGGAGGCGGCGGCGGCGTCCCAGGTCGCCCTCATCTCGCCCAAGTGGGCAAGCGTACCCCCGTCGGCCGGCGCCCTTATCGTTGTCGGCTCGTGCGAGAGACGCTCGTCAAGCCGGCCGGCCCGTATTCGCTCGCCTTCTCGGCCCGGCTCGTCGGCGACGCGACGCGCACGTTTCGAGACGGAGTGCTGACGACGACGCTGCGGGTCGACGGCGGTCTGCAGCGCGCCTACGCGCGGCAGCGACCCGACGGAACGGTCGCCCTCGCGGGCAGCGACGAGGGCATCGACCGGCTCCGATTCGTGCTCGCGCTGGAGGACGACCATTCCGAGTTCCTGCGTCGCTTCGGCAACGACCCGCTGCTCGGTCCGTCCGTCCGGCGGCTCCGCGGCCTGAAGCCCGTGCGCCTGCCGACCGTCGCGCACTCGCTCCTGCGCGCGCTCTGCGGACAGCTGATCGACTCGCGGACGGCGCGCGCGCTGGAGCGGGGAATCGTCCGGGCGACCACCCCGGCGTTCGATGGCCTACACGCCCCTCCCACCTGCGAGGACCTGGCACGCCTCTCCGCCGCCGACCTGCGCCGGCTCGGGCTGCACGCCCGTCGCGGCGCCACGCTCGTGCGAATCTGCCGCTCACTCGACCTCGAGCGCCTGCGCGGGCTCTCGACCGACGTGGTCGCCAGCCGGCTCGAGCGCGAGCGCGGCCTCGGCCCCTGGTCGACCGGGGTGATCTGCCTCGAAGGGCTCGGCCGGCGCGAGCGCGGGCTCGTCGGCGACCTCGGGCTCGTGAAGCTCTGCTCAGCCCTGCGCGGCCGCTGGGTCGAGGGGTGGGAGACCGCCGAGCTGCTCGAGCCCTACGGCGAGTGGGCCGGACTCGCGAGTGTCTACATGCTCGCGGGCTATTCGCGCGGCCTCGTTCCGATCTAGTCTCCGACGATGCGGGTCGCCATCCTCGGGTGCGGGAAGATCGGCGAGTCACTGCTCGCGGGCCTGCTCAGCTCGGGCTCGACCGACATCGTCGTCACCGCTCGGCGCGCCGAGCGGCAAGCCGAGCTCGAGGAGCGCCACGGCGTCGAGGCGACGCTGCAGAGCTCCGAGGCGATCCAAGGGGCAGCGCTGGTCGTCCTGGCCGTCAAGCCGCAGGACTTCGAAGCGCTGCTCGGCGAGATCGGCGGCCTGCTCTCGCCGGACCAGACCGTGCTCTCCGTGGCCGCCGCGATCCCGACCGCCGCGATCGAGCGCCAGATCGCGGAGGGCGTACCCGTCGTCCGCGCGATGCCGAATGCACCCTCGATCGTGCACGAGGGAATCGCCGGGCTGTGCGCAGGCGCGCACGCAGGGGAGGCGAACCTCGCGCTGGCGGAGGAGGTGCTCGCCCATCTCGGAGGTGTCGTCCGCGTCCCCGAGCGGTACATGGACGCCGTGACCGCCGTCTCTGGCTCGGGCCCCGCGTACTTCGCGCTGCTTGCCGAGGCGATGATCGAGGCCGGGATCATGCTCGGGCTCTCGCGCGAGACTTCGACGCAGCTCGTCGTCCAGACCATGCTCGGGACGGCAACCTTGCTCCGCGACGAGAAGATGCATCCGGTCGAGCTCCGGGAGGCGGTGACCTCGCCGGGCGGCACGACCGGCCGCGCGATCCGGGAGCTGGAGCAGGCCGGCGTGCGCGCGGCATTCCTGAACGCGATCCAGGCGGCGATGGAGCGCTCGAAGGAGCTGGCGGCGGGCGATGCCTGACGCCGAGCTGCACGTCGTCGACGACCCGGCAGCGGAGGTCGCGCGGCTGCTCGTGGAGACTGCGCAGGCCGGACGCTCGATCTTCCTCTCGGGTGGCTCGACGCCAAAACGGGCCTACGAGCTCGCGGCCGAGCTGGAGCGCGACTGGAGCCGCGCGACGATCTGGTGGGGCGACGAGCGCTGCGTGCCTCCCGACGACGAGCAGTCGAACTACGGCATGGCGAAGGAGGCGCTGCTGGACGAGATCATCGGGCCGCACGAGTTGCACCGGATGAAGGGCGAGCTCGACCCGCCCGCCGCCGCGCACGAGTACCAGGAGGAGCTCGCGGGCCGGTGGATCGACTTCGTCCTGCTCGGGATCGGCCCGGACGGGCACACCGCGTCACTCTTCCCGAACGCGCATTCGCTCGAAGAGACCGAGCGGCTGGTCGTGGCTGCCCCGGCGGCCCTCGAGCCGTTCGTGGCCCGGCTCACCCTGACGCTGCCCGCGATCGCGTCGGCCGAGGAGGTCGTGTTCCTGATCGCCGGCGAGGAGAAGGCCGAGGCGGTGGCGCGGGCATTCGGCGGGCCGCCTTCGAAGGAGACGCCTGCCAGCCTCGCGCGCGGGAAGAAGACCTCGGTGTATCTCGACCGGGCCGCGGCTAGCCGGGTAGCAGCGGCGAGCTGAGCTCGGCGGCCGTCCCGCGGCGGGCGGCGACGGCCTGCAGGACGAGAACGGTGTCCGCAACCGGCACGTCCTCGAGATACGCCTCGCGCGACTCGAACGAGGCGAGCACCTTCTCGATCGCCTCCGTGTAGTCGACCACGTCGCCGGCGGCCAGGAACGCGACGGCGTCCGCAACGTCCGCGGGAAAGTCGTCCCGATCGCGGATCTCGTCGGCGTGGACGCGGGCCTCGGTGTCGTCCCCGAGCAGCACGCAGGCAAGCGCGGCGGCGTAGCGCCCGATCGGCGACTCGGCCTCGGCCGCGCCTGCCTCGAGCGCCCAGCGGGCAGCCTCCTCGGCGCCGTCGAGATCGCCCGCGAGCACGAGCGCCTTCATCGCTCCGATCGGCCTGCCCCAGCTTCCCGGCGGCGCGTCCGGCCAGCTCTCGCGGTAGCGCAGGGCTGCTCGCGCGAGCCATTCGCCCGCGGCGGAATCCCCCGCCATCAGCAGTGCCAGTCCCGCTCCGTAGGCCGCGTTTCCCATCCGCGTCAGCTGCCGCTGGCGCTCGTCTGGCGCCTCTGGCAGCCTGCCCTGGCCGTCCTCGTGACGGTCGCGTCCGCGCTCGAAGATCGCGTTCCAGTCCTGCACGCGCGGAGTATGCTCGCCGGGCGATGGGGAGGGAGCGGCAAGAGGTGTTCTACGTCGACGGCGTGCGGACGGCCTTCGGCAAGGCCGGGCCGAGCGGCCTCTTCTGGCGCACACGCGCCGACGACATGGGTGTCAAGGCCGTCCGTGAGGTGCTGCGGCGCAACCCGCAGCTACCTCCGGACCGGATCGACGACGTGGTCATGGCCGCGACCGCTCAGGTCGGCGACCAGGGACTGACCCTCGGCCGAGACGTCGCACTCCTGGCCGGGCTGCCGGACACCGTCCCAGGCTTCGCGGTCGACCGGATGTGCGCCGGCGCGCTCACCGCGGTCACCGCCGGCGCCGGCGAGATCGCGATGGGCGCCGCCGACGTCGTCCTCGCCGGCGGCGTCGAGCACATGGGCCACCACCCGATGGGCGCCGACGTGGACTTCAACCCGCGCTTCGTCTCCGAGCGGCTCGTCGACACCTCCGCGATCACGATGGGCGCGACCGCCGAGAACCTCCACGACAGGTTCCCGGAGCTGACGAAGGAGGACGCAGACCGCTACGCACTCCGCTCGCAGCAGAAGGCGACGGCTGCCTGGCAGAACGGCGTCATGAAGGAGACGGTCGTCCCGATGGCCGTCTTCACCGACGACGGCTGGCAGGTCGCCGAGCGCGACCAGTTCCTGCGGCCGGAGACGACGCTCGAGGGCCTCGCCCCGCTCCCGACGCCGTTCCGCCTCGGAGGCCGCGTCACCGCCGGCAACTCGGCGGGCCTGACGGACGGCGCGACGGCCGCGATCCTTTGCTCGCAGAACGCCGCCGAGGAGTTCGGTCTCGAGCCGAAGATGCGACTCGTCGGCTACGCGTACGCCGGTGTGGAGCCGGAGCTGATGGGCCTCGGGCCCGTCCCCGCAACACGCCGCGTCCTCGAACAGGCGGGCCTGACCCTCGACCAGGTCGACGCCTTCGAGCTGAACGAGCCCTTCGCGGTACAGGTGCTGACCTGGTGTCACGAGCTGGGCGTCGCGCCCGACGACGAGCGGCTCAATCCGTACGGCGGCGCGATCGCCTGCGGGCACCCGCTCGCCGCGACCGGCGTCCGCCTGATGGCGCAGCTCGCCTACCGCTTCCGCCAGGAGCCCGCGCGCCGCTTCGGGCTCACCGCGCTCTGCATCGGCATGGGCATGGGCGCCGCGCTCCTCTGGGAGCGAACCTCGCACCCCTGGTCGGCTGGGGCTCCCGCCGGGCAAAGCCCGGCTCCGCCAGCGACGGCCCAGGAGCCCGAGGATGGCTGACACGCAGTTCAAGCTCCAGCGCTACGGCGAGCTCGCGCTCGTCACGATCGACAACGGCGAGGACTACACCAAGCCGACGGTCTTCGGCCGCGCCGCGTTCGAGTCTGCGCAGCGGGTGATCGCGGAGCTGGAGGAGGGCGACTTCAAGGCGGCCCTGATCACCGGCAAGCCGTTCATCTTCGGCGCCGGAGCCGACATCGACGAGTTCCCGAAGATCTCGACACGCGACGCCGCGATCGAGGGCAGCCGCGCCGGCCACGACCTCTTCGGCCGGATCCGCGCACTCCCATATCCGACAGTCGCGGCGATCAACGGCGTCTGCCTCGGCGGTGGCCTCGAGCTCGCGCTCCACTGCACGGCGCGCACCATCTCGACCGCCGTCCGCCATTTCGGCTTCCCGGAGGTCTTCCTCGGGCTGATCCCCGGCTGGGGCGGCACGCAGCTCGCGCCGAGGCTCGTCGGCCCGGAAACCGCGATCAAGGTGATCGTCTCGAATCCGCTCCGCCAGAACCGGATGCTCTCCGGCCAGGAGGCCTTCGAGCTCGGCTTCGCGGACCGGCTCCTCGAACCCGCGGAGTTCGTCGACGAGTCGATCGCCTACGCCCTCGAGCTCGCCCGAAACGGCCACGACAGGGGACAGTCACCGGACATGTCCGCTATGGACGAGCTGATCCGCCGGGCGCGCTCCCAGGTCGACGACGCCGTCCACGGCGCGACGCCTGCGCCCTACCGGGCGCTCGACTTGATCCAGGGGACCGCGACGTGGAGCGTCGAGGAGGGTTACCGCGCCGAGGAGGAGGCCCTCGGCGACCTCCTGCCCGGCCCGCAGACGCAGGCGTCCATCTACGCGTTCGACCTCGTCGAGCGGCGCGCCAAACGCGGAGTCGGCATTCCGAAGGTCGAGCCGCGCAAAGTGCGCAAGGTCGGCATCGCCGGCGCAGGCTTGATGGCGACGCAGCTGGCAACGCTGTTCCTGCGCCGGATGGAAGTGCCGATCGTGCTTCGCGACCTCGACCAGGCGATCGTCGACAAGGCGCTCCAGGAGATCCGCGGCGAGCTGACCGGCCTCGCGGCACGCGGCCGGATGAGCGAGCAGAAGGCGCGCTTCCTCGGCTCGATCGTCTCCGGCGCCACGACCTGGGACGGCTTCGCGGACGCCGACTTCGTGCTCGAGGCGATCGTGGAGGTGATGGACGTGAAGCAGAAGGTGTTCGCGGAGCTGCGCCAGGCGGCGCCGAAGGCGATCCTCGCCACCAACACATCCTCCCTCTCGGTCGCCGAGATGGGCGCCGACGTCGGCCTGCACTTCTTCAATCCCGTCGCGATGCTCCCACTCGTCGAGCTGATCGCCACTCCGGACACGAGCGACGAGGTGCTTGCGACGACCTACGACGTCGCAAAGAAGCTCGGCAAGCGCGCGGTGGTCGTGAAGGACGCGCCCGCGTTCGTCGTCAACCGCGTTCTGACCCGTATGAGCACCGTCACGCTCGACGCGCTCGAGCACGGCAACACGGTCGAGGAGGTCGACGAGGCGATCCTCGGGCTCGGCTTGCCGATGGCGCCGTCGTTCCTGCTCCAGATGGTCGGGCCGCGGGTCGCGAACCACGTGCTCGAGACGCTGCACGAGGCCTACCCCGACCGCTTCCCCCTCTCGGCCACGCTCGCCAACTACGCCGCCGGCAAGGACGAGATCGTCCGCTCCGGCGACGCCCGTCGCAGCGCGGAGGAGATCCGCCAGGACGCGCTCGAGGCGATCGCCGACGAGGTGCACCACCTGCTCGCGGAGGGTGTGGTCGCCGACGCCAAGGACGTCGATACGTGCCTGCTCCTCGGCGCCGGCTGGCCGTTCTTCCTCGGCGGCGTCACGAAGCACCTCGACCAGACAGGCATGTCGGAGCGCCTGTTCGGACGGCCGCTGGCAGACGCTGCCGTCACCGCGCCCGCCTAGCGTCGGTACACGTCTCGCCGGTGCGCGATTCGGCCGACGAGAACGACGCGCTGAGCCTCCTCGACCGCGTAGACGATCCGAAAGTCACCGACGCGGATTCGGAAATCGTCACGACCTGCCAGCTTGGTGGCACCGATCGGCCGTGGATCGTCGGAGAGGCCGTCGATCGCGCGAGCGATCCGACCGCGAATTGGCTCGTGGAGGCGCCGGTACGCGCGTACCGCGTCCGGATGCAAGCGGATCTCGTACCGCCGCGTGCCGTTGGCTATTCCCGAACCTCCGCCCATGGCAGGGCTGCATCGCGCTCCTCACGTGCTCGAAGGGCGGCGAGGCTGTCCTCGAGGTAGTCGAGCCGCTCGATCAGTTCGGCGTACCGATCGGGATCGAGCAGCACGCCCGCGAGCCGTCCCCGCTTAGATACGTAGAGGGCTTCGTCGCTCTCGCTCAACGCATCCAACTCGCGGCCGAGTCGTGCACGGAGGTCGTCGGCGGTCACAATTCGAGACACGTCTGTTCATCCCCTATCGTTACCACTGTACGGTTCACCGTACTGTAGTTCGTATGGTACACGATGTCGATGTCCAGGCTCTGACACACCGCTGCCCGAGCTAGGCTGCGCGCGTGCGTGACGACTGGCGCCTCCGGATCGAGCTGAGCGAAGAGCACGCAACTGGCTTGCTCGACTGGCTCGGCCTCGACTTCTCCGCGGAAGCACGCGAGCTGGCCTCGGAGCTCGAGGACGAGCGCCTTGCCGTCAGCCGCGACGGCGACACCGTCTTCGTCTACGCAGGCTCGAGCGCCCAGGCCGAGAAGGCTCGCGCGCTCGTCGGCGAGCAGCTGAAGGAGCAGGGCCTCGCGGGCAACACCAGGATCGAGCACTGGCTCGGCGAGGAGGATCGCTGGGACGACGAACCGCCCGGTCCCGACGTCGAGGAGGAGCTCGCAGCCCGCGGCTATGCGCCTTGGGAGGTGCGCGTGGAGTGCGAGTCGCACCACGAGGCCGAGGAGCTCGCCGACATGCTCGAGGAGGAGGGACACGCGGTCGTGCGCCGCTGGCGCTACGTCCTCGTCGGCGCGCCCTCACGCGAAGACGCCCAGAAGCTCGCGCGCCGGCTGCACGGCGAGGTCGAGCCCGGCGGCGAGCTCGTCTGGGAAGTCCTGCCGACCCAGCCGTTCGTCGTTTTCGGCGGTCTCGGCGGCAGCGGCACGCCGATCTAGCCGAAAACCCCCGCTATCGGCTATGCTCCGGGCAAGTTCGCCTCGGGGTCTGGCGGGCGGTCCTTTACGAAGGATGCAGCGCTTTCGGCGCTGCACAGATGCAGGAAACGATCGAGCATCCGAACACGACGTCGGAGGCGACGGACGGCCTGGTGGCCGACGCGCTTCGGGCCGAAGCCTGGGCCGGCGAGCCCTTCCTCCGCTCCGACGAGGACGCGGCGAAGGTTCTCGCACCCGGAACAGCCCGACGGCGCGCGCTCGACGAGGCGCTGGCGGAGATCGCCGACGGGCGCAAGGCGCCGTCTTCCGAGTGGAAGGTCAAGTTCGCGTTGATGCTCGGGCTCGAGCGCGTGCTGAGCGAGAAGCCGCCGCGCCTGAAGTCGGGAACCGAGCTCCGCCGCCACCAGATCGACGCCCTCGCCGGGATGCTCACGGAGTTGATCGCCGCGAACCAGAAGCCGCTCGAGAACGGCAACGGCCACATCGAGGCAGTGCCGGACGAAGAGGACGAGGAGGACGAGGAGTTCACCGACGACTCCGATGAGCCCGAGGAGATCCCCGCGGAGCAGGACACCGGCGCCGTCCGCCGCTACCGCTTTCGTCACCCGACCGCGTCGGGCAAGACGATCGCCGCCGCCGGCTTCATCGATGCCGCGCGCACGCAGGGCGTCCTGATCCTCACGCACCGCCGCCTCCTCGTTTCCCAGTTCAACCGCGAGCTGACGGACGAGGGCTACGCCGACCGCTTCGCCGAGGCGATCGAGAAGGGCACGAAGCCGCCGAGCAGCAACCCGATCACGATCCAGACCTACGCCTGGTTCGCCCGCCACGTCGGCTCGATCTCGCGCGAGGCCTACCAGCTCGTGATCTGCGACGAGGCGCACACGGCCCTCGGCGAGAAGACGAGCGCCGCGATCCGCAGCTTCCCGGAGCCGGTCTACATCGGGATGACCGCCACCGAGCAGCTGATCGCGAAGCAGGTCGCTGACGTGTTCCCCGCCTCGGTCGACGACCTGCCGCTGGCCGACGCTGCCCGGCGTGGCCTGATCGCGCCGCTTCGCTGCCTGCGCGTCCCGCCAGCCGCGGCGATTCACTCGGTGCCGATCGTCGGCGGCGACTTCGACGAGCGCGCCCTGGCCGCAGTCCTCGACCACCAGGCTCTCAACCAGGCCGCGGCGAGCCTCTACCGCGATCGCTTCGACGATACGCCCGGGATCGTCTACGCGGCCGGCGTCGACCATGCCTACAACCTCGCACAGGAATTCCGAGCAGCGGGGCTGAAGGCGGAGGCCGTCTCGGGCCGTACCCCGCCGGTGCGCCTCGCCGAGACGCTGGCTGCCTACGAGCGCGGCGAGATCAACATCCTGATCAACGCGATGCTGCTCGCCGAGGGCTGGAACTCGCCCCGCGCGACCGTCGTGATGCACCTCGCGCCGACTGCGAGCCGCCGCGTCTACCAGCAGCGGATCGGCCGGATCATGCGCCTGCACCCGCGCAAGGAAGCCGGCATCGTCGTCGACTTCACGAACAAGGGCGCGACGCACAGCGACCGCGTGATCACGCTCCACTCGCTGCTCGACTCCGACTTCTACCGCGAGGGCGCGCGCGTGACGCCGGCTCCGCGAAGGCGGATGCAGCGGCGCGCGAAGCGGCGCCTGACCCCGGCGCCCTGGCTCGTGCCGGTCACCCCCGACGTGAAGCGCCGCCTGATGGTGATCACCCGCGAGTGGCAGCGGATCGACCCGCGCTTCCTCGACGAGGACGAGCAGCGGTACTGGGCGACGATCGCAGGGCGGCAGATCCGCTTCGACGAGCGCGCCGAGTTCGTCAAGAAGTTCATGCAGTCGACCTCGAGCAAGGCGGCGCTCGAGCAGTTCCTGTTCACGTGCGCCGCGGAGAACCCCAACCGCCGGCTGCGCATGATGGCCCTCGCCGATCGCGTCTCGATGACCGTCGACCGGATGAGCTTCGACGACCTGGTCACGCTCGTCACCCAGGCGCCGCCCTGGGAGAAGGACAGAATTCAAGGCGTGCGCATCCTCCTGTGGGCGCTCGGCGACGGCAAGGCCGACGCGCCGGAGCAGATCCTCGGGCGCTGGACCTGGCGGCTGGCCCGGGCGAGCCGGAAGGTGCAGGACCGGCGTGCGAGCGCCGAGTTCCCGGAGGCCAAGCGGCTCCTCGGCGCGCTGGCCAACTCACGCGGCCACCGGCACGAAGAGAATGCGGCCAAACTCGTCGCCGCGGCACTCGAGCTGCCGCTCCCCGTGGGCGCCGCTCTGCTCGCCTCGGCCGAGGGCTACACGCCGCGGGCGACGCACCTGCTGGACAGCGCCCGCGAGCAGCTCGGCTCGATCTTCGAGGTCGCGAACGCCCTGTCCGAGAACCTGCCTGCGCCGAAGCAGCACGCGGGCCGCTCACGCCGCCGCCGGCGCCGCAAGAAGAAGCCGACGACGACGCCCGAGCAGCAGGTCAACGGCGCACAGCCGGTCGTCGCAGAGCAAACTGAAACGCCTGCGGCCGTCGAATAACTAGAGACAATGCTCGTCCTGCTCGGGATCGGGTTCCTGGCGGGTGTGATCACGGCGATCTCGCCGTGCGTCCTGCCTGTCCTGCCAATCGTGCTCGCGGGCGGCGCGAGCGGCGGGCGCCGTAGGCCGTACGCGATCGTCGCCGGACTGCTCGTCAGCTTCGTCGCGTCGATCCTGCTGGCGACCTGGATCCTGCACGAGCTCGGACTGCCGCTCGACCTACTCCGGAACATCTCGATCGCGCTCCTCTTCGTGGTGGCCGCGACCTTGCTCATACCGCAGCTCGGCCAGCTGATCGAGCGGCCACTGGCGCGGCTCACGCGCGGGCCGCGCAGTGATCTCGGCGGCGGCTTCGTGCTCGGGCTCGCCCTTGGGTTCGTGTTCGTCCCGTGCGCTGGGCCGATTCTCGGCTATGTCTCGACCCAGGCCGCAACATTCAACTTGGGGGCGAAGGCGGTCGGGCTGGCGATCTCCTATGGGGTCGGCGCCTCCGTGGTGCTGCTGGCGATCGCGATCGGCGGTCAGCGCGCGGCGCAGCGGCTGCGCGGCCGGCGGGTGAGCGCTGCCTTCGGCGCGGTGATGGCCCTTTCTGCCCTCGCGCTCGTCTTCAACCTCGACGCGCGCCTGCAGACGTGGCTGCCGAACTGGACCGACTTCCTCCAGAAGCACACCGAGAACACCTCCTACGCACTGAAGCGGCTGCACGGCCAGCCCTCGAGAACGTCGAAGCCGACCTCTTCGCCCGGGCTGCCGGACTACGGGCCTGCGCCTGAGTTCCGGGCCGTGTCCTATTGGCTGAACACCAAGCCGCTGACCCTGAAGAAGCTGCGGGGCAAGGTCGTGCTCGTCGACTTCTGGACGTACTCATGCATCAACTGCCTGCGGACGCTGCCGTACCTCGAGGCCTGGTACCGCACGTACGCGAAGGACGGCTTCGTGATCGTCGGCGTGCATACCCCCGAGTTCGCGTTCGAGCACATCGAGTCGAACGTCCGCCGCGAGAGCGCTTCGCTCGGAGTCCGGTATCCGGTTGCCGGCGACAACGGCTACGCGACCTGGACCGCGTACCAGAACCAGTACTGGCCGGCCGAGTACCTGATCGACCGCAGCGGCCACCTCCGGCACTCGCATTTCGGCGAGGGTGAGTACAGCCAAACCGAGGGCCTCATCCGGCGGTTGCTCGCCGAGGGGACGAAGAAGCTGCCGAGTGCCCTGAACCTTCCCGACAAGACGCCGACCAGCCTGATCACGCCTGAGTCGTACCTCGGCTACCAGCGAATCGACCGCTACGCGGGCTCGCCGCTCCACACCGACCACATGGCGAAGTACGAGCTCCCCTTCGTGCTCGACCAGAGCCAGCTCGCCTACGGCGGCTACTGGGACGTCGAGGGCGAGAAGATCGTCTCGGGCCGCGGGGCCGTCCTCGACCTGCATTTCGTTGCAAAGAAGGTGCATTTGGTCCTCGGCGGACGCGGTACCGTTAGGGTGTTCGTCAACGGCCGACCGAGGGGATCGGTGCAAGTGACCGAGGACAAGCTCTACACGCTGCTCTCGCTACCGCGAACGACGGACGCCCGCCTCGAGCTCCGCTTCACCCCCGGGGTCGAGGCCTACGCCTTCACCTTTGGCTAGAAGGGCCAAGGCCGGGGTCTGACCCCGGCCGTGTCCGCCGGGGACGGAGCCGACGCTGCATTTGCAGGGCTTGGCCCCAGAGGGCCACGTCATTCCCGCGCATGTCCGGGGTCTGACCCCGGCCGTGTCCGTACGCGACTAGTCGCCGCGGGCGACGTCGGGCGGGCCGTTCTCGTTCGCCTCGTCGCGCTCCTTCAGGAAGCGCGTCAGCTCGGCGGCCAGCGCCTCGCCGGTCGGGATCTCCGCGTCGTCGCCGAGCGTGTCGAGCCGCTGCTCGAGCTCCTCCACGTAGGCGGCGGTATCGGAGTCGGAGGCGACCGCCTCGCTCACCTGCTGCTGCCAGACCTCGGCGGCCTCGTCCAACTCGGAGGTGTCGAGGTCGGTCTCCAGCAGCTCGGCGAGGCGGGTGCAGAGGGCGAGCGCCGCGCGCGGGCTCGGCGCGAGCGAAACGTAGTGCGGCACCGCCGCCCAGAGGCTCGCGGAGGCGAGACCGGCGCTCCGACACGCGTCGTGGAAGACGCCCACGATCCCCGTCGGCCCCTCGTAGCGTGAGGCGGTCAGGCCGAGCTTCTCGACGAGCTCCGGATCGGTGGCGCTGCCGGAGACCGGCGACGCCCGCGTGTGTGGTACGTCCGCGAGCAGCGCTCCCAGTGTGATCACGAGCTCGACGCCGAGTTCCTCCGCGAGACCGGTGACGAGTCCCGCGAAGGTCCGCCAACGAGTGCTGGGCTCGACCCCGAGCAGCAGCACGACGTCGCGCGAGAGGTCCTCGAGACGGGCGTGGTAGAAGGCGTTCTCCGGCCAGTCGATCTGCCTCGTCAGTCCGCCGACGAGCGAGACGTGCGGCCGGTTGGCCTGGAAGTCGAAGAAGTTCTCGGGGTCGATGTCCGCGAAGCGGGTCGCATCCCAGGCCTTTGCGAGGAAGCCGCCCGCGAGCGTCGCGCCCTGCGCGCCGTCGTTCCAGCCCCGAAAAGCGGCGATCAGAATGGGCCGCTCGAGCGTGGGACGACGCTCGATCCGAAGCTCCTCGGCCACCGAGTCAGTCTACGCTGGCAGGCGCGAACCAGGCCGGCGGCCGCCGCAGCAGCCCGGCGAGCGCCACCACCGCCGCCCAGACGGCACCGGCAACCCCCACGTGAATGAGCACCAGCCACCAGGGCAGGTGCGTGCGGTACTGCGTCTCCCCGACCGCCATCTGCACGAGCAGCAGCCCGAGCACGACGAGTGCAGCGAGGAACAGGCGCGGCGAGCGGGAGCGCCGTGCCGCGAGATATCCGAGCGTGAAGACGAAGCAGGCGGCGAACACCGCCGTCGCCCCGGCGTGGACGTAGATCGCGGCACCGAGGTGCCAGAGGCGGCGCACCTTCGAGGAGTCGCCTGGGTGCGGTCCGGCCGCGGTTGCGATCGTGCCGCTGGCGAGCAGAACGAGACACGCGCCAGCGGCAACCGTCGCGAGCTGCTGCAGCTCCTTCGGCACGAGGCGTCCGGCCCCACCGTCCCGCAGCTCGAGCGCGGCGAGCAGCACGAGGATCGCGCCGCCGAGCACGACCGCCGAGAGCAGGAAATGCGAGAGGACGAGGAACGGGTTCAGGTGGAACTTCACAGTCAGGTAGCCGAGCGGCGCCTGGGCGAACGTCCCGAGGAAGACCGCCAGCGCCAGCCGCCGCGCATAGCGAGGCAGCGCGCGCAGCCGCCACGCCGCCGCCCCGGCGATCAGCGTCAGGACGATCGTGATCCCGCCGACGAGCCGGTTCCCGAACTCGATGTACGAGTGGTAGCCCTTCTCCGGGAACGGCTGGCCCGCCTGGCAGCCCGGCCAGTGATCGCAGCCGAGCCCCGAGGCGGTCAGCCGGACGGTCGCCCCGGTGATCAAGATCACGTAGAGGGCCGCCGCCGAGGCGAGCGCGAGCCAGAGGAAGAGCTGCGGCGTCACCTCGATCGCGCGGATGCGCGCGAGCCGACCCGTTTCGACGCGGATGCTCACGTGAGCACGACCCCCGCGCCCTCCGTGACGGAGCCGATGCGGGCGAGAGGGAGGCCACGCTGGGCGAACTCCGCCTCGAGGACGGTCCCTCGCTCGGCCGGCAGCGAGACAAGCAACCCCCCGGCGGTCTGCGGATCGAAGCCGAGCGTCACGAGCTCCGGAGACGCGCCGTCGAGGGTAATGCGGGCGAACTCGCGGTTACGCCAGTCGCCCCCCGTCTTCTCGCCTGCCGCGACGACGGCGAGCGCGCCCTCGAGCGCCGGCCACCGCGCCGTCTCGAGCCCGAGCTGGACACCGCTCCGCTCGGCCATCTCGTGCGCGTGTCCCAGGAGCCCGAAGCCCGTCACGTCGGTGACGGCGTGCGGGGCAAACGCACGGAGCGCATCGGCCGCGTCCCGGTTCAGCGTCCGCATCAGGGCGACCGCGGCCGCCAGCTCCGCCTCTCCGACAAGTCCTCGCTTGAACCCGTGCAGGACGAGCCCGGTCCCCAGTGGCTTCGTCAGGAAGAGCGCATCGCCGGGTCGAGCGCCCGACTTGGGCCAGATCGCCCCCGGATGGACGGTGCCCACGACCGCCAGTCCGTACTTCGGCTCGGCGTCGCGCAGAGTGTGGCCGCCCGCGAGGAGTGCCCCCGCGGCGCGAACCTGCTCGTCGGCCGCCGAGAAGATCGCCGCGACAGTCTCGAGTGGCAGCTCCTCGGGGAACGCGGCGATCGAGAGCGCGACCAGCGGCACGCCTCCCATAGCGAACACGTCATTCAGCGCGTTCGTCGCCGCGATCGCGCCGAAGTCAGCCGGATCGTCGACGAGCGGCGGGAAGAAGTCGAGCGTGAAGACGAGCGCGCGCTCGTCGTCGAGCCGGTAGACGGCCGCGTCGTCGGCCGGCGAGAGGCCGACCAGGAGGTTCTCCGCCTCGGCCGGCACGAAGCCCGCGAGCAGCTGCTCCAAGCGGGCCGCCGAGTACTTCGCCGCGCAGCCGCCCGACGCGGCCAGGTCGGTCAGCCGAACCTCGGTCGCCACGCCTGAGAAGATACTCACTTGCCTCGCAGCGCCCTCGTCACCGGTGGCTCCTCAGGGATCGGGCTCGCGATCGCGCGGATGCTGCGCGACGAGAGTTTCGAGCTGACCCTCGCCTCGCGAACGAAGGAGAAGGTCGAAGCGGCCGCGGCCGAGCTCGGCGCGGAGGCGGTCGCCGCCGATGTCGCCAACGAGGAGGACTGCGACCGGGTAGTCGCCACGCACGTCGAGCGCTTCGGCGGGCTCGACGTGCTCGTCAACTCGGCGGGAATCGGCATCGGCGGGGCGCTGGCCGAGCTCTCGACGAAGCAGTGGGATCTCCAGTTCGGCGTCAACGTCCGCGGTCTCTTCCTGGTCACGCGCGCAGCCTTCCCCCACCTCAAGGCCTCGCGCGGGCTGATCGTGAACCTGGCCTCGATCGCCGGGACGATGCCCACGCCCGGCCTCGCCGCCTACGGCGCGACGAAGGCAGCGGTGATCCAGCTCACCCGGACGATGAACGCCGAGTGGGCCGCCGACGGCGTCCGCGCGACCGCGCTCTGCCCCGGCTTCGTCGACACGCCCATGGCCGAGTGGTCGGGCCTGAAGAGCGAGGAGATGATCCAGCCGGAGGACTGCGCCGAGCTCGTGCGCGCGCTGCTGAAGCTGAGCGCACCGACCCGGATCTCCCAGATCGTGATCGGTAGGGCGGGCGACGGATCGCCCTGACGATCTCGGGGCGCGCAGGGCCGAGGGACAGGCCTGGTGTGTAGGCCTGTCCCTCACACCCCGATGTAGGGCGAGAGAGCTAGGTGGACTGACTACACACCTGCGAGACGCTGGCAGAAGCCGCTTAATCCCCTGTCAACGAAAACGGGGCAAGTTCACTTCGGAGCGAGCGCAAGGAGGACTGCGCGGCCTTCCTCGAGCGGGCAGTCGCCTGGTACGCCGAGCAGGGGATTAGGGTCGAGCGAGTGCTCTCCGACAACGCGAAGGCCTACCACTCGCACCTCTGGCGCGACACCTGC
>JBBQTQ010000059.1:0-16696 GCA_038213135.1 Gaiellales bacterium
AACGCGCTCCGCACCGCAAACGGTGCAGCGCCGCTGACGGCCGACTCGAAAGCCACAGACGCTGCGAAGAAGCACGACTGCGACAACAAGGAGCACGGCAACCCCGACAAGCGCGGCTCCGACGGCTCCCTGCCCAAGGACCGGCTAACGGCAGCCGGCGTCTCCTTCACCGTCGCCGACGAGGTGAACGCCGTCGGCAACAGCCCGACTGCGCTCGCCAAAAGCCTCACCGCCAACCCGGAAACACGCGCGATCCTGCTCGACCCGCGCTTCAACCGGATCGGCATCGCCGTCGTCGTCGCCGACGGCGTCACCTGGCTGACAGCCGACCTCGTCGGCTAACAGCTCCTCTCCTGCAGCGGCCCGGCCGCCCTCTTTAAGGGGCGGCCGGGCCGTGCTGCTTACAGTTGCGACCGGTTGCCGACGATCGTCGCCTGCCGCAACGTGTAGCCGGCGACGCCTGCGCCGGTCAGGCGTACGAGCAGCACGCCCTCGGTCGGAACCGGTCGCGTGCGGCTCGAAGACGAAGTTGCCGAGGCTCCAGGCGACGAGCCTGTTCCCCGCCGGGCGCGGCCCAGGCGGGAAGCATCGAGGAGACACTCGGCAGCGCAGCGGCGAGGGCGAGGGCGAGCCCGATCACGCCCGCAAGTTACTTGTAGACCTGGAAGGTCTTTGGAGGCAGGCCGGTCACCGTGTATCGGTACGTCCCGGAGCGGAGGGTCAAGACCCAGGTCTGGTAGCCCCCGTGCCCGGGTGAGAATGGCCGTGTCTTTCGGTGGATTCCGGGGCCAGTCAGACCGAAGGCGAGGCGCGGATCGGGGGTGATCGCGACGACGAGCGCGTAGTTACCTGCGAGCAGTTTCGAGATCGGCGCTCCGTGCCACGTCGCGGCCGACACTCCGTCTCCGATCTCCGATCGCGGCCCGTTCATCCACGCGTAGAGCGTCCTCGTTCCCGCAGGCACGAGGATCACGGGCTTCGACGTCCTGCTCGCCGCACCAAGGTCGATGTGCCTCCCCGTGCTCGGGTCGATCGCCACAACCGCAGCCCCGGAGCTCTGCGTCGAGAGCGGGCTCCCGAACGCGAGCAGGAGCGCGGCCGCCAGGCTCGTCGCGAGCGCGACCGCCATCGTCACGGGGAACCCCCGCCGCCCCTCGGCGGCACGGGCCAGCACACCGGGCCAGTCCTCGTGCTCGGCCGCGGACGGCGGCGGTACGGCACAGGTCATGAGATCGCGAGCGTCAGGCATGGTGAGGAACCTCCGTCGATTCGAGGAGCGGGCGAAGCGCGGCGTGCGCCGCGTTCAGGGCTGCGGCGACCGTGCCGGTGCGGATGCCGAGCGCGTGGGCGATCTGCCGGTAGTCGAGGTCGGCGTAGTAGCGGAGAAAGAGGACCAGTCGCTGGCGCTCGGGAAGCTGGGCGATCCAGCTGCGGAGCCGATCGTGATCGGGCTCTGTAGGTACCACCGGCTCAGGCGTCGACGAGGAGCGCTGAGGGCGCCGCACCTGGTCGCGAGCGCAGTTGACGACCGTGCGCCAGAGCCAGCCCTCGAGGCTGCCCTCGCGCCGGAAGTCGAGCCGGCGCCGCACGGCCTTGGCGAAGGCCTCCTGGACAGCGTCCGCCCCGCGCTCCGCATCGCCCGTGATCGCCGTCGCAACGTGGAGGAAACGCGCGAACTGCGCGCGGTAGACGAGTTCGATCGAGAGGAGGCTCGCGCCCGGCTTCGTGGCCACACCTTATTGACGCGGGAGCGGCCGGTTTCCTTTATCCGTGGGTGGCGCTAACGGACACGTCCGGGGTCAGACCCCGGCCGTGTCCCGCCGGGACACGTCTAGCCGTAGCGGTAGACGATGCGTCCGCGCGTCAGGTCGTACGGCGAGAGCTCGACCTTGATCCGGTCGCCCGGCAGGATGCGGATACGGAAGCGGCGGAGGCGTCCGGCCGTGTAACCGACCGCCTCGTGCCCGTTGTCGAGAGCGATGCGGTACTTGCCGTTGCTGAGGGCCTCGAGCACCTCGCCCTCGAACTCGACCTTTTCCTCTTTACCCATTGCCGTAAATGTACCCGCTACCAGCGCGAGTTTCGTCCTCGGCGGCTCGTGTAGACCTTCTTTGCAGGCGCTTTGCGCATTCCGCTGCTCTCGAAGGCGCCGCCGTGACCGAGCCTGCCGGCGACGCGGCTGACGTCAGCCTGCTGCTCCGGCAGCACGAAGGTGATGCCCGTGCCGCTGCGCCCGGCCCGGCCCGTGCGGCCGACGCGGTGCAGGTAGGCCTTGTCGTCCTCGGGCGGATCGAAGTTGATCACGTGCGTGATGTCGTCGAGATCGAGGCCGCGTGCGGCGACGTCGGTGGCGACGAGCGTCGTCACGCGCCCGGCTCGGAACCCGGCCAGGGCCCGCTCGCGATGGTTCTGGCTCATGTCGCCGTGCAGTGCGCCTGCGCGCACCGAGCGATCGGAGAGCTTCCGGACGAGCCGGTCGGCTCCGCGCTTGGTGCGGACGAAGACGAGTGCGAGACCCGGCACCGAGTTCAGCTCCTCGATCAGCCGGTCGATCTTGCCGTCGGCCGTGACCGAGACGAACGAGTGGGCGACGTCGAGCTTGTGCTCCTCCGAAGAGGAGGCCGCGCCGGACTCGAAGCGTGAGGCGTTGCTCGTGTAGGCCTGCGCCAGCTCGCCGACCTCGCCGTCCAGTGTCGCCGAGAAGAGCATCGTCTGGCGCTCCTTCGGCAGCCGGCGGACGATCGCGTCGACCTGCGGCTTGAAGCCCATGTCGAGCATCCGGTCGGCCTCGTCGAGGACGAGCGTCTCGACACTGCCAAGCGAGAGCAGGCGCCGTTCGACGAGATCCTGGAGGCGGCCCGGGGTCGCGATCACGATCTCCGCGTCCTTGGCCCGCTTCGCCTGAGCGGGGAGCGGCACGCCGCCGTAGACCGTGACGACCTTCAGGCCGGCCGCGCGCCCGATCGGCGCAAGCTCTTCGGCGACCTGCACCGCGAGCTCACGCGTCGGGACGAGCACGAGCGCGTAGGGCCCGCCTGGGCCCGAGGTCGTCCGCTCGATGATCGGGATCCCGAAGGCGAGCGTCTTGCCCGAGCCGGTGGGGGACTTGGCGAGGATGTCCTGTCCGGAGAGCGCGTCCGGGAGGACGAGCGTCTGGATCCGGAAGGGTTCTGTGAAGCCGCGCGAGGCGAGGGCGTCCGCGATCTGCGGGCGCACGCCAAGGGCGCGGAAGGATTGCTGTGACATCTGTTCGACTCCTTTTGATTCAGGGTTCGAGATTGCCGACTCGAAACACCCGAAGGAGGAACGAGAAGAGAATCTCACGGGATCGCGACGCGATCCGTGCTCTCACGGTAGCACGCGATACTCATATGCGCCGATATCCGGGGCTTTTCCGCGCGGAGCGCCCTCGATGTCGTGCCGCGGAGCGTAGCGGGGGTCGGCCCGGTCGATCAGCAGCTCGGAGCGCGCGGTCGGGCGGCCGAGCACATCGAGACCCGGATCGCCACCCTGGTCGGAGGCAGAGCAGACGCGCCCGTCGATGACGACGTTGGCATCCGACCGCTCGGACGCGCAGGCGAAACCCGCCCCCAGGACGCCGATCACGTTGTTGGCGACCAGCGGCCGCTCGGCGGCCGGCAAGCCCGCATAGCGCGAGCTCAACCGGAGCGAGCCCTCGTAGCCGTCGCTGCGTGGCGCGCCGGTGAGGATGGTGTTGTTGACGACCCGCACGTGGCGGGGCAGGTTCGCGAAGCCGAGCACGATCGCCACTTTCGAGCGGTAGCCGGGCACCCTCGGATCGGTGCCGAGGAACACGTTGTCGATCACCGAGACGTCGTCGAGCGGTGCCGCGAGGTACAGCTGCGCGCCGCCGCGCTCGTAGACGCCGAAGCGGTTGCCCTCCACGCGCAGGCCCCTCCCCGCGAAGAGCTCGACGAGGTCCTGGTGGCGGCAGCGAACCACTCCGATCCGGCAAGCGAGCGATCGTTCCAGCCGGTTCCGCCGCAGCACGAGATCCGAGCCGAAGCTGCCGTGGACGAAGTCGCAGCCGAGGCAGTCGTGGAACCAGCTGTCCTCGATGGTGACGTGGCTCGCGCCTGCACCGAGGAGGAGGCAGTTCGCCCAGGCCTCCGAGCGGTCGCCGCAGTGCGTGAGCTCCGAGTGGCTGATCGTCACCCACCGCGCGTCCCGGAGCTCGACCGACGCGCGGCGTGTCGTCCCGGCTGCGGTTACGAGGAGGTCGTGGAGCTCGACGTGCTCGGCCCCCTCGAGCACGATCGCCGCGTCCGCCTCGATCGGAGCGACGGTCAGGTTCCCGATCGAGGCATCCTGCGCATGGTCGAGCAGGAGCCGCTCCACCCGGACGCCCTGCCGGCCCTCGATCCGGATTCCACGGCCCGAGAGGACCAGCTGGCCGTAGCTTCCCGCCCGCATCAGAATCGTGCCGCCGCTTCCCTGCAAGGCGGTCGCTGCGGCCTGGAACTCAGCGTCGCTCCCCACGCTGAAGGTCGCTCCTCCCCCGCTGGGGAGGAGAACGAGGGCGGCGATGAAGGCCGAGAGCGAGAGCAGGAGGCGACGCTAAGCCCCTCGCGGGGCGGCAGTCAAGCGTCGATCGCGCGGGCGCGCTCGCGGGCTGGCCGTGACTCGACGCGCTCCATGTAGGCGGTGCAGTTCGGCAGGTCTTCGAGCAGGTCGCGCCGCTTGGCGAACGTAAGCACCGAGCCGCAGACGAGGTCGGCGACGGTGAAGCCGCCACCGACGAGGTACTCCTTGTCGCCGAGCTCGTTCTCGAGCACCTCGGCGGCCGCCCGGAAACGCTCCTTGCCCTTTGCGGTGCGCGCCTCGTCGTCCTCGTAGAACGCGGCCTCGATCACCGCGGGCTCGAGCTCGGTCATTCCGAAGAACGTCCATTGGTAGGCGAGCGCGCGGTCGTGCGTGCCGGGCGCTGGGAGCAGGCCGAGCTCGGGATGCTGGTCGGCGAGGTGCAGGCAGAGCCCCGCAGACTCGAAGACGGGGCCTTCGCCGTCGTCCAGGACGGGCACGCGGCCGAGCGGATGACGCGCGAGGTGCTCGGGCTCCTTCCGCCCTTCACGGGTCAGCGTCGTCACCTCGTACGGTTCGCCGATCTCCTCGAGCAACCAGAGCACCCGCGCCGAGCGCGAGCCGGGAAGGTGGTAGAGGCGCACACGCCGATCCTAGTGGCTGCCATCATGTCCCGGTGCAGGCCGGGGGGACTGCCACCAGGCTCTTAGCGGCCGCCGCGCTCGCTGCGGGAGCGCTCGTCCCTGCCGCGCTCGCGACCACGGCGACGCACGAGCGCGCGCCCGGGCCTTGGTGCGGCGGAACGGCCTGGCGGCGGATGACGCTCAGCGACGCCGATCGCGCGGCGGTCGACACGCGCCCGCGCCTGAGCTCGATCCTGCAGCTCTCCCGGCTCGCCGCGCCCGTTCGCCCCTCGGCACGGCGGAGCTACTTCGAACGCCACACCTGGCATCTGCGCACGGTGATCGACCGCTACCGCGTCGCCTCCAACGGAGAGATCGTGCTCGTGCTCTACAGCATCGACAGCGCCCAGTACATGGACGCGTACATGCCGAACCCCGCCTGTCTCTCGTCACGAACGCGCAACCGCGCGGACATCGTCGCGGCACGGCGCGCCTTCACCTCCGCCTGCGGTGAGCCCAAGCCCACCTGGCAGCTGCTCGGGGTAACCGTCGAGCTGAGCGGGGTCGGGTTCTGGAACCCCGTGCTGACGACGCGCGGGGCGCTGTCGAACGGCGCCGAGCTGAGACCCGTGACGGCCTTCAAGCTGATCGTCGGCTGTGGGGTGAGCTGACGGCCGCGATCCGCCACAGCAGCGCCGACCTCGCCAAGCGGCGCGCCCAGCTGACCCTCGGGCTGCTGCTCGCACTACTCGCGGTCCTGCTGCTCGCAGGGATCCTCGCCGCGCGCAGCCTCTACGTCTCGGCCGAGAGCCGTTACGTCCGCCAGGCGTTGCCGTTGAAGACGACGGCGCGCGATCTCCTGCTGCAGATGGTCAACGAGGAGACGGCCGTGCGCGGCTACCTGATCACGCGCGACCGGATGTCGCTCGGGCCGTTCTTTGCCGGCAGGAAAGGCGTCACGACCGACATTGCCACGATCGAGCCGATCGCCCGCGGTCACGCGACGCTCCAAGCCGACCTGACCCGCTTGCGCGACGAGATCCGCTCGCTCGACGGCTACTTCGCGCGCCAGATCACCTTCGTCGCCGACAGCCCGCAGGGACAGCTCAATGCGCGGCAAGCCGTGCTCGCGGCGACCGCCCAGTTCAATCGATTCCGACGCACCGCGGCCGCGCTGCAGGCCGAGGCCGAGCACATTGTCGACCAGACTCGGGAGAGCCAGCGGCAGACCTATCACCAAGCGCTCGCGGAGCTGATCGGGGCCGGAGCCGGTGCCCTGCTGATCGCCACGTTCCTGCTCCTGCGCTTCCCGACGCGGCTGCGCAACCTCTACGTCGCGGAAGAGCAGGCGCGGGTCGAGGCCGAGCGCGGCGCGGATGCGGCCCGGGCGCTCGACCACATCGCGGAGGCGGCAGTACTGATCGACGCCGCAGGCGCGATCCGGTTCTGGAACACGCGCGCGGAGCAACTGTTCGGCATCCCCGCAGAGCAGGCAACAGGCCGCCCCGCGTCCGAGATCGCGGATCTCGCCGCAATCGAGGAGGCGACCGAAAGCGGCAACGCGCTCTGGCCGATCCAGGTGCAGGGCGAGGAGCGCTGGGTGGCGACCGTCTCGACCAAGTTCGAAGGCGGCCGCGTCCTGGCGATCCGCGACGTCACCGACGAGCGCGCGCTCGAGCGGACGCGCGAGGAGTTCGTGGCGACCGCCGCGCACGAGCTGCGCACTCCGCTCTCAGCGGTCTACGGCGCCGCCAAGACGCTGCTCGAGCGCGGCTCCGAACTGACCGAGGACACTCGCGAGCGCCTGATGAGCCTGATCGAGGAGGAGACGGGCCATCTGACGGCGATCATCGACCAGCTGATCGCGACTGCTCAGCTCGACCGCGGCGAGGTCGCCCTGGAGGAGGACGCGTGCGACCTGCCCGGGCTCGTCGAGAGCGTGCTCGAGGCAGCGAGGGCGCGCTCGCCGGCGAACATCGGCTTCGAGCTCCACGCGCCGCAGCGGATGCAACCCGTCCGCTGCGACGAGACGCGTGTCCGCCAGATACTCGTGAACCTCGTCGAGAACGCCGTCAAGTACTCGCCCGACGGCGGCCGGATAGCGGTGCGGATCACCGAGCGGCCGACGCCGGCGATCGCCGTCTCCGACGAGGGGCTCGGCATCCCGCCGTCCGAGCAGGGACGGATCTTCGAGAAGTTCTACCGCCTCGATCCGGAGATGGCGCGCGGGATCGGCGGCTCGGGGCTCGGCCTCTACATCTCGCAACGGCTCGTCGAGCAGATGGGCGGCCGGATCTCGGTCGACTCCCAAGCCGGCCGCGGCTCGACCTTCACGGTCGAGCTGTCGCAGGACGCCCTCACGTAGCCTGAACACATGCCACGCCCGCACGGCGGCTTCTTCAGCGAGCCCGAGGAGCGGCCCGAGCGGCCGGCCGATCCGGTCGTGCGCCGCCGGAACACGCGCCGGCTCGTCAGCCTGTTCAAGCCGTACCGGGCGCGGCTCGGAACCGTCCTCGGCCTGATCGTCGTCTCCTCCGCGCTCGGTGTCGTCTCGCCGTTCCTGCTCCGCTCGCTGCTCGACAGCGGCATCCCGCATCGCGACTCGACGCTGATCTCGCTGCTCGCGGGCGGGATGATCGCGATCGCCGTCTTCACCGCGATCCTCGGCGTCTTCCAGACCTACCTCTCGACCCAGGTCGGCCAGCACGTGATGCACGACCTGCGGACAGCCGTCTACCGGCACCTGCAGCGGATGTCGCTCGCGTTCTTCACGCGCACGCGCACGGGCGAGGTGCAGTCGCGGATCTCGAACGACATCGGCGGTGTCCAGAGCGTCGTCACGTCGACGGCGACCTCGATCGTCTCGAATGTGACGACGGTCGCGGCGACGTCGATCTCGATGTTCGCGCTCGACTGGCGCCTCGCGCTCTTCTCCCTCGGGCTGGTGCCGTTGTTCGTCTTCGTGACGCGGCGGATCGGCCGCCAGCGGCGTGCGATCGCGACGAACCGGCAGCGCTCGATGGCGGAGATCTCGGCGCTCGTCTCGGAGTCGCTCTCGGTCTCGGGGATCCTGCTCGGCAAGACGATGGGCCGCAGCCCCGAGCTCGCGGAGCGCTTCGAGGGCGAGTCGGGGCGGCTCGCCGAGCTCGAGGTCAGCTCCTCGATGGCCGGCCGCTGGCTGATGGGCGCCGTCCAGATGACCTTCGCGATCATGCCCGCCGCGGTCTACTGGTTCGGCGGCCTCGCCTTCGCGCACGGCTGGGCAGTGATCTCGATCGGCACCCTGGTTGCGTTCACGACGCTGCAGACGCGGCTCTTCTTCCCGATCGGCCAGCTGCTCTCGGTGCAGATCGACGTGCAGACCTCGATGGCGCTCTTCGACCGGATCTTCGAGTACCTCGACCTACCGGTCGAGATCCAGGAGCGCGACGCCGCCCGGACGCTCGACCGGGCGAGCCTGCGCGGCGACGTCGGCTTCGAGCAGGTCTGGTTCCGCTACGGCGAGGAGTGGACGCTGCAGGACGTCTCCTTCGACGTCCCCGCCGGGACGCGCACTGCGATCGTCGGTGAGACCGGCTCCGGCAAGACGACGCTCGGCTATCTGGTCGCCCGGCTCTACGAGCCGCAGCAGGGCCGCGTCACGATCGACGGCGTCGACGTGCGGGAGCTGACGCTCGCCTCGCTCGCCGACGCGGTCGGCGTCGTCTCGCAGGAGACCTATCTGTTACACGCGAGCGTGCGCGAGAACCTGCGCTTCGCCAAGCCGGCCGCGACCGATGCCGAGCTCGAGGCCGCCGCGGCCGCCGCCCGCATCCACCACGTGATCTCCGCGCTCCCCGAGGGCTACGACACGATCGTCGGCGAGCGCGGCTACCGCTTCTCGGGCGGCGAGAAGCAGCGGATCGCGATCGCCAGGACGATCCTGCGCAACCCACCGATCCTCGTGCTCGACGAGGCTACGTCTTCTCTGGACGCGGAGACCGAGGCCGCGGTGCAGGAGGCCCTCGACCGCCTCGCCGAGGGACGGACGACGATCGCGATCGCCCACCGGCTCTCGACGATCCGCGACGCCGAGCTGCCGCGCGAGGCGGCTACCGCGTAGCTGTGCGCGCTGACCGGCGTCGCCGTCCATAACGCGGATCGGCTCCTTCCATCGACCTGGCCCATCCGCCATACTCCCGAGCCGGTGGTCAGGATCGGGATCCCGCAAGTCGCGCTCGCTGCGATCGGTTCAACCGCGGCGTTCGCCGCAACCCAGAGTGACAGCGGCAAGGCACCTCCCGGAGCGAGCATCGGCCACGCGTTCGGCGGTGCCGACCCGGCGGCCGGCTACTACGCCTGCCTCGACATGACGGGCGCGAGCCCGCTCGATTCAGACTGGGCCCAGACCCAGGAGCTGTGCCGCCGGTCCGCATACGGCAAGTAGAAGCAGCTAGCGGGGCCTGACGTGGCGAAGCGGGGTCTGGCACTCCTCCTGGCAGCCGCGGCCACCGGTACGCAAGCCGCGCACGCGCAGCCGAAGGTGGTCTTCGACGGAAAGCAGCGCGGCAAGCTCGTGCTCACGACCGCCGGGTACCGGCTGACGCTGAGCAAGGCGAACGGCGGGATCTTCGACCTCGTCGACCGCTCGAACGGCGCGCACCTGACGAAGGGCTCGAAGGACGGCTGCCTCTGGGGCGCGACGGCATCGGCAGCGACGCCCAACTACATCGGCGGCTGCTCCTTCGGGATCGGTACCGGCGCCCATATGACCTACCGCTGGGACCCAACCCGCTCGAGTCTGATTCTGAGCTACGGGGGCACCGCCGCGGGCGCGCTCGTCCACGCGAGCGTCACGCTGACCGCCGCCGACCACTCGTTCGACCTCGCGCTCTCGCTCGAGAACCACACCGGCGCCGTCGTGACGAGCGTTCCGTTCCCCTCCGACCTCGTCTTCCGCACGAGCGGGATCCAGGCCGGCTACGCGACGACCTTCCTGCCCGGCGTGAAGCTGCTGCCCGGCTTCTTCCAGCGCAGCGACCGGGTCTGGACGGACGAGGTCTTCGTCTATCCCTCCCGCTGGGCCTGGGCCGACTACATCGCGCTCGACGAGGGAGGCAGCCACCTCGCCTACTACACGGTCAACCCGGCCCCGAACCCGGTGCGCCCGGTCAGCCTTGGCTTCTTCCGGCCGGCGGCGCCCCACGCTTGCACGAGCGCCTTCGTCTGCACGATTCACGTCTTTCAGACTTGGGTGCCGGACGGCCAGACCTGGCAGAGCCCGACCGTACGCTTCCGAGTCGGCGGGTCGGCTCGGGAGACAATCCTCGACTACCGGACAGACAACGGCATCGACCGCTACCCGTCGCTCGCGGACAAGCTCGGCGCCGCGAAGCTCGACACGCTCGCCCGCTCGCCGCTGATCAAGACCGACGTCTGGCAGGGTCTCGGCCGCTTCGCGGACTGGAGCTCGATCCTGCAGCGGCTGCCCTCGCCCGCGCTCCTACACGTGATAGCCCAGCAGCCCGGCGGCTTCGACACGAACGATCCCGACTTCCTGCCGCCCGACCCCAAGTGGGGCACGCTCGGCGAGCTGCAGGCCGCGGCAGCCGACGCCCACGCGCGGGGCTTCCTCCTCCTCCCCTACCTCAACCTGAGCTGGTGGGACGGCAACTCGCCAACCGCCCGCGGCACGCCGCCAGCCCAGTACGCCGTGCTCGACGAGAACGGCCAGCCCCTCACCGAGGACTACCCGCCGCATAGGGGCTACCTCGCCTCGC
Source organism: Gaiellales bacterium (assembly GCA_038213135.1). Taxonomy (GTDB): domain Bacteria; phylum Actinomycetota; class Thermoleophilia; order Gaiellales; family Gaiellaceae; genus JBBQTQ01. The sequence goes on from JBBQTQ010000059.1 coordinate 10,925, forward strand.
CCTACGCCCCACTCGTTCGTTCACGCTGGGCGCAGACCTTCGACGACTGGAGCGGCCTCGGCGACTGCATGTTCTTCGACCAGATCGGCGCCCGCCGGCCCGTGCCCGACTTCAACCCGGCTGCGCCGAACCCGCTCTCCTACGAGGACGGCTGGCTCTCGCTCGCCGCGCCCTATGCGAACCGCTGTCTGATGGTCGAGGACGGCTGGGACCGGCTCGCGCAGTACTACTCGGGCTTCCACGGGTCGATGCTCCTCAAGTACCGCAAGCCGGACGAGCTGACGATCGACTGGGGCGACGGCAACTGGAAGCCGTATCCGCTCGCCACCTGGCTGCTGCACGACAAGGTGCTGATGTACCAGCACGACGCGTTCCCGGAGACGATGACCGCCGACCTGGAGACGCTGAGCTGGAACTTCGCGTTCGGGCTCGTGCTCTCGTACAACCTGGAGCTGGCGAAGGGCGCGCTCGAGAGCCCCTGGCTCGACGTCGTCGGCCAGTTCCAGCACGCGCTCGGCGGCTACTACGCCGGCAAGCCGCTGGCGGGCTTCCGCGACCTCACGCCTGACGCGACCGAGACGACCTTCGGCGACTTGACCGTGACGACGAACTGGAGCAAGACCGCCGGCTTCATGGTCGGCGCGTACGGCCTGCCGCCGCAGGGCTTCGTCGCCGCCGCCAAGGACTCCGCTGTCGTCGCCGGCGCGTTCGCCGGGACGTTCAACGGAGTCACGCTCTCACCGGGCACGCACTACCTCGTGCTCCAACGGGACGCGGCGAGCGTGACCGTCCGCCAGCCGCTCGGCGACCCGACGCCGCTCGCCGTCGACCCGCCCGCGTCATGGCATGCCGGCCAGCCGCTCGTCGCGATCGCCTCCAACGCCAGCGGCACAGAGCTCGACCGCCAAGCGGTGCAGGTAGTCGACAGCAAGGCTCGCTTCGACTGGCGCGTGAACGGCGAGCGGCCCGCGTACTGGCGCCTCAGCATCGGTTAGCCGAGAAGGTCGAGGAAGGCGCGAGCCGTCTTGATCGGGAGGTCGTTGGCGAGCTCGAGCAGGTGCTGATCGCCTGAAATGAGAACAGCGCCCTCGGCCTCGGCGAGCGCGAGCAGATAGTCGTCGCCGGGATCGGAAGACCGCCGACGCGCACCGGGGTCGACGGCGAGGTGGGCGCTGTCCCGGAGCAGCGCGATGAACGTCGCGGCGCCCTCTTGTGGGATCCGAGCTCGGAGCTTCGGATACGCGAGCGCACGAGCGAGTTCGGCGAGCAGGCGCTCCGAGACGACGAGCTCGAAGTCGCCGGCGAACCAACGCGCGAGAAGGAGAGCAGGTGTGCCGGCGCGACTCAGCAGCGCAGAGATGAGGACGTTCGGATCGAGGACTGCGCGCACTCAGCCGCTTGCGCGGCGGGTGCGATGCTGCGCCTCGACGGCGAGGGCAGTGGCGTCGTCCTCACTCAAGTCGGCCGTTTCCCAGAGTCGCCCGAGGAGATCGAGACCAAGCTGCTCCCGAACGGCCTCTTCGATGACCTCGCTGTCGCGCTTGCCGGTGCGGGCCGCCCGGACGCGCACGGCCCGAAGGACGTCGTCGTCGATCGTGAGCGTCGTTCTCACCTTCGCCACGCCTGCATCATAGCATCATGATGCAGTTGTACCTGGCTAGCCCAGCAGCTTCGCCTTCTGCGCCGCGAACTCGTCGTCCGTCAGCACGCCCTGCTTGTGCAGCTCCGCGAGCTGGGTCAGCGCGGCGACCGGGTCCAGCTGAGGCGCCGCCGACGCCGGCGCAGCTTCGCCCATTCCCGTGAACCGCGCCGCAGCGGTGCCGAACGCGTCGCGCGCAGTCGTGCGCCCGGTCTCGTCGGCGATGATCGCGAACATCCACGTCTCCGGATCCTGCGCGTCGTACCAGACCGGGTAGCAGTCGCCCTGACGGGGAATCTCCAGACGCGAGACGGTTCTCGTCTTCTCAGCTTCGAAGGCCGCGCTTCCGTCGAGCGGCTCGATTCGGAACCGCATCTTGATCCGGGGGTTGTTGTTGATCGTCGTACCCGTGTCCTGGACGCTGAGCACGGTGCCGACGCCCTTCGAGCCCGTGGTGATCAGCTCCTCGGTGCTTGCTCTTGAAGAAGCCCATCGGGCGACCCTAACCGCTGAAGTCGAAGATTGCAGGGAGGCGCGCGAGCAGTTCGCGGTCGCCCTCCGCACCGAGCGCCTCCGGCGGCACCCGCGCGCCGCCGAGATAGGCTCGCCGCCGACAACCGAACAAGGGGTTCGAGTGAGCGCTGTTGCGCCTACCCTACGTCGGCGTCGCGGACGCCGACGCGACGACCGCGAAGGCGAAGGAGCTCGGGCGGCTCGGGCGGCTCGGGCGGCTCGAGCCGATGGAGTTCCCGAAGGTCGGGCGGCTGGCCGTCCTGCGCGACCCGCAGGGCGCGGTCTTCGGAGTCATCAAGCCGCAGATGTAGTCGGCTTCTCGGGGAGCCCGCGCTCGGCGGGCTCCCCGCTACTCTCGTCGGATGGCTTCACGCTCTGACATCCGCAATGTGGCGATCGTCGCCCACGTCGACCATGGCAAGACGACGCTCGTCGACGCGATGCTGTGGCAGTCGGGCGCCTTCCGCGCGAACCAGGACGTCAACGAGCGCGTCATGGACACGGGCGACCTCGAGCGCGAGAAGGGGATCACGATCCTCGCCAAGAACACCGCCTTCCATTACCGCGGCACGAAGATCAACATCGTCGACACGCCGGGGCACGCGGACTTCGGCGGCGAGGTCGAGCGCGGGCTGACGATGGTCGACGGCGTGCTCCTGCTCGTCGACGCGAGCGAAGGCCCGCTGCCGCAGACGCGATTCGTGCTGCGCAAGGCGCTCGAGTCGCGGCTGCCGGTGATCCTGGTCGTGAACAAGGTCGACCGCCCCGATGCGCGGATCGAGCAGGTCGTGAACGAGGTCTACGAGCTCTTCCTCGACCTCGACGCCGAGGAGAGCCAGATCGAGTTCCCGATCGTCTACTGCAACGCGCGGGCTGGGCATGCGGGGCTCGACCCGGAGGCGCTCGAGGACGACCTGGCGCCGCTGCTCGACCTCGTCGTCGAGCACATTCCCGCGCCGGAGTACGAGGAAGGCCATCCGCTGCAGGCGCTCGTCACGAACCTCGATGCGTCGCCGTACGTCGGCCGGCTCGCGCTCTGCCGGATCCAGCAGGGGACGATCCGCCGCGCCCAGCAGGTCGCCTGGTGCCGCGCCGACGGGACGATCGAGAAGGCGAAGGTGACCGAGCTCTACGTGAGCGAGGCGCTCGACCGGGTCGAGGCCGAGGAAGCCGGGCCGGGCGAGATCGTCGCGGTGGCTGGCATCCCGGAGGTGACGATCGGCGAGACGCTCGCCGATCCCGACGACTCGAGACCGCTGCCGGTGATCGCCGTCGACGAGCCGTCCCTGTCGGTGACGGTCGGGATCAACACCTCCCCGCTCGCCGGTCGCGAGGGCGACAAGGTGACGGCCAGCCAGCTCGAGGGGCGGCTGCGCACGGAGCTCGTCGGCAACGTCTCCCTGCGCGTCTTGCCGACCGAGCGCCCCGACACGTGGGAGGTGCAGGGCCGCGGCGAGCTCCAGCTCGGCGTGCTCGTCGAGCAGATGCGCCGCGAGGGCTACGAGCTGACCGTCGGCAAGCCGCAGGTGGTGACGCGGATCGTCGACGGCAAGGTGCACGAGCCGGTCGAGCGGGTCTCGGTCGACGTGCCCGAGGAGTACATGGGCGTCGTCACGCAGCTGTTCGCGCTGCGCAAGGGGCGCACCGAGACGCTCGTCAACCACGGCACCGGCTGGGTGCGGCTCGAGGTACTGGTGCCGGCGCGCGGCCTGATCGGCTTCCGGACGGAGTTCCTGACCGAGACGCGCGGCACCGGGATCCTGCACCACGTCTTCGACCGGTTCGAGCCGTGGCACGGCGAGCTGAGGACGCGCCCGACCGGGGCGTTGATCGCCGACCGGCTCGGCAAGACGACGGCGTTCGCAATCAACAACCTGCAGGAGCGCGGCTCGCTCTTCGTCGGCCCCGGCGCAGACGTCTACGAGGGGATGATCGTCGGCGAGAACGCGCGGGCGGCCGATCTCGACGTGAACGCGACGAAGGAGAAGAAGCTGACGAATATGCGCTCCTCGACCGCGGACGAGCTCGTGCGGCTGATCCCACCGCGGCCATTGTCCCTCGACCAGGCGCTCGAGTTCATCCGCGAGGACGAGTGCGTCGAGGTGACTCCGAAGAGCGTGCGGCTGCGCAAGGTCGAGCTGTCCGGACAGCGCCGCCAGACCGCGACGAGCCGCAAGGCCCGCGGTCTCGCGCCGGCGATCTGAGCCGTGCTCCTCGACTCACAGGTCGTTCGCCCGAGCCTCAGCACGTTGCTCGTCGCGATCGTGATCGACGCGATCGCCTCGATGCTCGTCTTCCGCCACGCCGACCGCCACGGCAGCAAGCACGCGACCGCCTGGGGCATCTTCGCCTTCCTCTTCGCCGGGATCGTCGTGCCTGTCTACTTCGTCCGCTACGCCATCCGGAAGCGTGCGTGATCGAGCTCGACCCAGACGACGGCAGCCCGATCTGCCCCGCCTGCGGCGTCACGATGTTCCTGAATCGCGACGAGCCGGAGCCGCGCTACGTGTGCCTCGAGTGCGGCTTCGAGCCCGAGCATCCCCCGAATGCCGAACCGTCCTCAAGTAGCTACTCCGATTAGTCGATGCCCCTGTAACCGGCGCTAGAACACCGGCTCCTCGACCGGAAACGGAAGCTCGACTGACGGAGGATCGCAGATGAAGCAGTTCACCCACCCCTCGGGCACCACGAGGCATCTCCGAACATTCCCCCTGCTGCTGACAATGGGGCTGCTGTTCGGGCTCGCCTCCGCAGGCAACGCCCTCGCAGCCACAGCCGTGCCGCTCGGGAATGCCGCCACCTTCGGCGCGCTTTCCGCCACCGGGATCACGAACGCCGGCGGGCTGACCGTGGTCAACGGCGACATCGGCTCGTCGGGCCCGATCGACGTGGGCGTGACGAACGGAAGCGGTAGCAAGTATCTGGCTGGCTCGTCCCAGCTGACGGACGCTCAGGCCAGCCTGCTCACCGCCTACGGCGTCGCCGCGGCGGCGGTGCCCGATCAGCCGACGATCACCGGCGTCAATCTCGCAGCGAAGACGCTGCTCCCCGGTGTCTACAACTCCGCGTCGCAGATCCTGATCAGCGGACCCACCGCATTGACGCTGGACGGCAACGGCGATCCGGGCGCGGTCTTCATCTTCCAGGCCGGCAGCGACCTGACCGTCGATCCGACCTCCTCGGTCAACCTCGTCAACGGCGCCCAGGCATGCAACGTCTTCTGGCAGGTCGGCAGCTCGGCCTTTCTGAAGAACTCCAACGCGACCTTCGTCGGCACGATCCTGGCACTGACCCAGATCACCCTGACCGACGGCATCACGGTGAACGGCCGGGTCCTCGCGCGTAACGCCGACGTGACGTTCATTCACGACACGGTGAACACGCCCTCCTGCGCTGCACCCGCACCCGCACCCGCACCCGCACCCGCACCCGCACCCGCACCCGCACCCGCACCCGCACCCGCACCCGCACCCGCACCCGCACCCGCACCCGCACCCGCACCCGCACCTGCACCTGCGCGCGAGATCTACTGCGACCCCGCCGGCAAGGCCTACGACCTGATCGTCGGCCAGGACAAGCAGGCCCCCTTCGACACCCTCGGGCTCGTCCCGGCCTTCGTC
>JBBQTQ010000060.1:0-16138 GCA_038213135.1 Gaiellales bacterium
GGCTCCTTGTCCTCCTGCAGGTCGCGGTTGTAGGCGAGCGGCAGGCTCTTGACCGTCGCGAGCAGCCCGGTCAGCCGCCCGATCGCGGCGCCGGCCTTGCCGCGCGCAAGCTCGGCAACGTCCGGGTTCAGCTTCTGCGGCATCATCGAGGAGCCGGTCGCAGCGTCCTCCGGCAGCCGCGCGAACCCGAACTCGCTCGTCGCCCAGAGGACGAGCTCCTCGCCGATCCGGGAGAGGTGGCCGTGGAGCATCGAGCACGCATAGAGGTAGTCGAGGCAGAAGTCGCGGTCGGAGACTGCGTCGAGCGAGTTGCGCATCTGGCCTTCCGGGGCGGGGAGCGGCAACGTCGAGCCCGCGAGCGCGCCCGCTCCGAGCGGTGATGGCGCGGACTGCTTCGCCGCGAACGCGAAGCGGGCCAGGTCGCGCTCGAGCATCTCGACCCACGCCAGGAGGTGGTGTCCGACGGTGACCGGCTGCGCTCGCTGGAGGTGCGTGTAGCCGGGCATCGGCGTCTCGGCGTCCGCCTCGGCGCGGTCGAGCACGATCCCGGCGAACGAGCGGACCGCCGCCGCCGCTTCCCCGCAGGCGTCCGCGACGTAGAGCCGCATCGCCGCTGCGACCTGGTCGTTCCGAGAACGCCCCGCGTGGATCTTCCGCCCGAGCTCGCCGAGCTTGCGCTCGATCAGCGTGTGGACGTCTTCCTCGCCGGGCTCGTACTCCAGCGAGGAGAGTGTCCGCTCGGCTTCGGCCACCTCGTCAGAAGAGAGCAACCCTGCCGCCTCGAGCCGGCGCGCGTGGACGAGCGTCGCCTGGCAGTCGTACGGGAGGAGCTCCGCGTCGTCGGCCAGCAGGAACTCCCACACCTCGGGCGCGAGGTCGCCCTCGACGCGCCCGCCCCAGAGGGTCACGTCCCGCGCCCCAGCTCCAGCGGATCGGAGGCCTGGGCGGGGGGGTTCAGTCGGAGGAGGCGCTGGAGCATGAGCATCCGGCGCGTGTCGTCGATGTCGTTCCGCTGCACGGCAAGCTGGCCGATCCGGTCGGCTGCGGTGAAGGTCGTGTTCGAGCGCTCCATCGACAGGCGCTCCGGGTCGTACGAGAGCGCCTCGCCGCGGGTATCGAGGATCGTGTAGTCGTCGCCCCGGCGCAGCTCGATCGTCACCTCGCCCGTGACGACGGCTGCCACCCAGCGCTGGAGCGCATCACGCAGCATCAGCGCCTGCGGCTCGAACCAGCGGCCCTCGTAGAGGAGCCGGCCGAGCAGACGGCCCTCGGTCGCGTAGCGGTCGAGCGTGTCCTCGTTGTGGATCGCGCTCAGCAGGCGCTCGTAGGCGATGTGGAGGAGCGCCATGCCCGGCGCCTCGTAGATGCCGCGGCTCTTCGCCTCGATCACGCGGTTCTCGATCTGGTCGGAGAGCCCGAGCCCGTGCCTGCCGCCGATCTCGTTGGCCCGCCGGACCAGCTCGGCGGGATCGCCGATCGCCTCGCCGTTCAGGGCCACCGGCAGGCCGTGCTCGAACGCAACCGCCACGGCCTCCGGCTCGATCGCGAGCGCCGCGTCCCAGTGGGCGACGCCCATGATCGGCTCGACGATCTTCATGCTGGTCTCGAGCCGCTCGAGATCCTTCGCCTCGTGCGTCGCGCCGAGGAGGTTTGCGTCCGTCGAGTAGGCCTTGTCGACCGACGTTCCGTGCGGCAGGCCGCGCGCGTCGAGCCATTCGCTCATCTCCCGGCGGCCCCCGAGCTCACCGACGAACGCATCGTCGAGCCACGGCTTGTAGATCCGGAGCAGCGGGTTGGCGAGCAGGCCGTAGCGGTAGAAGCGCTGGATGTCGTTGCCCTTGTAGGTCGAGCCGTCGCCCCAGATCTCGATTCCGTGCGCGTGCATCGCCCGGACGAGCAGCGTTCCGGTGACCGCGCGGCCGAGCGGCGTCGTGTTGAAGTAGCGCCTGCCCGCGGTCTGGATGTGGAACGCGCCGCACTGGAGGGCGACGATCCCCTCGCGCGCGAGCGCGTCCTTGCAGTCGACGAGGAAGGCTTCTTCGGCTCCGTACTGGCGCGCCTTGTCCGGCAGCGAGAAGACGTCCGGCTCGTCGTACTGGCCGAGGTCGGCGGTGAAGGCGTACGGGATTGCGCCGCGCTCGCGCATCCAGGCGAGGGCGCAGCACGTGTCGAGGCCGCCGGAGAACGCGAAGCCGACTCGCTCGCCGGCGGGCAGCGAGCTGAGGATGACGTGGCCGTTCGCGCTCACGTGTCGCCTTCCATGTGGTGTCGGAGCTCGGCGGCCAGTGCGGCCCCCGAGAGCCCTTCGCGCGGGGCGACGAAGATCGTGTCGTCGCCCGCCAGCGTCGCGAGCACGTCCGGCAGCACGGCCGAGTCGATCGCCCGCGCCAGAGCGTTCGCGTAGCCCGGCGGGGTCTTCAGGACGACCATCTGGCCGCTGAACGAGAGCGAGACCGCCCAGCGGCGGAACGCGCCCGTCAGCTCGCTGAGCCGGTCGAGGTCGGCGCCGCCCGGGAGCGCGTAGACGAGCCGGCCGTCGTCCGGGCGGCGCGTCTTGACGAGCCCGAGCTGCGCGATGTCGCGCGAGACGGTTGTCTGGACCACGTCGTAGCCCTGTTCGCGCAGTGCGTTCGCGACCTCTTCCTGAGTCGAAAGCGGGCGTTCCTGGACGAGCCGGATGATCGCGCCCTGGCGCTCGAACTTGTTCACGCGAGCGACCTCCAACTGAGCAGACCGTGCGGGCCTGCGTGCGAAAAGCAAGCCAGGCAAGGACACAGGGAGCGTTCGTAGCCGGAGGCTACGGGCGCGACTGAGGACGCCGCATGGCGCAGCTTTGCAGCGCGGAGGGCCGTGCGAGATGCGAAGGCGGAGGTCAAATCACCTCATGGAGAAGGTCGAGGCCCTGCGCGAGCTCCTCGGCGGTGATTGTGAGGGGCGGCGTCAGGCGCAGCGTTCGCTCGCCCGCGGTGCAGACGAGGAGGCCGCGCGAGAGCGCCTCCTTCACGATCTCGCCGGCGGGCCGCTCGGTGTCGATCGCGAGCAGCAGGCCTCGTCCGCGCGCCTGCGGGAACCGCTCGCGTACCTGCGCCTCGCGCTCGTGAACCGCGTCCAGCAGCTCCTCGGTGATCGCATCGTCGACCGCGCAGGCCGCGGCACAAGCCACCGGGTTGCCGCCGAAGGTGCTGGCGTGATCGCCTGCGACGAGCCCCTCGGGCGTCCCGTCGGCGACGAGCAGGCAGCCGATCGGCAGGCCGTTGGCAAGGCCCTTGGCGAGCGTGACGAGATCGGGCTCGATCCCGAGCTGCTCGTAGGCGAAGAAGCTGCCGGTGCGCCCGACGCCGGTCTGCACCTCGTCGAAGACGAGCAGCGCGTCGTGCGCGGTCGCCAGCTCACGGGCCGCAGCCAGAAACTCACGCTCTGCCGGGTGGACGCCGCCCTCGCCCTGAATCGGCTCGATCAGGATCGCGCCTGTGTCGGGTCCGAAGGCCGAGGCGAGCGAGTCGGCGTCGTTCAGCTCGGCGAACGCGACGCCCGGGACGAGTGGCTCGAAGGCGGCTCGCTTCGCAGGCTGGCCGGTCGCCGAGAGGGCGCCGAACGTGCGACCGTGGAACGAGTTCTCGAGCGCGACCACTCCCGGCTTGCCGGTCGCCTTGCGCGCGTACTTGAGTGCGGCCTCGATCGCCTCGGCGCCCGAGTTGCAGAAGAACGCCTGGCCGCCGCCGATCCTGGCCGAGAGCCGCGAGGCAAGCTCGGCCATCGGCTCCGTCCAGTAGAGGTTCGAGACGTGCCAGAGTCGCTCGAGCTGCGCCTGTGCGGCGGCGAGCGGGCCGGGGTGGCAGTGGCCGAGCCCGACGACCGCGATCCCCGCGACGAGGTCGAGGTAGCGGTTGCCCTCAACGTCCCAGAGCCAGGAGCCCTTGCCGCGGACGAAGGTCGCGTCGTAACGGGCATACGTCGGCAGAACCGCGGGCGCCAGAGCGGTACTCACGTCACCACCAGGGTCAGACCTAGGACAGGCGCTGGGTCATGGCTCGAGCGGACAATCAGGGCCAGACCTAGGTCTGACCCTGGGTCATGACGCCTTGGGACAGCGGCGATCACGCGAGCACCGCCGTCTCGCCGATCTCGGCGCGCACGCCCAGCCGTGCTGCCGTCACGGCCGCACGCAGCTTCGGGACGATCCCGCCCTCGAGCTCGCCGGCGTCCAGCATGCGCGAAGCCTCCTTCGTCTGGATCGCCGAGACGACTGCGCCCTCGAGCAGCAGGCCGGGGACGTCGGTGACGAACAGGATTCGGGATGCGCCGAGGCCCACTGCGAGCGCGGCAGCGGCCTCGTCGGCGTTCACGTTCAGCGGGCCTTCCGCGAGCGGCGCGACGACGGGGATCAGGCGCTCTGCGAGCGCGGCCTCGATCGCCGGCGGCCGGCTCGGCTGCGGGTCGCCGACGAGTCCCAGCTCGGGAACGAGCTTTGCGCGCAGACCGATCTGGTCGCCGAAGAGTCCGACCGCCCGCGCGCCGAGCGCGTCGCAGACGGCCGCATTCACCTGGGCGAACGAGCGCCGCACGACGTCGAGCGCGGCCGCCGACGTGACTCGCCGGCCGCGGACGAACTCGACCGGCAGCCCGAGCCGCTCCATCTCGAGCGAGATCTGCGGGCCCGCGCCGTGGACGATCACGAGCTCGTGGCCTTCGGCCGCGAGCTGTAGCGCCTGGGCCGCCGCTTCCTTCGCAACGCTCCCGCCGATCTTGAGGACGAGGCGGCTCACGAGCGGTAGTCCGCGTTGATGCGGACGTAGTCGTAGGAGAGATCGCTCGTCAGATACGAGGCGGTGCCCTCGCCGAGTCCGAGGTCGAGCTCGATCCGGCAGGTCGCGCCCGGTGCGTCTGGCTCGATGCCCTGCGGCCGGCCGGCCGCGACGACGGTCGAGCCGTTGAAGACGAGCGTGACGAGCTCCGGGTCGAGTTGCGCGAAGCCGCCGTTGTAGGGCGCCGAGCCGGCGGCGGCGAGCACGCGGCCCCAGTTCGCGTCGTGGCCGAAGAGCGCGGTCTTCACGAGCGGGGAGGTGGCGATCCGGCGTGCGACCGCCTTCGCCTCGGCGGCGCTCGCTGCTCCGGTCACCGAGATCTCGGCCATCACCGTCGCGCCCTCGCCGTCGGCGACGATCTGCTCGGCGAGGTCGGCACAGACCTTCCGCAACGCGGCGGCAAAGGCGAGGTCGCCTGCGGGTGTCCGCTCGACGCCGGAGGCGCCGTTCGCGAGCAGCACGACCGCGTCATTCGTCGAGCACTCGCCGTCGACCGAGATCGAGTTGAAGCTCTCGTCGACCGCAGGGCGGAGGAAGTCGATCGCCTCGCCCGGCTCGAGCGGGTAGTCGGTCGTGACGACCGAGAGCATCGTCGCGAGGTTCGGGTGGATCATCCCGGAGCCCTTGGCCATGCCGCCGATCGTGAAGCCGGGACCGTGCGCGACGGCCTCCTTGGGCTTCGTGTCGGTGGTCATGATCGCCCGCGCCGCCGCCGGGCCGCCGTCGTCCGTGAGGCCTTCCGCGGCGAGCTTCAGGCCGGGCAGCAGCTTGCCCATCGGGATCGTCGCGCCGATCACGCCGGTCGAGAGGACGACGATCTCCTCGGCATAGAGACCCAGCAGGCGCGCTGCTTCGGCCGCTGTCGCGCGCGAGTCGAGCTCGCCGCGCAGACCGGTGGCCGCGTTCGCGACGCCGGAGTTGATCACGACGGCCTGCGGCTCGGCCAGCTCGAGATGTTCCTTGCTGATCTTCACGGGCGCCGCCTGGACGCGGTTGATCGTCCACATCGCCGCCCCGGTCGCCGGCTCGAGCGAGCGGACGATCGCCAGGTCGGGCGTGCCGCTACGGCGGATGCCGCAGTGAACGCCGCTCGCGGCGAACCCTTTCGGCGCCGTGACGCTCAAACGAGCACTCCAGTCAGCCGAAGCCCGAGCGTCTGGTCGAGGGCGAGCGCCAGGTTCGCGTTTTGTACCGCCTGACCCGCCGCGCCCTTGCCGAGGTTGTCGAGCGCACAGATCACGATCGCCATGCCGGTTGCGCCGTCCTCGAAGAGAGCGATCTCCGCGGCGTCGGTTCCCTGGACGCGCGAGAGCTCCGGAGTGACGCCCTCGGGGAGCACCCGCACGACCGGACTGTTGGCATAGGCAGCCTCCAACAGCTCCCGCAGGTCGGCGTCCGAGGTCACGTAACAGGTGGCGAGCAGCCCGCGACGCACCGGCAGCAGGTGCGGCACGAAGCAGACCGGGAAGCCGAGCTGCTGGGCGATCTCCGGCGCGTGCCGGTGCGAGCCGACCGCGTAGGGCGAGAGGTTCTCCAGCACGAACCCTGCATGCGAGCTCTCCTTCAGCCCTCTGCCGGCCCCGGAGACACCCGATTTGCCGTCGACGATCGCCGAGTCGATCACGCCGGCGAGCGGGCCGAGCGCCAGCAGCGCGGCGGTCGCGTAACAACCGGGATTGGCGATCAGACGGCCCTGGGGCGGATAGAGCTCGGGGAGCCCGTACGACCAGGCGCCGGGGGCGGTGCCGTACCACTCCTCGGCGCCGGCGACGAGCCGGTGGGCTCCGGAGAGGTCGACGACGACCGCGTCGACGGGCGGCTCGACCGCTGCCGCGTCCTCGTGCGAGAGGCACAGGAACAGGATGTCCGTCCCGCTGGCGAGTGCCTCGTCATTCGGCACGAACGCAGGCAGCGAGCCGTTCAGCCGGACGTCGAGCGCTCCCGCGGCCTTGCCCGCGAGCGTGTCCGAGCCGAGGGCGACGACCTCCAACTCGGGGTGGGCGAGCAGGCGGTCGAGCGTCTCCTGGCCGGTGTAGCCGGCGCAACCCACGATCGCAGCGCTGAACACATTGCGTATTATGCAGCAACGCGCGTAGTATGCAAACCGCCATGGCTCATCTCGTTCTCGAAGACGGCACGGTCTTCACCGGTCGCAGCGCCGGCGCGCCGGGCGTAGCGGCCGGCGAGGCGTGCTTCACGACCGCGATGGCGGGCTACGAGGAAGCCGCAACCGACCCGAGCTACCTCGCGCAGGTGCTGTGCTTCGCATATCCGCTGATCGGCAACTACGGCGTCGACCCCTCACGGCTCGAGTCGGAGCGCGTCCAGGCGGAGGGGATCGTCATGCGCAAGGCGCGGCCGGAATGGTCGGCCTGGCTACGCGAGCAGGGGGTCGTCGCGCTCGAGGACGTGGACACGCGCGCGCTCGTGCGGCGCATCCGGGACGAGGGCGTGCTCCGCTGCGCGCTCGGCGGGGCGTCGCCGGAGGAGTTACACGCGCGGGCGCTCGCGGAGCCGCCGATCGACGGTCGGCCACTCCCGCGGCACACCTGGACAGACGAGCCGTGGTCGGTCGGGTCGGGCCCGCGCGTGACCCTGGTCGACCTCGGCTGCAAGCGCTCGATCCCGCGGCGGCTGGCCGCGACCGGGCTCGAGGTGACCGTCGTTCCAGGCGACTGGGACGCGGACGCCGTGCTCGAGACGAACCCGCGGGCGGTGCTGATCGGCAACGGGCCCGGCGACCCGTCCGTGCTGGCCGGACCGATCGAGACGACGCGCGCGCTGCTCGGCCGCGTGCCGCTGTTCGGCATCTGCCTCGGCCACCAGTTGCTCGGCCTCGCATTGGGGCTGGAGACGTTCAAGCTCCACTTCGGCCACCGCGGTGCGAACCACCCGGTGCGCGACCTGCGCTCGGGCCGTGTGCTCGTCACGGTGCAGAACCACGGCTATGCGGTCGCGGCGGCGGCCGGCGATCTCGTCACGCACGTCTCGCTCAACGACGGCACGGTCGAGGGCCTCGCCGGCGAGGACTTCGCGAGCGTGCAGTTTCACCCCGAGGCCTCGCCCGGACCCCTCGACGCCCTGATCTTCTTCCGCCAGATCGCGGACACATGCCGAAGCGCGCCGACCTTCGCTCGATCCTGATCGTCGGCTCCGGTCCGATCCGGATCGGGCAGGCGGCGGAGTTCGACTACTCGGGGGCGCAGGCCTGCCGCGTGCTGCGGCGCGAGGGCTACCGCGTCGTGCTCGTCAACTCGAACCCGGCGACGATCATGACCGACCCCGAGTGGGCCGACGTGACCTATCTCGAGCCGCTCGACGCCGAGACGGTCGCGGAGATCATCGAGCGTGAGCGGCCGGACGCACTGCTGCCGACGCTGGGCGGGCAGACGGCTCTCAACCTCGCGGTCGAGCTGGCCGAGGCGGGAGTGTTGGAGCGGTTCGGCGTCGAGCTGATCGGCGCCGACGTCGAGGCGATCCGTCGCGCAGAGGACCGCCTGGCCTTTCGCGAGACGATGCGTGGCGCCGGGTTGCCCGTGCCGGAGAGCATCGTCGTCTCGTCGCTCGCGGAGCTCGGCGAGTTCGCCGCGCCGGCGATCGTCCGGCCGGCCTTCACGCTCGGCGGCACTGGGGGCGGGCTCGCCGCGACGCGCGAGGAGCTCGAGCACGCGGTTGCGCGTGGCCTGGCCGCGAGCCCGGTCGGACAGGTGCTCGTCGAGCGTTCACTTGCGGGCTGGCAGGAGCACGAGCTCGAGGTGATGAGCGACCGAGCCGGGAATTGCGTCGTCGTCTGCTCGATCGAGAACATCGACCCGATGGGCATCCACACCGGCGACTCGTGGACGGTCGCCCCGCAGCAGACGCTGCCGGATCCCGAGTTCCAGCGCCTGCGCGAAGCCGCCTTCGCCTGCGCGCGTGCCGTCGGTGTGGCCACCGGAGGCGCGAACGTCCAGTTCGCCTACGAGCCGTCGACGCGCGAGCTGGCGCTGATCGAGATGAACCCGCGAGTGTCCCGTTCGTCGGCGCTCGCCTCGAAGGCGACCGGCTTTCCGATCGCCAAGCTCGCGGCACTGCTCGCGGTGGGGTACACGCTCGACGAGCTGCCGAACGACATCACGGGCAAGACGACGGCCGCCTTCGAGCCGGCTCTCGACTACGTCGCGGTGAAGGCGCCTCGGTTCGACTTCGAGAAGTTCCCGGGGGCGTCACAGGTGCTGGGCTCGGAGATGCGCTCGGTCGGCGAGGCGCTGGGCCTTGGGCGGACGTTCCCGGAGGCGCTGCTGAAGGCGCTCGAAGGACGCGAGGCTGGGCTCGAGCTGCCGGAGTTCGAGGGTGCGCACGCGTACTTCCTGGCCGAGCTCGAGTCGATCCGCGAGGCGGAACGCAAGCTCGGCGAGGACGGCGACGTTCTCGCCGCCAAGCGCTTCGGCCTGCCGGACGCGCGGGTCGCGAGTGTTCTCGGGATCGAGGAGGCCGAGGTGCGCCGCCGCCGCCCGCTGCCCGGCCGGCTCGCCGTCGACTCCTGCGCCGCGGAGTTCGAGGCGAAGACGCCGTACTTCTACCTGTCCTACGAGGCCATGGACGGGGGACAAGCCCCTGTGACAAATCGCTCGATCCTGATCCTCGGCTCGGGACCGAACCGGATCGGCCAGGGCGTCGAGTTCGACTACTGCTGCGTCCACGCCGCGCAGGCCTTCCAGGAGCTCGGCTACGAGGCGGTGATGCTGAACTCGAACCCCGAGACCGTCTCGACCGACTACGACACGAGCGACCGTCTCTATCTGGAGCCGGTGACGCTCGAACGCGTCCTCGACGTCTGCGCCCTGGAGCAGCCCATGGCCGTTGCGGTCACCTTCGGGGGACAGACCCCGCTTCGGCTCGCGCGGACACTGGGAGAGGAGGGCATCGCGCTGCTGGGTGAGCCGCTCGTCGCGATCGAGCGGGCCGAGGACCGCGGCCGGTTCGGCGAGCTGCTCGGCGAGCTCGGCTTGCGCGCGCCCGCCTGGGGCGAGGCCTCGACCGTCGACGAGGCGCGTGCGGTCGCAGACCGGGTCGGCTACCCGGTGCTCGTCCGGCCGCATTACGTCCTCGGCGGCCGGGGCATGCGGCTCGCCCGCGGCCCGGGGGAGCTTCAGGAGCTGCCCGGCCCGTCGCTGATCGACCACTTCGTCGACGATGCGCTCGAGTTCGACGTCGACTGCCTCTGCGACGGACAGCAAGCCTGGGTGGCCGGGATCCTCGAGCACATCGAGGCGGCGGGTGTCCATTCGGGCGACTCCGCCTGTGTCATCCCCGGCCCATCCCTGACGCCCGAGCTCGAAGAGGAGATCCGGCTGATCGCTTCAGCGATCGCAGGCGGCCTGCAGGCGCGCGGGTTGCTCAACCTCCAGCTCGCGCTCGCCGGCGGCGAGCTCTACGTCCTCGAGGCGAACCCCCGCGCCTCGCGCACGGTTCCTTTCGTCGCGAAGGCGACCGGCGTCCCGCTCGTCCACCAGGCGTGCCGGCTGCTGCTCGGCGCCGGGCTCGACGAGCTGGAGCTCCCCGAGCGCGCGCCACCGACCCGAGCCTGGGCGAAGGAGGCGATCTTCCCGAGCGACCGCTTCCCGGGTGCCGCCGACCGCGGCCCGGAGATGCACTCGACCGGCGAGGTGATGGCCGGCGGTGCGACCGTCTCGGAGGCCTACGCGCGAGTTCAGCGCGCAGCGGGCCGAGCCAGGCGTGGTGGGCGGCTCGGCCCGCCGCTACAGATAGTCGGACGCTAAATCGGCGCGCAGAGCGCGAAGACGACGAGCGTCCGGCCGGCGACGGCCGAGTAGATCTCGCCCGTCCAGGCATTCGGCGAGTCGCCGGTGACGGGGATGCTCGAGCTGATGCCGAAGCCGCCGGCTCCGGTCGCCACGCCGGGCCGCGAGAGCAACAGGTGGTCGCTGCGGTTCTCCGCGCCTTGAAGCTGGGTGCCGCCGCCGACGACCTTCTCGCCTGGCTGGCAGACGGCGGTCGCGAAGAACGCGTCGTCGCCGCCGGCTGCGCCGGTCGCCGTCCGGACGACGACCTTGGCCGGGCCGGGCGGCCCCGCGACGCCCGTCGGGCCGGTGGCGCCGGTCGGCCCGTTCGGGCCCTCCGGCCCTGAACGGATGCCGCGCACCGCTTCGCGCAGAGCGCCGGCGGAGAAATCGCGCGCGAGGAGCGTGCGGTCCCTGATCTTCGAGGAGGTCACCGCGCCGTCCCTCAGCTGAGGAGTGCCGACGCTGTTCGCCGGCAAGTTGATCGCCGCGTACGAGGTGCCGCTGAGGGCGACGAAGAGGGCCAGATACGAAATGGAGTGCTGCCGCAGGTGTGAGAGCATGAGGCCGAGTTCGCGGGGGCCAGGTGGACTCCTTTTAGAGTCACAAGGTGGCCATCCTCGGGATCGACGTCGGCGGCACCTTCACGGACGCGGTGCTGCTGGAGAACGGCGAGCTGCGGACGGCCAAGGTGCCGACCGCGGCGCGGCAGGAGGAGTCGGTTCTCGCGGCCGCGCGAGCCGTTGGCGCGGAGCGGGTCGAGCGCTTCTCGCACGGGACGACGA
This sequence comes from Gaiellales bacterium, assembly GCA_038213135.1. Taxonomy (GTDB): domain Bacteria; phylum Actinomycetota; class Thermoleophilia; order Gaiellales; family Gaiellaceae; genus JBBQTQ01. The sequence continues at coordinate 11,374 of JBBQTQ010000060.1, forward strand.
TCGCGACGAACGCGCTGCTCGAGCGGAAGGGCGCACGGACGGCGCTCGTTTCGACGGCAGGCTTCGAGCACGTTCTCCACCTGCGGCGGCAGACGCGGGCGCACCTCTACCGGCTCTGCGAGGCGCACCGGGAGCCGCTCGTGCCGGTCGAGCGCTGCCACGGCGTCGTCGAGCGGCTCGGCCCGGACGGAGTCCTGAAGGAGCTCGAGCTCGATTCGCTCGGTGAGATCGACGCGGAGGCGATCGCGGTCTGCCTGCTCTTCTCGTTTCGCGACTCCTCGCACGAGCGGGCGGTGGCCGATGAGCTGCGGCGCCGCTATCCGGGCGTGCACGTCGTCGCCTCGCACGAGGTGGCGCCCGAGTTCCGCGAGTACGAGCGAGCATCGACGACCGCCGCGGATGCGTACCTCGGGCCGCTCGTCGCACGGTATCTGCACTCGCTTCGCGGCCGCTGCCGCGAGGCGGGGCTGCCGGAGCCGCTCGTGATGCGCTCGTCCGGAGGCGTGGCGACGATCGACGAGGCGGCGGCTCACGCGGCGCTGATCCTCGTCTCCGGGCCCGCGGGAGGCGCCGTCGGGGCGGCGAGGATCGCGCGCCTCGCCGGGATCGAGGACGCAATCGCCTTCGACATGGGCGGTACCTCGACCGACGTCTGCCTGATCTCCGGCGGCGCGGTCGAGCGTTCGTCGGAGCGCGACGTCGGTGGCTTCCCGATCCGGCTGCCGACCGTCGACCTGCACACCGTCGGCGCGGGAGGCGGGTCGATCGTCTGGCGGGACGCGGGCGGAGCGATCCGCGTCGGGCCCGAGAGCGCCGGTGCCGAGCCTGGGCCGGCTTGCTATGGCCGTGGCGGGACTCGGCCCACGGTCACGGACGCGAACCTCTTGCTGGGGCGCTTGCCAGAGCGGCTTGCGGGTGGGCTCGAGCTCGATCGTGCAGCGGCCGAGCGTGCGATGGCGGGATTGGATCCGGCCGAGGTTGTCGAGGTCGTGAATGCGGAGATGCTGCGCGCGCTGCGCGTCGTCTCGGTCGAGCGGGGGCACGACCCGCGCGACTTCGCGCTCGTCGCGTTCGGCGGCGCCGGCCCGCTCCATGCCTGCGCGCTCGCCGAGGAGCTCGGCATCCGCACCGTGCTGGTGCCGGCGGCCGCCGGGGTGCTGTCGGCGCTCGGTCTCGTCGCGAGCGACGAGCGTCGCGACTCCGTGCGCTCCTACGTCGTGCCGCTCGCCGAGGCGGGCGAGCTGCCGTCCCAGGGCGAGGCCGACCTGCGGTACCAGGGCCAGGCCTTCGAGCTGACCGTCCCGATTGGCGGTGACGATCTTGCGGACGCGTTCCACCGGGCGCACGAGGAGCGCTACGGCTACGCCGACCGCGACCGGCCGATCGAGCTCGTCGCCGTTCGCACCGCTGAGATCCGCCCAGGCCCTGAGCTGACGCTCCCGCCCGGCGAGCCGCTGCACGTGTCCGGCCCGGCCGTGCTCGAACTGGACGGCGCCACGTGCTGGCTGCCCCCAGGGTGGGTGGGGGATCGGGACGGGACCACCGGAACCTCTAGCACGCTGATCGTGACCAGATCGTGAAAATTGAGCTCCAAGTTCTCGGCCACTCGCTCCGCGCCGTCGCGGAGGAGATGGGCGCCGCGCTCGTCCGGGCTGCGTTCTCCTCGAACATCAAGGAGCGGCGCGACTGCTCGACCGCGCTCTTCTCGGCCGACGGCAGGATGATCGCGCAGGCTGAGCACATCCCCGTCCACCTCGGGGCCATGCCCGAAGCGGTCGGGGCCGTCATGGCCCACGATCCCGCGCCCGGCGAGATCTGGATCGTCAACGACCCGTACACCGGCGGAACGCATCTGCCCGACATCACGCTCGTCAGCCGCGTCGAGTGCGGCTTCGCGGTCTCGCGCGCCCACCACGCCGACGTCGGCGGCATGGAGCCGGCGAGCCTGCCCGCCGAGTCCCGCTCGCTCTATCAGGAGGGCGTGATCATCCCACCGCTCCGGCTCGGCGACGACGTGCTGACCCTCCTGCTCGCGAACATGCGCAACCCGGACGAGCGCAGGGGCGACCTGCGCGCCCAGATCGCCGCCCACCACCTCGCGGAGCGACGGCTCGCGGAGCTCTGCGAGCGCCGCGGCCTCGAAACCGTCGCCGCCGCGATGGACGAGCTCTACCGCTACTCGGAGCGGATGGTTCGCGCCGCGATCGAGCGCCTCCCCGACGGCCGCTACGAGGCTGTCGACTACCTCGAGCCGATCGCCGGCGAGCTCGAGATCCACGCCGCCGTCACGATCGCCGGCGATTCGATCGAGATCGACTTCGCCGGCACTTCGCCCCAGCACGACGGCAACCTGAACTGCCCGCTCGCCGTCGCCCGCTCGGCCTGCTTCTTCGTCGTCCGCTGCCTGACCGAGCCGGAGCTTCCGGCATCGGGCGGCGCCTACGCGCCCGTGACCGTGAAGGCGCCGCGGAACTGCCTCGTCAACGCGCAGTTCCCCGCCGCGGTCGTCGCCGGCAACACCGAGACCTCGAGCCGGATCACCGACACCGTCTTCCGCGCCTTCGGCCAGGCAGTGGACGTCCCCGCCCAGGGGCAGGGGACGATGAACAACGTCACGTTCGGCAACGAGCGCTTTACCTACTACGAGACGATCTCGGGCGGGCAGGGTGCTTGTCCCGACGCGGACGGCCCGTCCGCTGTCCACGTGGCGATGTCGAACACCCTGAACACGCCGGTCGAGGCGCTCGAGCTGGCCTATCCGCTGCGCGTCGAGCGCTACGGCCTGCGGCTCGGCTCCGGCGGCGCCGGCCGCTACCGGGGAGGCGACGGCGTCGTCCGCGAGTTCCGGGTGCTGGAGCCGTGCCGCCTCTCGCTGCTGACGGAGCGCCGCCGACACGCTCCCTCAGGTGTGAAGGGAGGCGGCGACGGCAAGTGCGGGCGCAACCTCCTGAACGGCGAGGAGCTGCCGCCGAAGGTAACCCGCCAGCTCGACACGGGCGACGTGATCACGATCGAGACGCCCGGCGGCGGTGGTTACGGAACTGGGTAGCGCAGGGCCGAGGGACAGGCCTGGTTGCTAGGCCGGTCCCTCACCCGACGCCGTAGGGCGAATCAACAGCCACTTCGGCAGAGGCTCCGGGAGCCACCAGTTCCACTTGCCCATCAGGCGCATCAGCGCCGGCACGAGCAGGGCGCGGATCACCGTCGCGTCGAAGATGATCCCGGCCGCCAGGCCGATCCCGAACTGCTTGATGTCGACGCCGGGGCCTGAGGAGAGCACGAAGAAGGCGAACATCAGCACCAGGGCCGCGCTCGTCACGAGCTTGCCGGTGCGCGCCAGCCCGAGCGCGATCGCCTGCTCCGTGTCGCCCGTCTCGTCGTAGGCCTCTCGCATCCGAGTCAGCATGAAGACCTCGTAGTCCATCGAGAGCCCGAACAGGAACGCGAAGATCATCAGCGGTATCCAGGGGATGATCGACTGCGTCGCCGACACGTTCCAGATCGCCTCGGATCCGTGCCCGAGCTGGAAGACGAAGACGATGATCCCGAACGCCGCCGCGAGCGAGACCAGGTTCAGGATCGCCGCCTTCAGCGGCAGGATCACCGACCGGAACGCCCGCATCAGCAGCAGGACCGTGAGCAGCACGACGAAGCCGAGCACGTAGGGGAAGTTCCCGTAGACCGCGTGCACGAAGTCGCGGTCCTCGGCTGCCACGCCGCCGAGCGTCGCGTCCGTCCCCTTCAGCTCGTGCTGTACGGCCGAGATGACGCCGCGCACTGGCTTGGCCGAGCCGTCGTAGGCAGGAAACGCCTCGACGATCGAGTCGCCGCCGCGCCGCCACTGCTGAGGCGCGAGCGCCGCGACGACCCCCGGAGTCGAGCGGAGCTTCGCGGCCACGGCGTTCGGATCGCCGCCGTTCTCGACCAGCACCTCGAACGGCTTCAGCACTCCGGCCGAGATGCCCGCCGCCGTCAGCGCGTCGCGCCCCAGGATCGCGCTGCCGCTGCCGGGCTGGTCCTTCGCCTGCGCCTCGCTCGGGTTGAGCTGGAAGCCGTAGTAGACGAGCACGCCGACGATCGCAAGGCCGACCACCGCCACCGCCGCGGGCCGGCGCATCACGAACCGAGCCCAGCGCCCCCAGGCGCCGTCCTCGGGATGGCCACGGTCGACGAATCGCTTCGGCAGCAGGCGGACGCTGTTGATCCGCGTCCCGAGCACCGAGAGCAGTGCCGGCATCAGCGTGATCGCGGCCAGCACCGAGACCGCGGGGATCAGCATGCCGCCGATCCCGATCGAGCGGATGAAGGGCAGCGGCAGGATCACCATCGAGACGAGGCCGACCGCGACTGTCGTGCCCGAGACGATCACCGAGCGGCCGGCGTGCGTCATCGTCTCGACGACGGCGTCCTCGACGCTGCGGCCGTGGTGGAGCTCCTCCCGGAAGCGGAAGAGCATGAGCAGCGAGTAGTCGATCGCGACCCCGAGGCCGACGAGCGCGACGAGGAACTGGACGATGATCGAGACGTCAGTGATGTAGGTGAGCGCCCAGACCGCGCTGAACGTGGTCAGGATCGAGGTCGCGGCGACGACGAGCGGGAGCGAGACCGCGGTCAGCGTCCCGAAGACGAACAGGAGGACGAGCAGCGCGCCGACGCCGCCGATCAGGATCTCGAGCGCGAGGCTCGGCCCTCCGGCGCCGCCCACGTCCTCGAACAGCGGGTCGCGGCCGGTGAGGTTGGCGGTCACACCGGACGGCGTCGCCGA
>JBBQTQ010000061.1:0-16067 GCA_038213135.1 Gaiellales bacterium
GCAGACAGTCGTGCTGACGAGCACTCCAGGCGTGGATTCGACACCCGTCGTCTCGCGGAAGACCGGGCAGATCGCATTCCTGAGCGACCGCGGCGGGTCGCTCGACATCTACGTGATGTCGGGGAACGGCCGGGGCGCCCACCGGGTGACCACGAGTCCGGTCGGAGGCGCTGCTGGAGCCACGATTGCCTCCGACGACTCGGGGCAGACCTCGCTCGCGTGGTCGCCGGACGGGACACGGCTGGCCTTCGACGCAGAGAATCCCCAGTCACCCGGTTGCGTCAAGAACTGCACGACCTGGGGGGTGTACGTCATCCGGAGCGATGGGATCGGTCTCCAGTCCGTGGTCGACGACGCGATGAGTCCGGCCTGGGCGCCCGGCGGCTCGAGGCTCGCGGTTGAAGGCGACGTCACTCCGTTCGGCGAAGCCGAGAACCTGCAGCTCGTGACGCTCGGCGGCCCGACGGTTCGAGTTTCCGCGTTCGCTCCGAATCCGGCCATCCCGCCGGCGTGGTCGTCGCGCAACGTCGTGGCGTTCATGCAGGGCCAGTCCAGAATCAACGCAGTCGCTGCGAACGGCAAGAGCGAGCGGCACTTGGTGGTGGGGGCGGGGCCGGCGTGGTCACCCGACGGCAAGTGGCTCGCGTTCGTCCGCTCCGACGGTCTCTACCGGTCTTCGGCGACCGGGGAGGGAGTGGAGCGGCTCTCGCGCAAGCGGGAGGGGGCAGGTGACCCTGTGTGGTCGCCGGACGGGCGGAGCATCGCCTTCCTTGCCTTTCGCAAGGGCTCGGCCCAGGTCGCGACCGTGACGGTGAGGACCCGCGCCGAGCGTGTGCTGACCCACGAGCGCCAAGGTTCCGCGTTCAGCGGGCCGTCGTGGTCGCGCGACGGCAAGCGAATCGTCTTCTCGGACGCGAGCTCATGAGCGGTCGCGTCGAAGGGATCTTCGTTTCACCCACGGCCACGGAGCTGCCGCGCTCCGTCGAGCGCGCCGAGGCGGTTGCCGGCCGGGGGCTCGAGGGCGACCGTTACTTCGAGGGCATCGGCACCTTTTCCGGTCATGCCGTTTCGACAGGCCGTGACCTGACGCTCGTCGAGGCCGACGCGCTCGAGCGGGCCGGGATCGACGGTGCCGCGGCACGTCGCAGCGTGGTCGTCAGCGGGCTCGACCTGGGCGGGCTGGTCGGCAAGCGGTTCCGGGTCGGCGAGTTGGAGTGCTACGGGCAGCGGCTCTGTGAGCCCTGCGACCACCTGGAGAAGCTCGCGGGCCCGGGCATCCTGCGCCCGCTCGCCCACACCGGCCTGCGGGCGGACATCGTCGTCGGCGGCGAGCTACGGGTTGGCGACGCCGTCTACGCGATCGACTCCGGCGTCAGCTCCTCGATCGACGAGAGCACGACGTCCGCCGAGGCGAGCGCCTCCTCGTCGGGCGGGTAGGCCGGGTTCGGGATCGCGACCACACGCATCCCGGCCGCCTTCGCGGAACCGATGCCCGCGTGCGAGTCCTCGACGGCTGCCGCTCGACCGGGATCGATGCCAAGCCGGCGCGCGGCCTCCAGGTAGACGTCAGGCGCGGGCTTTCCGTGAGCGACCTCCTCGGAGGACACCGTCGCCCTGAAGAAGTCGACGAGGCCGCCGAGCCGCAAGGCCGCGTCGATCAGCGGCCGGTTCGACGACGACGCGACCGCGAGCGGCCAGCGCGCGGCCAGGCGCTCGACCGCCTCGCGCGCGCCCGGGATCAACGGTAGGCGTTGCTCGTAGCGCTCGGTCATCAGCAGCACGACGTCGTCGGAGATCGTCTCCGGCGTCACGGGCACGCCGAGGTCCTCGTGGATGAAGCGCGACCACTCGAGCGAGCTCATGCCCATCATCGCCCGCTGTGCGTCCGGGTCGTAGCGGCCGCCGCGCTCACGGATGTAGCGCTCGCGCACCTCGTCCCAGAGCTCCTCGGTCTGGATCAGCACGCCGTCCAGGTCGAAGACGACCGCGTCGATCATTCGTATGCCTGGTCGACGCGGACGAGTGCCCGGCCCGGAGCACCCTGCTCCACCGAGGTCACCTCGCCGACGTAGAGCGTGTGGTCGCCGGCGTCGATGCGCTCGCGGAGAGAGCACTCGAGCCAGCCGATCGCCCCGGCGAGCAGCGGTGCCGTCGAGCCCTCGCGCGTCTCGATTCCGTGCCACATCGCGATCGGCGGCACGCCGCGGGCGAAGTGGGCGGCAACTGCTTCCTGGCCCTCGGCGAGGACGCTGAGGGCGAAGCCCTCGGCACGCCCGAGCAGCTCGTGCATCGCGGCCTGCCGCGAGATCGAGGCGCCGACGAGCGGCGGCTCGAGCGAGAGCGCGACGAACGAGGAGACGGTCAGCCCGAGGCGCTCCTCCTCGACGGCCACGGTCAGTACCGCGACCGCCGTCGGCACGCGCCGCATGAATCCGCGCAACTCCTCCATCGCGTGATCTTGACCTACGGAGCCCCGGCGGTTAGCGTCCGCCAATCCGCTTTGCCCTAGCCCTCCTGGCAGTTGCCGCACTTGCTTCACCGGCGCTGGCCAAGAAACCGCCTCCAGGCTTCACGCCCAAGACCCTCGCGGGAACCTGGGGCGGCGCCTGGATGAACCAGACATTCGGCTCCACGGGCCCGGCGAGCATCGTCGTCGTGGCCAAGACCGCGAAGGTGTTCACGTTCAGCGCCGACTTCGGCGGCAACGTCTTCGGCTGCAGCGATCCGCCGCCCGACGTCGGCACGATCACGGCCGGCAAGGGGCCGAACCACTGGAGCCCCGCCGGCTTCTCCGTGCAACGGACGACGCAGGCCTTCGGCACGGTCACGCTCGCCTACAGCTTCAAGACCCAGACGATCACCGGCGGGGGCGTCAACGTGCCCTGTAACCCCGGCCTCAGCTGGAAGGTCAGCGACAAGTTCGCCGGCAAGACCTTCACCGGCACGATCGAGATCACGCTGCCCGACTCCTCGCACGCGACGAGCGTCGTCAACCTGACTCGCAGCTAGGCGAGCTCCTCGGCCAGCAGGCCGCAGGCGAGCGCGCGCCAGGCCAGGTCGGTGTCGAGCAGCAGGGATGCGAGCGCGGCCGAGACGGAGTCGAGGTCGGCGGCCTGATCCTGCAGTCCGCGCAACCCGGCGGCGAGCTCGTCGCGCCGCTCGGGCGAGTCGAGGTCGGCTGCGAGGGCCGTGACCGCGCGGCCGTCGAGCTCGAGACCGCGCTGCGGGTCGCCGCCGGCGGCGAGCAGGAGGACCGCCCGGCGGCGCGCGCCTTGGAGCTCCTCTTCGTCGATTTGCACCTCGCGCCCCGCGAGCCAGGCCAGCGCGGCGAGCTCGGGCCCCGCCCCGAGCGCCTCCAGCAGCTCCCTCACGGGTAGAGGCGCTCGACAAGCCAGTCCGCCCCGGCCGCCAGGTAGCGGAACCGGTCGTGCAGCCGGTCGTCGCGGTGCTGCCAGAACTCCCAGGCCTGCGGGATCAGCCGGAAGCCGCCCCAGATCGGCGGCCGCTCGGGACCCTCTGCGCCGTGGAGGGCGCGCAGCTCCTCGACCGCGGCCTCCAGCTCCTCCCGGGTTCCGGCGACCTCGCTCTGGCGCGAGACGGCTGCCGAGAGTCGCGAGCCGAGCGGTCGGGAGGCGAAGTACGCGTCTGACTCGTCGGAGCTGACTCGCTCGACGGGGCCTTCAATCCGCACCTGCCGCCCGGGCCCGTTCCAGTAGAAGCAGAGCGCCGCGTGCGGGTTCTCGAGCAGCTCCCAGCCCTTGCGGCTCTCGTAGCCCGTGTAGAAGACGAAGCCGCCCGCGTCGAGGCCCTTGGCGAGCACCATCCGCACCGACGGCCTGGCGGACGACGTCGCCGTCGCGAGCGCGCAGGCTTCCGGCAGCGGCTCGGTCGCGCGTGCCTGCTCGAACCAGGTGTGGAACTGGCGGACGGGATCCGCGTCTAGATCTTGCTCCTCCACGCCGTCTAGCCTAAACTCGCGCCCGATGGTCTTCGTCTCCCTGTTCGCCTCGCTCGTCCTGGCCCACGGCTGCGGCACGGCGACGGCGAGGTCGGCGATCAAGAGCACTCACGTCGAGATCCCGATGCTCTCGGGCATGAAGGCCCCGGCCGACCCGAAGTACGTCGGCACCGTGATCTGCTTCGACTTCACGCGGGACGGCCGCACCGACATGGCGGTCTCGATCGCGAGCGGCGGCACTGCGGGCGACATCGCCTGGATCCTCTTCACCGGCTCGGCTTCCGGCTGGAAGGTCGCCCACACCGAGGGTGGCTACAAGCTCGGCCTCTACCGCCTCGGCGGCGACGTCGCGACCTCGGTTCCGGTCTACAAGAAGCCCGATCCGAACTGCTGCCCGACCGGCGGCTACGACCACGAGCGCTGGCACTGGAACGGCAGCAAGCTGGCCCTCGCGCGCCGCTGGCACGACAAGTCCTACAAGGTCTAGCCAGGAGGGTTTGGCGAAACAGTCGCTGAGCCGTCAGGGCGCGAGGCTCGCCCCGATGCTGCGTCCTCAGTCGCGCCCATATCTCCTCGATATGAGCGCTCCCTGCGTCCTTGCCTCGGAACGAGCATCGCGCCCTGTCGACGAGGACCGTTCCGCCAAGCCCTCCTAGAGAGAAAAGCCCCAGCCGAGGCGGCGCGTCCGCCCGGATGAGTCGAGCGCGGTCATCGTGATCCTGTAGGCCCCGTGCTGGAAGATCGGGAACGGTCCGATGGTCACGTTGCCGGCGCGCGGGCTGAAGCCGAAGTCGCTGACGAGGCGCCCGTTGATCGTTTCGCGCATGCGGGCGGCTATCGCGCGGTTCGTGTGGAAGTGGATGTAGAAGATCGGCACGCCGTTCGAGGACGTCGCCAGCTGGACACCGCCGCGCGTGACCACGAAGCCCACCCTGTTGATCGGTGGCCGGAACGGCAGGCACTGGAACTGCGTCCAGCGCAGCGTGCTGCTCGAGCCGGCTGCGTTCGTCAGCGTCAGCTCGAAGGTGTAGACGCCCTGCGAGAGCCCGGCGACGCCGAAGGAGTTGTTGCCGGCCGGCGTGCTGAAGAGAATCGTCTCGCTGCTGCCTCTGTTGCGGACGACGTTCAGGCGCGCGCTCGCGGCCTCGGTGTTGTGGAAGCGAAGCGTCGCCGTGCAGGTGCTCCCGGTCGTCCTCTTCAGCGGGCTGCCGAGGCTGCGGACCGAGAACCCGCCGTTGCTGAAGGTCGCGGTAGCCGTTCGCGCCGAGGACATGGTCAGGCTGCAGGCGCCCGTGCCGCTGCAGTCGCCGCTCCAGCCGGAGAACGTCCAGCCCGAGGCGGGCACGGCGGTCAGGGTGATCGACTGTCCCAGCGTGTACTGCTGCGTGCACGACGCGGAGGCGCCCGTGCTCGGGCAGTTCCCGTTCGGTGCGTTGACCGTGCCCTTGCCGATCAGGTTCAGCGTCAGCGTGGCGGTCTGGCTGCTCGTCGAGGTGAACGTCGCCCCGACCGTCTTGAGGGCCGTCATCGAGATGGTGCAGAACGGGCTCGAGCCGGAGCAGGCGCCGGTCCAGCCGCTGAAGGTGAAGCCCGAATCGGCGACGGCGGCGAGAGTGACGCTCGTTCCCGAGGGTTCGTTCACGGTGCAGGTGCCGGTGTTCGAATGGCAGTTGATGCCGCCGCCGGTGACCGTGCCGCTGCCCGAGGTCGAGACCTGGAGCGGGAATGTCGAACCGCCGCCGGTGAACGTGGCCGAGACCGACTTGGCCGCGTCCATCGTCACAGAGCAGGTCGTCGCGTTGCCGGAGCAGACGCCGCCCCAGCCGCTGAAGGTTGCGCCGCTGGACGGAGTCTCGGTGAGCGTGACAATCGTGCCGCTCGCGAACTGGGGCGTGCAGCTCGAGCCGCCGCCGGACGTGCAGTTCATGCCCGAGGGGCTGGACGTGATCGTCCCATTGCCGGTCACCGACCCGGTGAGGGTGAAGTTCGTCGTGCCGCTGCCGCTGAACGCTGCCGACACGTTGACGGCGTTGTTGCCCATCGTGAACGAGCAGAACGAGCCCGAGGGCGTGGTCGGGCAACCGGTCCAGCCGGTGAACGTCGCGCCGGAGCCCGGCGAGGCGGTGAGGCTGACCGGGTCGCCGTTGGCGAAGTTACGGGTGCAGTTCGCGCCGCCGGCGGAGCTGCAGTTGATCCCATTCGTGCCGAAGACCGTTCCGTTGCCGGTCACGGTGATCGTCACAGGGCGCGTGACGATGAAGTCCGCCGTGACCGTGTAGTGGCCGCCGTCCTGGACGTTGAGGGTGCAGACGTTCGTCGTGGCCGCCGTGCAGTCGTCCTCCCAGCCGTCGAACGTCCAGCCGTTCGACGGGGTGGCCGTCAACGTCGCGGGTGAGCTCGTGACATTGACCAGGCAGACGTTGCCGCCGGCGCCGCAATTGAGGCCGTTCGGGCCGGTGATCTTGCCGTTGCCGCTCGGCACGGCTGTGATCTCGGCCGAGAACTCCGCGTGCGCGGAGGCGCCGCCGACCAGTGCGGCAACGGCCGCACCGACGGCAAGCACTACCCCGATTCGAAGTCGTCTCGACAAAACCAGCCCTCCCGCACTCAGAGTACCCCGATCGAGGGATTTCGCCACCCCCGAAGTTCCTCTAGGCACAAAGGCGATTTCGCGCCACGATCGGCGCCCCGAAGGGGGAGGCTGGAAATGAAGGGGAGAGGACTGGTACTGCTGGGCATTGCCGCGGCGTTCTTCGCCGACCACGCTCGTCGTCGACAACACGAGCGTCTTCGTCTCGTGCGAGGGGACGCTGTTCCCGTACCAGACGATCTAGGGCGCGATCAACACGGTTGCGCCGGGCCCGGGCGTGCTCGCCGACGGCTCGGCGAAGTTCACGCTCCAACGGTTTCTCGAGCCGCAACGACCAGGTCGTCCACCTCGACTCGCCTGGCGCGATGACCGGGGACGAGCACAGGCTGGACGATCGCCGGGAACGTCATCCAGGACGCAACCCTGACGGGAATCGAGGTCACCGCGACCATGACGCTCACGAGGAGCAAGTTCCTCGGCAACGTCGCGCAGTTCAACGGTGGCAACGGAATCGAGCTCGGCGGCGGCACGAGCGGCAACGTCCTGACGCGCAACGTCGCGAAGGCCAACACCCAGGATTGCGTCGACAAGACGGGAGTCCGCGCCAGGCCCGCCAACACCTGGACGAGAATGAGCAACGTCGGCGACACGCAGAACCGCAACGGGCTCTGCCTGACGGCGCACACGACCTTGCCGGGCTTCCCGTAACTCGCGCGCCCCTTTACCTCGATTTTGCGATTGGGTTACCCGGCGCTTGCGCCAACCCAGTAGAACCCGACTGTGCTGAAGACCGCGACCGGCCTCCCCGTCTACACAAAGGCTTTCGGCGCAGCCGAGGCGAGCCGGTTGCTCTGGCGTGCCGGCTTCGGCCCGAGGAAGGGCGACGTCGCGAGGCTTGCCAAGCTCGGGCTGCACGGCGCGGTCAAGTCTCTGACCGAGCCGGCGGCCGAGCAGCTGACGGGACCGCCACCGACCGACGGCCGCTTCCCGATCGCCCCGAACGACGCCGTCGGCCACGACCACCTCTGGTGGCTCGACAAGATGGTCCGCACGAACCGGCCGCTGATCGAGCGGATGGCACTGATCTGGCACGACTGGTTCGCGACCTCGAACACGGGCGTCCGTCAGCAGTCGCTGATGCTCCAGCAGAACCAGCTCTTCCGCGACAACGCGCTCGGCTCGATGTCCGACCTCCTGAAGGCGGTGACAGTCGATCCGGCGATGCTGCTCTGGCTGAACGGCGTCCAGAACACGCTCCGCTCCCCGAACGAGAACTACGGCCGCGAGATGATGGAGCTCTTCACGCTCGGTGCGAGCCGCGGCTACACCGAGGACGACGTCCGCGAACAGGCCCGCGCGCTCACAGGCTGGACGGCCACGCAGCTACCCGGCGCGGGCGCGACCGACTTCCGCTACGAGCCGCGCCTGCACGATCCGGGGACGAAGACGATCTTCGGCCAGTCGGGGACGTTCACCTGGGAGGACTCCTGCCGGCTCTGCCTCTCGAACCCGCAGCACCCGTCGTACTTCGTCAAGAAGCTCTGGAGCTACTTCGTGCCGACCCCGCCTGACAAGGCGACGGAGGCCGGCCTCGAGGCGCTCTACAGCGCCGACCACCAGGTGAAGCCGGTCGTCGAGGCGATCCTGCAGCACCACGCTCTCTACACCGGGCCGCGACTGACGAAACCGCCGGTCGTCTACACGGCCGGTCTCCTCCGCGCGACCGGGCGCGGGATCGACTCGTCGCTCTGGTGGAAGCTCGACACCCTGGCCGGCCAGCGGCTCTTCTACCCGCCGAACGTCGGCGGCTGGGACGACTCGCGCTGGCTCGACACCTCGACCTTCCGGGGGCGCTGGTTCGTCGCGATGCTCGCGCTCGATCCGGTGCGGATCAACGAGCAGAGCGGCGACTCCTCGCTGCCGGCCGAGCCGAAGAAGCTCGTCGACCATGCCGCCGACTTTCTGCTGACCACGATCACGCCGGACAGCCGCATCCTGCTGAACCGGTTCGCCAAGGCCGCGTTGCCCCAGGCCCAGCGCTTCGGCAACGCACCCGCGATCGTCGTCAACTCGCTCCGCCAGCTGATCGCCACCTCTCCCGACTACCACACGTCCTGATGCGGGCTGCCTGCTCGTGCAACGAGTTCTCCCGGGCTGAGTTGCTGCGCCGCAGTGCCGCACAGGCCGGCAACGGGCTCCCGGCGATCGAGCCGGGAATGCCCGTGCCGGCTGGAACTGGACTCAGCCGCCGCGACTTCCTGATCGGCGGGCTCGGCACGAGCCTCGCCGTCTACGGCGGCGGGAAGCTGAGCGCCGCGCTGCTCCAGAACGGGATCGCGCAGGCGGCCGCATTCGCAACGCCGAGCGATCGCATCCTCGTCTCGATCTTCCTCGACGGCGGCGCCGACTCGCTCTCGTTGCTCTTCCCGAACGGCGACCCGCAGTACCGGGTGCTCCGGCCGCGGCTCGCGCTGCCCGCCTCGTCGGGGATCGCGTTCGCCGAGGACAGCCGCCTGCTCTGGCATCCGTCGCTCGCCGGCCTGGCGGCGCTGCACACCGAGGGCAAGGTGACGGTGCTGCCGGCGGTCGGCTACGACCATCCGGACAAGTCGCACTTCACCTCGCGCCACTACTGGCAGGTCGGCGCGACCGACCACTCGCTGCTGACCGGCTGGATGGGCCGCTACCTCGACGCTTACGGCGTGCCGGACAACCCGCTGCAGGGACTGTCCCTCGACGCCACGCTCCACCCCGAGCTGGCGACCGCCAAGGTCCCGGTCTCGACGCTCGACGCGCCCGACAACTACGACTTCTCGCTGCCGCAGATCAAGCTGCCGCTGCAGCCGCAGATCATGGCGATGGTCTCCGACCTCGGGGCGCGCCACTCGAAGGCTTCCGATCCGGCTCTGCGCCAGGCCGGCGAGGTGGCGAGCCAGGTGCAGCGGCTGCGCTCGCAGCTGCGTCCGTTCCAGGGCGCCGACGGCTCCGCCACGGTGAAGAGCCCGGTCGCCTACCCGGCGAGCCAGGACTCGTTCCCGCACCGGCTCGCGGGCCTCGCCGCGATGCTCGCGCTCGGCTTGCCTCTGCGCACGGTCGCCCTCCGCGCGCCCGGGATGTACGACACGCACGCGGCGCAGGCGAACACGCTCGCGCAGGGGCTCAAGCTCACCTCCGACTCCCTGCTCTCGTTCCAGCGCGACCTCGAGGCGCGCGGCGTCGCCGACAAGGTGCTCGTCCACGTCTGGTCGGAATTCGGCCGCCGCGCGAAGGAGAACGGCTCGCAGGGAACCGACCACGGCGCCGCCGGCACGGGCTTCCTGATCGGCTCGCGCGTCGCGGGCGGGATGCTCGGCGAGTTCCCGGGCCTCTCCGGCGGGCTCGACGACCAGGGCAACCTGAAGCCGACCTCGGACTTCCGTGGCGTCTACGCGGCGCTGCTCGAGCAGTGGCTCGGCGCCGACGCCTCGAAGATCATCCCGGGCGCGAGCTCCTTCGCCCGGCCTACGCTGCTGAAGTGAGCCTCCTCCTCGCGCTCCTGGCGCTCGTCGCGGGCGGGGTTTCGCCGCCTGCACGTGTCCAGGTCGGTGCGGCGGAGTTCTCCTTCACGCTCTCGCGGCCGACGATCAAGGCCGGCACTGCGATCGTCGAGCTCGTCAACTTCGGCGAGGACCCGCACGACCTGCGCCTGCAACGGGTCGGCGGCAAGCACGTCTACGCGATCGGGCAGACCCGCCCCGGCGACGCCGTCGACAAGACGTTCAAGCTGCTACCCGGTCGATACCAGCTCTGGTGCTCGATCGCCGACCACCGCAAGCTCGGGATGCACGCGACGCTCGTCGTGAAGTCCTAGCGAGGGCGATGAGCACGAGGGCTCTGCGCGCCGGCCGACCCTAGCTCCCGCCGAGGCGGCTTACAAGTAGCCGAGCGGGTCGACCGGATTGCCGTTGACCCGTACCTCGAAATCGAGGTGCGGGCCGGTCGAGAAGCCCGTGTTTCCGACGTAGCCGATCACCTCGCCCTGGCCGACGTTCTGCCCGACCGAGACCGCGATCTGCGACTGGTGGCCGTAGGTCGTGGCGAGCCCGCCGCCGTGGTCGATGATCACGAAGTTGCCGAAGCCGCCATACCAGCCGGCGTAGATCACCTTCCCGGAGGCGGCCGCGTGGATCGGCGTCCCGGTGTTCGCCGCGATGTCGAGCCCGTAGTGGAAGCCGCCCCAGCGCGGGCCGAAGCCGCTCGTGATCGGGCCCGAGACCGGCCAGATCAGGCCGGCCGCCGAGGGGCTCGTGTCGACAGGCCCCGAACTGACTCCCTGCGTCTTTCGCAGGAGCGCGGTCAGCGCGATGTCCTTGGCGCGCAGCACGCGGATCTCGCCCGCCTCCCGGCGCTCGCCTGCGGAGAGGTCTTGGAGCTGGCCGCGCCGCCGGTCCCGCAGGCCCTTCAGTCGGTCGCGGCCCGACGCGAGCTGGTCGCGGATCGCGCGTGCCTCGCTGACGCGGAAGGCGATCGCGCGCGTCTCGGCGAGCACGTACTTCCGCGCGACGGTCGTCTTGCCGAGCTGGTCGGTGACGAACACTTTCGCCGTCCCGACCCTTGTCGCGATCGCGTGGTCCTGGGCGCCGATCCGGTGTGCGTAGTCGAAGCCGTCGAGGAAGTCGGTGAAGCTGCGGGCCGACAGCACGAGCGAGAGCGTGCTCACCGGCTCCGACTCGTAGATCGCGACCAGCCGTTGGCTGAGCCGGTCGACCGCGATCCGGTACTGGCCACGCAGGAAGTGGAGGCGGTCGGTCTGGAGCTGGAAGAGCGCGTCGAGCCTGTTCAGCTTGATCTCGCGGAGTACGAGCTCGTGGTAGATCGGCTCCAGGTGGGCGGTCGCGGCGTTCACCTGCTGCGCGATCGAACGGATCTGGCCCGAGACGGAGTCGATCTGCGACTGGAGCACGTTCGCCTTCTGCTTCGACCGCGCGACGTGGGCGTTCAGCTGCGCGAGCCGCTGCTCAACCTGGCGGCGCTGCTGGGCGTTGTCGGCGGCCGCCGGTGCGGCGATCGCGAGCAACGCGAGCAGGGGTGGCAAGAGACGACGAGGCATCGAGCGTTCGTTCGGCGTCGGCCCTCACTGCCCTCCCGGGTGTAGGCTCGCCGAGTGAGCCCGGATCCTGCTCGCGCCAAGCGCCGTGACTGGTCGGCAGACGTCGTCGCGGGCGTCGTCGTGCTCCTTTCGATCGGCTGGGGGATCGCCGCAGGTGTCGGAGGGTTCTTCCTCGGGCGTGAGACGAGGCACCTGTCGGTGGCCGCGGCCACGACCCAGGGCTCGCCGGCGACGTTCGACCCACACGTTGCCGCCGGTGCGCACGTGTTCGTCCAGTTCGCCTGCGCTCAGTGCCACGGCATGCAGGGGCGTGGCGGCGTCTCGCCCGATGTTCCCGCCCTCACCTCCGCGGGTGCGCTCACGTCCCAGCAGCTGCGCTCGATCATCGACCACGGGCTCGGCGCCTCGGCCAATCCGACGAAGCCGTACATGCCGGTCTGGGGCGCGGTCATCTCGAACCAGCAGGTGAGCGACCTCGTCAGCTACATCAAGGCGAAGCTACCGGCCGTGCCGACCGCGACTCCGCCCGAGATCCCGCAGGGCCAGGGCCAGGCCGTCGAGGGCTCCGTGCTCTACGTCCGCTACGGCTGCCTCAACTGCCACGGCCCGAACGGCCTCGGCGGCGTGCCCAACCCGCAGGCTCCGGACAAGACGATCCCGCCGCTCTCGGGCATCGACTTCCGCAAGCAGTTCGACACGGACGCGAAGATCATCGCCGTGATCCGCTCGGGCAGCGTGCTCGGCCGCGCGCCGATCGTGAGCATGCCGCACTGGGGCGGGATCATCCCGAACGACCAGCTGCAGGCGCTCGCCGTCTACATCAAGACGCTCAAGTGAGCTTTGCCGCCGAGGAGGCCCGCCGCATCGGCGAGCAGATCGGCATCGACTGGTCAGCCTCACCATTCGGCGTCGAGCAGTTCCGGATGGGGATGGACGTCGAGCTCGAGCACGGCCTCCACGATCTCTCGACCAACGTGACCGACGACGACCCGGTCTTCACCGGCAAGATCGCGCTCGCGCATCTCAAGGAGTTCCCCGACTACTACACGCGGTTGCAGCGGATGGAGGACGAGGCGCTGCGCGATCGGCAAGACCCGCAGGCCTAACGCGCCGACCCGCATGAAACGGCGAGGGGGTTGCGGGACTAATCGTGCTCTCATGTTCTCCCGGCACGATGGCGCGCGTGCATCCGTCGTCGGCTGAGAATACGCCGCGCCTCGCGCCGGTTCGCCGCCGGGTGACCCTGGCCAAGGCGTCGCTCGGCGCGACCGGGGCGCTCGTGTTCGGCATCGGGATGGTGCTGTCGCGTGCCTACTACTCGGGGCATTCGAAGCAGGCTCCTCGGGCGTTGAGCCCGCCTGCGGATTTCGTCTCGATCGTTCGTGCGAATCAGCTCGAGGCGGGGATCATCGCGCCGGCCGAGGCGCCTCTCGGGGCCGGCACGTCCGTCTCGTGACCGGCGTCCGCCGCTTTCGCTCGATGGGCTGCGAGGTGGTCGTCGGCGGCGCGTGCATATCCGAGCTGGAGCAGATCGAAGGGCTCTTCGACGAGCGTGACCGCACCTTCAGCCGGTTCCAGGACGACAGCGAGCTCGCTCGCGTCAATCGCCTCGCCGGTCGCGACGTGCTCGTCTCCCGCCCCTTCGCCCGGACGCTCGGGACGGCCCTCCAGGTTGCCGCCCTGACCGACGGCCTCGTCGATCCCACCCTGGGTCGCGCGCTCGAGGCTGCTGGGTACGACCGGGACTTCGCGCTGCTCGAGCCGGATCCGCGCCCGACCGGCGGTGCCGCTCGCGGCGCCTGGCGCAACGTGCGTCTCGTCGGGCAACTGCTGCGGGTGCCAGGCGACGTTCACCTCGACCTCAACGGAGTCGTCAAGGCGATGACGGTCGACGACGCTCTCGCGCTGATCTCCGGCGACGGGTTCGTCTCCGCCGGCGGCGATCTAGCCACGAGGGGCCCGCTCGACGTTGCCTTGCCGGGTGAAGACGCGGTGCGGCTCGTTCGCGGATCTCTCGCGACGAGCGGTAGCGCCCACCGGCGCTGGCTACGGGGCGGGCGCCTGCAGCACCATCTGATCGATCCGGCCACGGGCCTGCCGGCCGACCCGCCCTGGGAGCAGGTGACGGTCTCCGGGCGCACATGCCTCGACGCGGACGTCGCTGCGAAGGCGGCCTTCCTGCTCGGCGCGGACGGGCCCAGCTGGCTCGACGAGCACCGGCTGCCCGGCCGTTTCCTTCGCGCGAGCGGTGACGTCGTCTGCAACCACACCTGGCGAGCAAGTGTTCCCGAGGTGCTGGCTTGCACCTGACCTCCAGCCCGATCGACTGGTACGCGGCACGAGCAGGAGGCGTCGTCGCCTACGTCCTGCTCAGTGCGGTCGTGCTGCTCGGACTGACGATGTCGGGCAAGCGGACGCTGAAGCGCTGGCCCCGCTTCGCTGTCGAGGACATCCACCGCGTCGGTGGCTTGCTCGTGGGGAGCTTCGTCGCGCTCCACGTGATCACGATCGCGATCGACTCCTACCTGCCGTTCTCACTCGTCGCGATCGTCGTGCCTCTGGTCTCGAGCTACCGGCAGTGGTGGGTTGGCCTCGGGATCGTCGCGGCGGAGTTGCTCGTGGCCCTCGCGATCACGAACCACTATCGGCACCGCCTGGTCTCCCACCGCTTCTGGCGGCGGGCGCACTATCTGAACTTCGCCGTCTGGGTCGCGGCGACCCTGCACGGGATCGGGAGCGGGACCGACCGCAGCGCGGCCTGGCTACTCGCCGTCTACAGCGCCGCAGTCGCCTGCGTGGTGGGTGCGATCGTCTGGCGGGTCTTCCGCCGCCGGGTGCCCGTCGCCGCGCTGCGTTCGGGAGTGCTCGTGGCCGCCGTCGCCTCCGTGGGGCTGATCCTCGTCCTTTCGTTCGGGCCGTTCCGCTTCCGGCCCAAGCCCTGGAACCCGCAGGTGTTCACCGAGACCCTGACCGGCCAGGTGCTCCGCGACTTCGGCCCGACCCGGGGCATCATCTCGCTCGCCGGCGAGGGGAAGGGCACCCAGCACGTGCTCGTTCGCGCCGATCTGTTGATCCAACCGCAGGGGCTGCTCGCCACCTCTTTCCAGATGGAGTACCTGCCAAGCGGTGTCGTCTGCAGTGGCCGCGTCACGAAGGTGCACAACCTCGGCTTCGAAGCCCGGTGTCGCCCGCCGCGGGGCCTGACGCGCCTGATCTCGGCGCACTGGCAGCTCGGGAACGGCCCCGAGCTCGCGGGCGGCGTGATCACCTCCCGCGCGTAGGAGGACAATGGGGCGGTGCGGGTGCTGATCGTCGAGGACGAAGCGAAGATGGCGAATCTGCTCGTCCGCGGTCTGCGTGAGGAAGGCCACACCGCCGACGTCACACATCGCGGCGAGGACGCCCTCTGGATGGCGAGGGCCACCGAGTACGACGCGATCGTCCTCGACGTGATGCTGCCCGGGCTGGACGGTTTCGCCACTTGTCGCGCCCTGCGCTCGCGGGAGATCTGGACGCCGGTGCTGATGCTGACGGCGCGCGACGGGGTCGAGGACCGCGTCGCGGGTCTGGATACCGGGGCGGACGACTACCTCGTCAAGCCCTTCTCCTTCTCCGAGCTGCTGGCACGGCTGCGGGCGTTGCGGCGGCGGGCTCCCCGCGAGCGGCCGACCGTGCTCGAGGTCGGCGACCTCCGCCTCGATCCGGGTGCACGCAGGGCCTGGCGCGGCGACACGGAGCTCGACCTCTCGGCGAAGGAGTTCGGGCTGCTCGAGGCCTTCATGCGCTCGCCGGGACAAGCACTCTCGCGCGCCCAGTTGCTCGACTCGGCCTGGGACATGTCGTACGAGAGCCAGTCCAACATCGTCGACGTCTACGTGCGTTACCTGCGCGAGAAGATCGACCGGCCGTTCGGGCGGCACTCGCTCGAGACGGTCCGCGGCGTCGGCTACCGGCTCGGGGACGCCTGATGCTGGGCCGCGTCCCGATCCGCCTTCGCCTGACGCTCGCGTTCGCCGTCGTCATGGCCGTGGTGCTCGCGGCGCTCGGCTTCTTCGTCTACTCGCGGGTCGGCGGCGCGCTGCTCCACTCGGCCGATCAGTCACTGCGCGGCCAGGCTGCCGAGGCCAAGGCGCGGATCGGGAGCACGCACGGCTTGATCGACCGCGACACCGAGGGCCCGACGCTCCTCGCGGAGGTCGTCTCACCGGCAGGCCGGGTGCTGCGCTCGTCGCCTCCGGGCCTGAAGGTGCTGCTGGATGAAGCGACGCTCGCTCGGGTAGCAGCGGGGGCAACGCGCTTGCAGACCGCTTCGCGGCCGGGCCTGAAGTACGAGATCCGCGTGCTGGCGCAACCTGTGACGCAGGGCGCCCTCGTCGTCGCGAGTTCGCTCAAGGAGCGAGAAGAGACGCTCGACCGGTTGATCCGGGAGC
>JBBQTQ010000062.1:0-16052 GCA_038213135.1 Gaiellales bacterium
GAAGTCGTGCCGCAGGAGGGCGACGAGCAGCACCCCCGCGGCGACCGCCGCCGAGACGAACGCGGCGACGAGCGCATTCTGAGCGGAGACGGCGAGCCGGCGGCGGCGGCGGTGCGCGGCGAAGGCACCGACGAGCGCGGCGTACGCGCAGAGCCCGAGGCAGAGGAAGAGCGCGGCCCGGCCGAGCTCGGGCATTTAGTGCCCCTTCCAGCAATGCATACTGCCGCGTTCTGGCCCGAACCTCGCCAGCATCACCGGAGGGGGCACTACTTCGTCGGGGAGTACTTCGAGGGGCACCTCGTAACGAGCGTGTTCGGCTCGCCGACGAAGACGCCGTTCTGGAGGTGCCCGTGGAGGTACACCTCGCGCCCGACCTTGAAGAGGTCCGGCTTGGTGCCCGTGTAGGAGATCGGCACGCTGGCTGGGCCGTTGCGGTCGCGGAGACGGAAGTGGAGGCCGCTCGGCCCCTCGGAGTCGCCCGTGACCGGCCCAACGACGATTCCGGAGAGCTCGACCTTGCCGGCCTTCGCGGTCAGCTGGCTCGGCTTGAGGGACGGCTGGGTGCCGCCGGCGATCGACGTGTAGAGCAGGAAGACGGCGAGGACAGCCGCGACGGAGAGCGCGACGATCAGCCGCGCTGGGCTGCGCTTGCTGGCCACGCGCAGATTCTAGCCTTGGCGGTTCGTCAGTTCCCGCGCGAGGGCTCGGGGCGGCGACTCGGCACTCGATAGCCGTGGTCGACGCAGAGGCTGCCGGGGTCGTCCTCGGTCAGCGAGTCGCAGTAACCCTTGCCGTACGCCGCCCGCATGAATGCTGCGACGATCTCGAGATTCCAGTCGCCGATCTCCCCGGCCTCACGCCACAGGTCGGCAAGCCGAAGGTCGATATCCAGCTCGAGCAGGTCGATCCGCGAGGGTCGCTTCGCCATATCACGAGCGTAGAGAAGGGCCCGGACAGACCGGTTGGCGGTGATGGAGAGAGCGCATACCCCCACCCTGGGTGGGGGAAGAACCCCTTTCCCTCGGCGACGACGATACCGTCGGAAAGCGCACGGCTTCGTGCCGAATGTGTGCCAACTTCGTGGCGCCCGCGAGCTAGTGTCCGGCGATGGGACTCGTCCGCCTCGGGCCGGCCCGCTGTCCCTCACGGGAGAGCCCGGAGGAGGCCGTCCGGCTCCTGCTGGAGCGCGGCTACACGGCCTGCGAGATCGACTTCGAGGGCGGATTCTGGATGGACTACCCGTGGGCGGAACGACTGGGTGAGGTTGCCCGCGACGCCGGGATCGCGCTCTCCGTGCACGCCCCGATCGCCGGCTTCATGGGCCACGTCGAGCGCGACAAGAAGCAGCGGATGGCAGTCGGCATGCTCGACCACTCGGCCGGCGTCGCCGTTGCCGCCGGTGCCGAGATCGTCGTTTTTCACCCGGGCTTCCTGCTCGGCCGCACGCGCGAGGCCGCTCTCGACGCGGTCGTGGAGCAACTGGCGGAGCTGCGGGAGCGGCTCGAGGGCAAAGGTCGCGCGGTCGCTTTCGGAGTCGAGGTGATGGGGCGGGTGCGCGAGCTCGGCACGCCGGAGGACTGCTTCACCATCTCCGCGCGCCTGCCCTGGGTCCGCCCGGTTCTCGACTTCGCGCACATGCACGCGGTCACCGACGGCGGCTTCACGGAGACGGAGACCTTCGCGGGCGTTCTCGAGCTCGCCGACCAGGTGCAGGAACCGGGGACCCCGTTCCACATCCACTTCTCCGACATCGCCTTCGCCAACCGCAACGAGACCAAGCACCTGCCCTACGGCGAGGGGACGCTCCGCGCCGAGCCGCTCGCCGAGGCGCTCACCCGTTTCGAGCGCCCGGCGACGGTGATCAGCGAGGCGCCCGACGAAGCGTCGAGTCAGGCGATTCGCGCGGTGCTCGTCAGCTCGGCGGCGCGCTCGTCGAGCTCGGCCGCCTCCTCGAGGCGCCCGCGCTCGCGCAAGAACTGACCGAGCTGGCGTAGAGCTTCGCGCTCCAGCAGACGGAAGTCGCTCGACTCGACCGCCTGGAGCGAGCCGAGCAGCAGCTCCTCCGCCTCCTCGTCACGCCCCTCGGCAGCCCGGATCCGCCCGAGCGCCAGCTGGCGCAGCATCCGGCCCATCGGATCGTCCACGGTGATCAGCTCGTCCGACTTGGCCAGGGCTGTCTCGGCCTCCTCCACCCGCCCCTGCACGGCGAGGTACAGCGCCAGAGACGAATACGAGTCGCAGAGCTGGTTGAGCTCGCCGGTGCCGCTCTGGATCCTGACGGCCTCACGCGCGAGCTTCTCGGCGCGCTTGGCGTCCCCGCGCTCGTAGGCCACCAGCGCAAGGCGAGTCAGAGCCGCACCGAGCAGGGCCAGCGCACCCACCTCTGCGAAGACCGACCGCACCTCCTCGTACACGGTCTCGGCCTCGTCCAGCCGGCCCTGTACCTGCCGAAGCATGCCGAGCGTCATCTTGGCGCCACCCTGCGCGCGGACGCTGCCGCTCCCCTCCGCCAGCTCGAGAGCCTTGTGGAGGAGCGGCTCCGCCTGCTCGAGCTCGAGGCGCACGATGTGCGCCTGGGCGAGCCCCTGGGCCGCGATCGTCTGCAGGTCGCGCCGGAATCGCCATCCACGAGCTCGCCCTCCAGGGGCGGATCGGGATCGAGGCGGGCGAGGTGGTCTTCGACGAGGCCGAGTCGACGTTCGCCACAGGCGAGGCATTGAACGTCGCCGCTCGGCTGCAGCAGCGGATCGCGAACGCGGCGCGGACTGCGCGCTCGGCGTCGTCCTCGTGTGCCTGCGGAATCCCGAACGCGGCCAGCACCGCGTCGCCGGCGAACTTCTCGACGATGCCGCCGTGGGCGGTCACGCACTGCGTGACCTGGTCGAAGAAGCTCCTCACGCGGCGGCGCACGACTTCCGGGTCGGCGCTCGTCACGAGCGAGGTCGAGTCGACGAGGTCGACGAACAGCACCGTGGCGAGCTTGCGTTCCATCGCTAGAGAGTAGAACGAGCGCGTCGCTACGATCCTGCCCGTGCTCGACCCCAAGGTCTTCAAGGCCTACGACGTGCGCGGCCTCTATCCGGGCGAGCTCGACGAGGAGGGCGCCTACGCGATCGGGCGGGCGTACGTGGAGCAGTTCGAGCCGGCGCGGATCGCCGTCGGCCGGGACATGCGCGTGTCCTCACCGGCCATGGCCGAAGCGGTCATGCGCGGCGCAGCGGAGGCCGGTGCGGACGTCGCCGACCTGGGCCTCGTCGGCACGGAGATGGTCTATTTCGCCGTCGGCGAACTCGGGCTCGACGGTGGCATCGCCGTCACGGCCTCGCACAACCCGAAGGAGTACACCGGCCTGAAGATCGTCCGTGCAGGGGCGCTTCCCGTGGGCGGGGAGTCAGGCTTGCTCGAGATCCGAGATCGGGCGGTGCGGGACAGGACAAGTCCTGTCCCGCGGTCGCCACAGGTCGGCGTGATCCAACCGGCGGACATCTGGCCCGCGTACGTCGAGCGAGTCCTCTCGTTCGTCGACGTCGCCGCGCTCGAGTCGCTGCGCGTAGTGATCGACGCCGCCAACGGAATGGCCGGGGCGATGCTGCCGCCGGTGCTCGAACGACTGCCGATCGACGCGGTCCGCTGCTACTTCGAGCCGGACGGGACCTTTCCGAACCACGAGCCGAACCCGCTGCTGCCCGAGAACCGCGAGTTCATCGTCGGCAAGACGCTCGAGGAGGGTGCCGATTTCGGCGTCGCCTTCGACGGCGACGCCGACCGCTGCTTCTTCGTCGACGACAGCGGCGAGTTCGTCCCCGGCGACTTCGCGACTGCGCTCTTTGCCGAGTCGCTCCTCGCCAAGGAGCCGGGCGCGAAGGTGATCTACGACGTCCGCGCGAGCTGGGCTGTCCCGGAGACGATCGAGCACGCCGGCGGCGTGGCGCTCGTCAACCGTGTCGGACACGCGTACATCAAGCACCGCATGCGCCAGGAGCACGCGGCGTTCGCCGGCGAGGTCTCCGGCCACTACTACTTCCGCGACTTCTCGCAGGCGGACTCCGGTGTGATCCCGTTCCTGCTGATGCTCGAGCTCGTCTCGGCGCGCGGGCAGAAGCTGTCGGAGATCCTGCGCCCCTATCGCGAGCGCTACTTCATCACCGGCGAGCTGAACACGCAGGTCGCTGACGTGCCGCGCAAGCTGGAGGAGCTCGAGCGCCGCTACGCGGCCGAGGGCGTGGTCTCGCACCTCGACGGGCTCTCTGTCGACGCGGACGGCTGGCATTTCAACGTGCGCCCCTCGAATACCGAGCCGCTCCTGCGCCTCAACCTCGAGGCGCGCTCGCAGGAGCTGATGGAGCGCAAGCGCGACGAGGTGCTCGGGCTGATCCGCGCGTAGTAACCGTCGTAGACTCGAATCGTGCCGAGCTGTCCGAACTGCGGCCAGGACAATCCGGAGCGAGCAAAGTTCTGCCTCGAGTGCGGCGAGCCGCTTGCGACCGCGGAGGCGCCGCTCGAGGAGCGGAAGCTCGTCACCGTCCTCTTCACCGACATCGTCGGCTCGACCGCCCATGCCGAGCGGCTCGACCCCGAGGACGTTCGCGCCCGTTTGAGCGTGTACTACGACCGCGTGCGCACCGAGCTCGAGCGGTTCGGGGGAACGGTCGAGAAGTTCATCGGCGACGCGGTTGTCGCCCTGTTCGGCGCGCCCGTGGCGCACGAGGACGACCCGGAGCGCGCCGTCCGCGCGGCGTTCGCCCTCCGCGACGCGGTCGCCGAGCTGAACGCGGCCGACGCGTGGCTCGAGCTTCGGATCCGAACCGCTGTCCACACCGGCGAGGCCCTCGTCGTGACGGGCGGCCGCAGCAGTGCCGAGGGGATGGCCGCCGGAGACGTGATGAACACTGCGGCGCGCCTCCAGTCGGCAGCGCCGGTGGACGGGATCCTGGTCGGCGAGCTGACCTATCTCGCTACCCGGAGCTCGATCGAGTACCGCGCAGCCGAGCCGGTGCTCGCGAAGGGCAAGAGCGAGCCGGTCATCGCCTGGGAGGCGGTGGCCCCTCTCGAGCGGCCGGCAGCCGCGCGGAGCAGCCGCGGCCGCCTGGTGGGCCGCGACGAGGAGCTCGGGAGGCTCGAGGCGCTGTGGGAGGAGACGCTCGAGAGGAGGCGGCCGGCGCTCGCGATCGTGCTCGGCCCACCGGGAATCGGCAAGAGTCGGCTGCTCGACGAGTTGAGACAGCGTGTCAGCCGGGCGGCGACGGTGCTCGAAGGTCGCTGCCTCTCCTACGGCGAGGGGATTACGTACTGGCCGGTGATCGAGATCCTGCAAGGCGCGGCAGGCGTCAGGCAGAGCGACGACGCCGCCACCAGCTCGCGGAGGCTGGGCGAGCTGCTCGAGGCGCTCCCCACCGACGACCCGGCCGAGCTGCGCACGCTTGCGACGGCGGCCGCGAACCTGCTCGGCATCCCGGCAAGCCCCCAGGGAACCTACGAGACCACCGAGATCTCCCGCGCGGAGCTGCACTGGGGTCTCCGGCGACTCCTGCACCTGCTCGCGCGCCGGACGCCGCTCGTGATCGTCGTCGAGGACCTGCACTGGGCCGAGCCGACGCTGCTCGAGCTGCTCGCGACCCTCGCCGAGGGTGAAGACGGCGCGCCACTGCTCGTGATCGGCTCCGGGCGGCCGGAGCTCGCCGAGCGCGACGGGCTCTGGCGCGATGCGCCGCACCGGGCCGTGATCCGGCTGGAGCCGCTGCGCCCCGAGCTGGGAAGAGCCCTCCTCGGGGAGCTGCTCGGCTCCGCTGCGCTCGTCGACGACGCCTCGGCGGAGGCGATTCTCGGCCGCGCGGGCGGCAACCCGCTCTTTCTCGAGGAGACGGTGCGGATGTTGAGCGAGGCCGGTCTCGTCGACGAGACCGGCTGGCATCTGTCGGGCGAAGGTGCCGAGCTGGCCGTGCCGACGAGCCTCCAGACCCTGCTCGCCTCGCGCCTGGACGGCCTTCCGCAGCCTGAGAAGCGGGTCGCACAGCAGGCGTCCGTCGCCGGCCTCGTCTTCTGGGCCGGTGCGGTCGCCCACATGCGAGGGGCGGACAGAGCGGAGCTCGGTGAGGTGCAGCAGCGGCTCGACGGGCTCGAGCGGCGGGACGTCGTGCGCGCGAGCGAGCAGAGCACGATGGTCGGCGAGCGCGAGTACGCGTTCAAGCACGTCCTGCTCCGCGAAGTCGCCTACGGGCAGCTCCCGAAGGGCCGCCGGGCCGAGCTCCACCTGCGCTTCGCGGAGTGGCTCGAGTCCCTCGGCGGGGTCGAGGAGTTCGTCGAGATCGTCGCCTACCACCTCGAGCAGTCCTGCCGGATGGCGCGGGAGGTCGAGCGCAGCCCCGTGCCGCCGCCGCTCGAGCGTGCGGCCGCGGCGCTGATGCAGGCGGGCGACCGGGCGGAGCGGCGGGAGGGGATGCGCGAAGCAGCGCGCTTCTACGAGCGTGCGCTCGAGCTCCCCGGGGAGTCCGACCCCGCGGCGCGGCTCGAGCTGAGGCTCAGGCACGCGCGGGCGCTCGCTGCCCTCGGGCAGATCGCCGCGGCCGCGGAGGCCGCCAGGGCCACCGCCGAGGAGGCGCTCCGGCTCGAGCGGCCCGATCTGCGCGCCTCCGCCCTGATCCTCGACGCGAACCTCGACCTGCGGCGTGGGCGGGCAACCGAGGCGAGGCGCGCGCTCGGGGAGGCAGTAGAGCTCGCCGAGGCGTGCGGCGACCGGCGGCTGCAGCTACGGGCCTGGTTCGCGCGCGCCGCTCTGCTTGCCGAGATCGAGGGCGACCTCGAGGGCGCGGTCACCCAGCTCCGCCTGTCGTTGACGCTTGCCGAGGAGCTCGACGACCGTGCGCTCCATACCGAGGGGCGGCTGCGGCTCGGGTTCGTCCTCTTCAACCTCGGCAAGCTCGCAGAGGCCGAAACGGAGCTCGACCGCTGCCTCGCGCTCGCCGCGGAGCTCGGCAGCCGCCGCGACGAGGCGCGGGCGATCTTCCAGCTCGGCCTCGTGAAGTACCTTCGCGGCGACCTCGCCGAGGCGGAGCGCCTGGGCCGGGAGGCGCAGATCGCGCTCGAGGTCACCGGCGAGCCGTATTTCCAGATCCAGAACCACGTCGCCCTCGCGCAGTACGCGCTCGCGCGGGGCGATCCCGGCCGCGCGGAGGAGTGGCTTCGCGCGGCCATGCCGACCGCCCTCGACGAGGGCGGCTGGCTCCTCGTCGAGGCCTACCGCCTGCTTGTGCAGGTGCTCGTCGAGCTTGGTCGGGCAGACGACGCTGCCGACCTCGTCGAGTTCGCGGCGCGGGACGTCCCCGAGGAGCACTCCTACGCCCGGGCGGCGCTGATCCTCGCCCGCGCCTACGTCGCCTCCGCCCGCGGCGAGGACGAGGCCAGGCGCTTGTACGAGGACGCGCTCGAGCTGCTGCAGTCGCTCGGGCTCCCGATCGAGGTCTGCCAGGCGCGCATGTCGTACGCGCTCGTGCTCGCCGCGCTCGGCGAGGAGGACGAGGCGCGGCGGCAGCTCGACGAAGCGCGCGGCACCTGTGCCGGGATCGGCGCGGCGGGTCTCGGCGAGGAGATCGAGCGGCGGCTGGCGACGCTGGCGGTGGGGCCGGTCGAGCCGGCCCCACCGCGTTCGGTCGTCTAGCGCAGACGCCGGGCGAAGGTAGTCGGTGGCGGACCGCAGACCGCCTTCGCCGCGAGATTACACGGCGGCGGCGGGGGGCCACTCGTACAGCCGCCCCCCTCGCCGGAGCTCGAGCAACTCGTGTCAAGCAACAACGGCGGCGTGCACGGCTGCTCGGAGACCGAGTTGTTCACGTTGCCGCCGTCGTTCTGCGCATGATGCGAGATCTTGCAGCCGCCCGCAGGCGAGCTGCTCTGTCCGACGATCTCGATGCTCTCGGTCGCGTTCGCGCCCTCCGAGGCGTTCTGCGTCACGTCCTGGTTGATCGTCTCCCGGCTCTGGGAATTCCCGTTCGAGCTGCCGACGCCGCAGCAGCCGGTCGGGTCGTACAGCGTCTGCTTCGACCCCGGGCCGCCCTTCAGCTTCTGGTGCTTCTTCTGGTCGGCGTCGTTGCGGGAGGCACCCGTCGAGGAGACTTGGTGCACTCGCCCGTCGATCCCGCCGTGGGGCGAGCCCTGCTGCTGAGTCGCGACCGACTTCGTCTCGCCGTTCTGTTCGATCGTCTGCCGCAGGTGGTTGTGGTTGTCGCCGGCGCCGGCCGTCTGCTCGATGTTCGCGCAAGCGTTCGGAGCGCTGGCTGAGCTGGACGAAAGATCGCAGTCGCCAAACCCGGAGGGAAGACCGTCCCCGTTCTGCGACTGCGTCGTCCCGTCACGAGCGTGCTGGTCCTGATCCTGGTTGACGTCCGCCTTGTTGTCGCCGTTGCCGCCGACGTTCTGCGTCACGTCTGCCCGCTGGTGGATGTCCTGTGCCTCGCCGGCCAAGCTGCGAGCGTCCTGCTTGACGCGCTGGCTCAGGTGGAGCTCGTTCTTCCGCGTCGCCCCGCTCTGGTCGACCTTTGCCGTCTGGCTCGCGGTCTCGGCCGCGCCGCCGAGCGACTCGACGACCTGCTCGACCTCGGCCTTGTTCTCCACGCCGACCTGGGTGATCGAGCAGACTTGGACGGCTCCGTCGCTCCTGGTTCGCTCGGTGCAGCGGGCCTCGTTCCTCGGCCCGCTCTGGCTGATCACGCAGCTCTGGTTGTCGGGGCTGTTCGTCCCCGTGCCGCCCGGCCCGCACTCGAAGCGGTTGTCGGCCCCGAGCTGCAGCACGTGCCGCGCGGTCGTGCAGTTCCAGCCCGCGCCGGGGCAGCTCGGTCCCGCGTAGTTGTGCGCGCCGCTCTGAACGACGAGCCCGGCTCCCGGACGCGCCGAGGAGCCCGTCGCGACGAGCGAGGCGCTCGCCACGAGCGCCAGCGCGGCAACGAGCAGAAATCTCCTTCGCATGGTCTCTCCCTCCTTCGAAGTGGCGGGACGCTACCACCTTCCGGCCACAATTGGAAGCGCCGGGACATGCCCTACGATCCTCCCGGTGCAGCCGCCGTTCAAGTTCTCCGCCCGCACCCGTGTCGGCTTCTCGGACACGGACGCGCAGGGAGTCGTCTACTACGGCCGCTACATGCCGTACTTCGACCTCGCGCGCGTCGAGTACCACCGCCGGCTCGACCTCCTGCGGCCGCAACCGACCGACCGGCAGTTCGTGATGCGCGCGATGCAAGTCGAGTACCACGCGCCCGCCCGGTTCGACGACCCGATCGAGGTCCACGTCCGCGTCGCGCGGATCGGCCGCTCCAGCATCACCTACGAGTTCGCCGCGTACCTCGAGGGCGAGTCGCTCGCCGTGGCCGCGACGCAGACGCTCGTCCTGATCGATCTCGAGAAGCGCGAGCCCTGCGAGATCCCCGACTGGTACCGCGCGCGGATCCGCAAGTTCGAGGGAGACGACCTCGAAGCCTGAGCTTCGCGGCGCCCTCGAGGCCGTCGACCGGATCCTCAACCGAGGCGGCGAACCGGACGACCTGCTCCGCTCCGTGCTGGCCGCGCTGCACGAACGAGGGATCGGGTTCGTCGCGATTCACACGATCGCAGGCTCGGAGCTCACGGTCGGTACATTCGGCGAGCCGACGACCGCCATTCCTGTTGTCTACGCGGGTCGAGACCTGGGCGAGCTCGTCGCCACGACCGACGATCGCGAGTTCCTGGAGCGCGTCGCGACGCTGATCTCGGCCCAGCTCCCTCGAACGGGGTAACCCACCCAGTCGAGGGATCGATCCCTCGAACGAGGGATTCCAGCTAGGACGGCGTCACGCGGTACGCGTCGAACACTGCCTCGACGTTGCGTAGCGCCGAGAGCAGCGCCCGCAGCGACTTCACGTCGCCGATCTCCGCGGTGTACCAGTTCTTCGCGAGCTGATCTTCGACGCCGCCGCCGTAGGCGACGATGTTCGCCCCGTGCTCGGCAAACGTCCGCGCCACATCCTCGAGGAGCCGCGGCCGATCCCACGCGTCGACGGCGAGCTGGACGCGGAAGCTCTGCGAGCCGCCGCCCTCCCAGGAGACGTCCGTGAAGCGCTCGGGGTTCCGCTTCAGCGCCTTGGCGTTCGGACAGTCCTCGCGGTGGATCGTGATTCCCTTGCCGAGCGAGATGTAGCCGAGAATCTTGTCGCCGGGCACGGGCGTGCAGCACTTGGCGAGCCGGACGAGCACCTCCTCGACCCCGTGGACGTTGATGCCGAAGTTCTCGCTCGCCGAGGTCTCGCGGCTGCGCGGCGGCTTGAGCGGGATCGTCTCCTCCTCGGCGACCTCGTCCGTCCTGAGCCGCTGGATCACCTTCTTGACGATCTGATGCGAGGAGAGCTTCCCCGAGCCGAGCGCAATGTAGAAGTCCTCGGCCTTCTTGAAGCCCGTCTCGCGGATTACCTGCGCGAGCACGGCCGAGCCGGCCAGCTTCTTGTACGGCAGGTTCTGCTTCTTCAAGGCGTCCTCGAGCGAGTCGCGGCCCTTCTGCTCCGACTCTTCGCGGGTCTGGCTGGAGAACCACTGGCGGATCTTGTTGCGCGCCCGTGATGAGGCGGCTACCGAGAGCCAGTCGCGCGAGGGGCCGCGGCCGGACTTCGTCGTGAGGATCTCGACGATGTCGCCGTTCTTCAGGCGGTAGTGGAGCGGGACGATCCGGCCGTTGACCTTCGAGCCGACGGTGCGGTGGCCGACGTCCGTGTGCACCGAGTAGGCGAAGTCGATCGGCGTCGCCCCCGCCGGCAGGGTCTTCACCTCGCCCTTCGGCGTGAAGACGAACACCTCCTCGACGAAGAAGTGATCCTTCAGGTTCTTCATGAACTCGCCGGGGTCGGACTCGTCGCTCTGCCAGTCCATGATCTGCTTGACCCAGGCCGCCCACTCGTCGGCGCTGCCCTTCTTGGCCCCGCGCTTGTAGATCCAGTGCGCGGCGATCCCGAGCTCGGCCTCGCCGTGCATCTCGCGGGTGCGGATCTGGATCTCGAGCGGTCGCCCCTCCGGCCCGATCACAGTCGTGTGCAACGCTCGATAGCGGTTCAGCTTGGGCATCGCGATGTAGTCCTTGAACCGCCCCGGCATCGGCTTCCAGAGCGAGTGGATCAGGCCCAGGGCGCCGTAGCAGTCGCGCGTCCCCTCCTCGCCCTCGCGCTCGACGATCACGCGCATGGCGGTCAGGTCGTAGATCTCGTTGAACTCGCGACCCTTGCGGGTCATCTTGTCGTAGATCGAATAGAAGTGCTTCGGGCGGCCTGAGATCTCGGAGGGGATCGCGACCTTGTCGAGCTCCGCCTTGAGGATGATCGAGGCCTCGCGGACGTGGCCCTCACGGTCGTCGCGCCGCTCGGCGACCATCGTCTTGATCTCCTCGTACTTGCGCGGATGGAGCGTCTGGAACGCGAGGTCCTCGAGCTCCCACTTGACGGCATGGATGCCCAGGCGATGGGCGATCGGCGCGTAGATCTCGAGCGTCTCCTTGGCGGTCTGCACCTGCTTCGGCTTGCCGAGGAACTCGATCGTGCGCATGTTGTGCAGGCGGTCGGCGAGCTTGATCAGGATCACGCGCGGATCCTGGGTCATCGCCAGGATCATCTTGCGGTAGTTCTCGGCCTCGGCGTGCTCGCGGCTCGCGAACTGGATCCTGGTCAGCTTCGTGACGCCCTCGACGAGATGCGCCACCTCGTCCCCGAACTCGGTTCGGATGTCCTCCAGCTCGACGCCGGTGTCCTCGATCGTGTCGTGGAGCAGCGCGGCGACGAGCGTGTCCTCGTCGAGGCGGAGCTCGGCGAGGATCCGGCCCACGCTCCACGGGTGTGTGACGAAGTCGTCGCCCGAGCGGCGCTGCTGCCCCTCGTGCGCTCTGACCGCGAACGCGAACGCGCGGGCGAGCAGGTCGCGGTCGACGTCGGGCTTGTACGACTCGACGTCCGCGATCAGCTCCTCGAGCAACTCCTGATGGGGGCCTGAGACCTCGACGACGGCCATGGATTCAGTGTACTCCCGGCCTCGCGGGGCTTCCGTACCCCAAACGCAGGATCCGACGTTGCTCCGCCGAAGATGCGATTCGTGCTCAGACGGCTCAGGAAACGACGGCTCGTGCGGCTGCTGGCCGAGCTCGAGGCAGTGCGCGGCGGGCGTCGCTCCGCCCTGCCCGTGCAGCGGCTCTCGCTCGGCGCCGCCCGCTAAGCGGCTTCGAGCAGGGCGGGCTCCTCGCGCAGCAGCGTGCGGAAGCGCTCGGACTCGAGCAGGCTCCGCCACCCTCCCTCGGCGAGCTCGAGTTCCTCGAAGATCGCCTGCGCATCGGCGCTGAGCTGCCCGCTCTTCCACTCCACCGCGAAGCGCGCCCGCAGCTCGCGGTAGCGCTCGGGGCACTCGAAGATCCGCCTGACGACGAGCTGCGGCGAGACGGTGCCGTTCCAGCGGTTCTCCTGGAGGCGGAACGCGAGATCCCAGGTGCCGATGCGCCGGAAGCGGTCGAGCTGAGCGCCCAGCCCGAAGGCGATCGCGCTGCCGGCCGGCCGGCCGTCGTCGACCACGCGGAAGCGCAGGTGCTTGCCGTCACCGACCGCGCCGAGCTCGGTCAGCTCGCAGCCGGCGACGAGGAGCGTCACACCGGGGTTGCCGAGCCCGAACGGCGCGAGCTGCCGCAGCTCCGCGCAGAGGCCGAGGGTCAGGCTGCGGCCGGGGACGACGGCATCCACGATCGTGAGCGGACGCAGGTCCTCGTCGCCGAGCGTCGACTCGGCATGCGCTGCGAACGCGGCTGCGAACTGCTCGACGTGCTCCGGCTTGATCGAGAGGCCGGCGGCGGCCCGGTGGCCGCCGAAGCGCTCGAGGTGGTCGGCGCAGGCTGCGAGGCCCGCGTGGAGGTCGAACGACGCGACCGAGCGGCCGGAGCCCTTCCAGTCGCCGTCGGTGCCGGCGATCAGGACGACCGGCCGGTTGAACCGCTCGACGAGGCGTGAGGCGACGATCCCGATCACGCCTTCGTGCCAGCCCTCGTCGGCGAGCACGTACGCCCGGCGGCGACGCTCCGGCTCCGTCCAGCTCTCGACCTGGGCGACGGCCGAGCGCAGGATTCGCTCCTCGACCGCCTGCCGGTCGCGGTTCAGCTCCTCGAGCTCGGCCGCGAGCAGACGCGCGGCGTCCTCGTTCTCGGTGAGCAGCAGCTCGAGCGCCGCCTGGGGTCGGCACAGCCGCCCGGCGGCGTTGATCCGCGGCGCGAGCCTGAACCCCACGGCACCCTCGTCGATCGCCGCCGGATCGACTCGGGCCGACGCCATCAGCGCCCGCAGCCCCGGGCGCTGGGTGTGCGCGAGCCGCCGGAGGCCCGCGATCGCGAGAGCGCGGTTCTCGTCGACGAGCGGGACGACGTCGGCGATCGTCGCGAGCGCGACGAGGTCGAGCTGCGGCTCGAGCGCCTCGGCGCCGAGCAGTGCCTCGGCCAGCTTGTAGACGACACCGGTGCCGCAGAGCTCCGGGAACGGGTAGTCGGAAGGACGGGTCGCGACGATCGAGCAATCGGGGAGCGTCTCGCCGGGCCGATGGTGGTCGGTAACGATCACGTCGAGCCCGAGCCGCTTCGCCTCCTCGACCTCCGCGACGGCCGTGATGCCGCAGTCGACGGTCAGGATCAGGCCGTAGCCCTCCTCTGCGAGCCGCGCGAGCGTCTCCCCCGAGACGCCGTAGCCTTCCTCGAAGCGGCTCGGCAGGTGCCAGCCGACCTCGGCCCCGAGCTCGCGGAGCACGAGCACGGCGAGCGCCGTCGCGCAGATCCCGTCGACGTCGTAGTCGCCGTGTACGCAAATGCGCGTTCCGGCGGCGATCGCCGCGCGGATCGTCTCGCACGCCTTCGCCGTATCGCCGAGCAGCGCCGGATCGTGGCCGGGCAACGCCCCGGCGAGGAACTTGCTCGCCTCCTCGGGGTCGCCATACCCGCGCCGGACGAGGACGCTCGCAGTCGTCTCCGTGATCTCGAGCGCCCGTGCCAGCGCACCCGCCTCCCGGTGCGGGCAGGGACGGATCGTCCAGCTGCCCTCGTGCATCGCGAGGGCAACGGTAGGCGCCGCGTCGGACGGCACCGTCTGCGCTGCGGATCTACAGTTTTCGCATGCGAGTTCGCCTCGCGGCCGTCCTGCTGATGCTCGCCGCCGCCGGGGGCGCAGCGTTCGCGGCCGCTCCGAAGTCCACCGAGCGGCTCGCCGCGCGCTCTCGCTGCTCCGTCCGGCCGACCCGCCTTTCGTACCACTGGCCCGTGAAGCCGTTCGACGAGCCGCATCCGATCCGAGGCAACTTCGGCGACCCGCGCACGATCTTCCACGTCCACGGTGGCGGCTCGTTCACGTTCCACAACGGCGTCGACATCGTCGCCCCGGACTGGACTCCCGTCTATCCGGTCGTGTCCGGAGTGGTCAGGTACGCGCACGGCGACGGCGTGATCGTCGAGTCCCCTGGGGAGAGAGCGTTCCAGTACTGGCACGTTCTGGCGCTCGTCGCGACAGGAGAGCACGTGGTCGCCGACAAGACCGTGCTCGGCCTGATCCGCCCGCAATGGCACCACGTCCACCTCTCCGAGATCCGGTACGGCGTCGTCGCGAATCCGCTCGCGCCCGGGCACCTGATGCCCTACAACGACCGGACGGCGCCTGTCGTCGGCGGGGTCGTCTTCCAGTCGCCGGACGGCGCCCCTCTCGACCCCACGGCCCTGAAAGGCTCGGTGCAGATCGTGGCCTCGGCCACGGACACGCCCGCGCTCCCCAACCCAGGCCCCTGGAACGGACTGCCGGTCACGCCCGCGCAGATCAGCTGGCGGCTGACGACGGAGGACGGCACCGTCGTCCTGCCGGACCGGCTCGCAGTCGACTTCCTCGGTAGCGAGCCGCCGAACGAGGAGTTCTGGCAGGTCTACGCGCACGGCAGCTACCAGAACTTCGCGACCATGGGCAAGCACTACATGTTCGGGCTGCACGGGAAGTACCTGTTCCACCTGACCTCCCGCCCGCTCGACACGGACGCCCTGCCGCCGGGCGACTACGTGCTCACCGTCAGCGCGAGCGACATCTGCGGGAACACCGGCACGCTCTCAGAGCCGGTTGTGATCGCGCCGCATCCCGCGCCGCCCGAGCCGGTGCTGCCGCCGGCGCCGACTCCCACGCCTCCGCCCGCCACCGTGAAGCCGGTGCCGATCCCGCCGGCGCCGGCGCAGCGCGCGCTCTTCGGCTGGCCGCACGGCAAGACGGCCTACACGGTCGTCCTCGCGTCTGTTCCCGAGCGCGAGGGCACGCGGATGGCGATGCACGCGGCCCACGGCGCGCTCGGCAAGGGCCTGCCGTCGATCGGGCTGCTCCGCTCGGCTCGCTACCAGGGCCTGCGAGCCGGCTACTGGGTCGTCTTCAGCGGTGCCTACCCGACCCTGGCCTACGCGCAGGCCGCGGCACAGCGGGCGGCCCGGCTCTATCCGGATGCGTTCCCGCGGCTGATCGACTCGGGCGAGGCCCTTCAGCATTGGCCGAAGGCTCGTGCGGC
This sequence comes from Gaiellales bacterium, assembly GCA_038213135.1. Classification (GTDB taxonomy): domain Bacteria; phylum Actinomycetota; class Thermoleophilia; order Gaiellales; family Gaiellaceae; genus JBBQTQ01. The sequence continues at coordinate 15,550 of JBBQTQ010000062.1, forward strand.
ATACACCATCGTTCTGCGCTCCCTGCCGATGGCGGCGGGACTGGCGGCGGCGCGCGAGGAGGCTTCGCACGAGCAGAGCCTCGGGCTCAAGCACGTCGGCGTGCTCGCCTCCTCGCGGTTCGGCACTCTCCAGGCCGGCTACTTCGTGATCTTCAGCGGCTCGTACCGCTCGCTGAAGGAGGCCTCGCGGGTGCTCGGGAACATCGTCGCGCCGCGTGCGCCCGGCGCGTACGTCCGCGAGATCCGCCGCTAGCTGTAAGTCCCAGGAGCGTTGTTCGTCCGACCTGCCTTGGAGGCTGGTGGTTGTCAGAGCCATCAGCGACTCCAAGGAGGTCGGACGGTGACCACATTGCATCGAAACGCTAGTGCAGCGTTCCTGAAGTGGGTTGTTGTTTGACGGCTTTGGTGAGGATCTGTTCGGCGGTCTTGGTCCAGACGAACGGCTGGGCGCGTTCGTTGTAGCCGTCGATGAAGTATTCGATCGCGGCGATCAACTCGGGGAC
>JBBQTQ010000063.1:0-16051 GCA_038213135.1 Gaiellales bacterium
AGTCATCCTTGCCTCCTCGGCCATCGTGGTGCTCCTCTCATCGATTCGTGGTTGAACCGACGAGTCTGGAGCCCGCGGTGGCCGAACTACCTTCGCTCGGCTGCCGTAGGCGCCGTTACACCACTTCTACCGACGTGACCAGCCTGAAGGTCGATAGTGGCGGCGATTGACCCACCGGCCGAGCCGCCTTTCACCGAACGGCATCGACTCTACGGCTGTCGATCCCAACGGCAAGGGCGTGCGTCGTCGATGTGGTGTCGGCGATCCCGAGCGCGCACTCGAAGTGCTCTCTCAGGATCTCGTCAACTGAATCCACGCACCTTTCTGCTACACCTCTGAAGGGGCATGCTGTGCCGCGGTAACCGACTACTCGCTGCTCTCTGCGCAACGGTGGCGCTCGCCGGGTGCGGCAGCTTCGCTACGCCGACCCGTTCCGCAGACGTCAAGGCGATTCACGACCTGCTCGGGAAGCTCCAGGCCTTCAGTCGCAGCGGCGATGGGCAGCGAATCTGTGACGAGCTACTGACCGTCCGGCTCGCGGCCACGATCGCCAGTTCCTCCCGCACCGGCAGCTGCGCGAAGGAGATTCGCCTCCACACCTACACGCCGGAGGCCGTCGTGATCGTCACGCGCGTCGTCGTTCAGGGAATGGCCGCGGAGGCGCAGATCACGATCGAGAACGGGGTCAAGGACGTCGTGTCGCTGATCAAGTACAAGGGCGAGTGGCGCATCCGCAGGATCGCCCTCGACCGGTAGCGGCGCTACGGCGCGCAGACCACGTAGAGCGTCGTCGTCTCGCCCGCCTTCGCCTGGCTGACAGCCTTCCAGCCCGTGGGCTTGGAGCCGGCCCCGACGATCGGAACGTCTGAAACGATGGAATTGCCCGTACCGACGCCGATCTGGGCGGCTCCGGAGATCGCTGTCGGGTGCGCGGCGTCTGCGTCGGTCGCGCAGTTTGCCGTGAGGGTCCCTGGTCCGGTGAGCGTCTTCGTGACGACGACGGCCTGGGTCGTGCCTGTCGGGCCGGCGGCACCCGTTGCGCCGCTGGCTCCGGTGGGACCGGTGGAACCCGTCGGACCGGAAGCACCGGTCGCGCCGGTGTCTCCCTTGACGCCCTGAACTCCCTGGGCCCCCTGCGGGCCCGTCGCACCGGTCGGTCCCTGCGCGCCTGTCAGCCCTGTCGCTCCCTGCGGCCCGGAGGCACCCGTCGCGCCCGGGCTACCGGTGGCTCCCGTCGTTCCGGTGTCGCCCTTGACGCCCTGGGTTCCCTGAGCTCCTTGCGGACCTGCCGGGCCTGCCGGACCTGTCGCGCCCGCCGGACCTGTCGCACCGGTCGGTCCCGTCCCTCCCGCCGCTCCGGTCGACCCCTGCGGCCCCGCGGCACCCGTCGCGCCGGCGGCCCCGCTCGGACCGGTCGCACCCGGCGCACCGGGCGCCCCCGTGTCGCCCTTCACGCCCTGCGCTCCTGCCGCTCCCTGCGGCCCCGCGGGGCCCGTCGCGCCCGTAACCCCCTGAGCGCCCGTCGCGCCCTGCGGCCCCGTGGCACCCGTCGGCCCAGACGCACCCGACGCCCCAGTCGCGCCCGTCGCGCCTTGCGTGCCCGTCGCCCCCTGAGGCCCCGCGGCGCCCGTCGCCCCCGTAACCCCCTGAGCGCCCGTCGCGCCCTGCGGCCCCGTGGCACCCGCCGGCCCAGACGCACCCGTCGCGCCTGTGTCACCCTGCGCGCCCTGCGCTCCGGCCGCTCCCTGCGGCCCCGCGGGGCCCGTCGCGCCCGTAACCCCCTGAGCGCCCGTCGCTCCCTGCGGCCCCGTGGCACCCGTCGCGCCTGTGTCACCCTTCACGCCCTGCGCTCCGGCCGCTCCCTGCGGCCCCGCGGGGCCCGTCGCGCCCGTAACCCCCGATGGCCCAGTCGCGCCCGTCGCGCCGGTGGGTCCGGTGGGTCCGGTCGGACCCGAAGCACCCGTCGCGCCCGTGTCGCCTTTCAAGCCTTGCGCGCCCGTTGCTCCCTGAGGCCCGGCCTGACCCGTGGCACCAGTGGCCCCAGTTGCGCCCTTAACCGACCCTGCAGGGCCTGCAGGACCCGCGGGACCGACAGGCCCGCGGGGCCCGGGGGGCCCGACAGAGGGCGGCTGGAGGACGCCGGGGCTGATCGGCGACTTCGCGTACCAGAACCTCTTGTTCTCGCCCCTGCGACAGCGAGCCGTGCGGCGAACAACCCTGAACCGGCCAGTCACCGTCTTGGCGCAGGCCCAGATTCGTAGGTCGGCATTCGTCCAGAACGCCTTGTACTCCCCCGAGCGGGGCGGCACCTTCGAGAGGCTCGAGGTCGAGTACACGTGACACCTCGTGGTCCGACGGACAGCCCGGTAGAGACCCGTCCGGTAGCTGACGCACCCCCACACGGTGTTCCGCGACACGAGCGCCGCGCTCCCAGGCAATGGCGACGCCGAGGCGATCGACGCGGCGACGAGCCCGAACAGGCAGGCGGGAACGATCATGCTCACGCGACGCATGTTTATGACCATAGAGCGTGGTTATGTGCTTTCAAAGACGTATTGAAACGGGTCGATAGGCTGCAAGGGGCTTGACCGCCGTCATCGTCCAAGTGCAAAGTCGGCGCGCCGTCCGGCTCGCGGGGCAGGGGAGGCCGGCTCGCCGGAGAATCGAGAGGGGCTGATCGCGCACTCTTCGAGGGCTGAATGAGATTCGGTGAGAGATACGCCGCCTTCGACCGGCTGCAGCAACGGCGGCGCTGGTTGGGCTTTCCGCTCGCTGTGCTGCAGAAGTACGCCGACGATCAGGGTGGCTATCTGGCGGCCACGATCAGCTACTACGGCTTCTTCGCGATCTTCCCGCTGCTGCTGGTGCTGACGACCGTGCTCGGCTTCGTGCTGCAGGGCCATCCGCACCTGGCGCGGACGATCGTCAACTCCGCACTCGGTCAGTTCCCGGTGATCGGCCCGCAGTTGAGCGGCGGCTCGCTCCACGGCAGTGCGCTCGCGCTCGGGCTCGGCCTCGCGGCTGCACTCTGGGCGGGGATGGGCGTCTTCCTCGCGGCCGAGAACGCGATGAACCAGCTCTGGGGCGTCCCGTTCAAGCGGCGGCCCAATCCGCTGCGGGCGCGCGGCCGGGCGATCGTCTTGCTGCTTCTGCTCGGTGGCGGCACGCTCGCGACGACGGTCCTCGGCGGCCTTGCCACTGTCGGCGCTCAGCTCGGGGTCTTCTGGAAGGTCGGCGCTGTCGCACTCTCGACCGCGCTCAGCGTCGGCCTCTTCTGGCTCGGCTTCCGTGTCCTAACCGCCCGCGAGGTCAGCTGGCGCCACCACAGGAACGGCGCGGTCGCGGCGGCGATCCTCTACACCCTGCTGCAGACGCTCGGCGGCTACTACGTCGGCCACGTACTCAAGAACGCGAGCAACACCTACGGCACCTTCGGTCTCGTGATCGGCCTGCTCTCCTGGGTCTACCTCACCATGCACATCACGCTGCTCGCCGCCGAGGCAAACGTGGTCGCGACGAGGAAGCTCTGGCCTCGCAGCTTCTCGCTCGTGATCGAGCAGTCGGCCACCCGGGCGGACAAGCTCGCGCTCACACAGCGCGGCAAGATCGAGGAGCGCCGGCAGGATGAGACCGTCAGCATCGACTTTCCCGCTGCCGCCAAGACGGACACGTCTGCGGCCGGCAACGGCTCCGAAGGCGCCGATCAGCAGCCACCGGGGTAGCGCCGGCGCGCCGGCAGAGAACACTGCCAGCAACCCGGGCGGCGCCCCGGGGACAAGGAGACGGACACCCCCCTGACACGGAGAGCAGTCGCCGCCTCGCCCGCCGCTGACGCGGGCTCATTGAGCGAGACGGAAGTGAGCTCAGGCTTCAGGACGGCTCGTGCGTGCCGCTGCGACTTCCTCGATCGTGGCTGCGATGGTGTCGGGAGGTACGCCCTTCTCGATGTAGCGGTCCGCTCCGTGCGCGAGGACGTCGGAGGCGATCATCGAGGCGGCGAACCCGGAGAGGACGATCACCTTTGCGTTGGGTGCGACTCGTTTGATCTCCGGCAGCGCGTCGAGACCGGTTCGCCGCGGCATCGAGAGGTCGAGCAGGATCACGTCCGGCTGGAGTCGCTCTGCCTCGGAGATCGCTTGCTCGCCGTCCTGGGCCTCGCCGACAACGTGGAGCCCCGCTCGCAGGCTCACGGTCACGCCGAGCAGAACTCGCATCGATTCGAGGTCGTCGCAGATCAGAACGCCGATCGAGCCTTCCAGGGGTGTCTCTCTCAGGCGGTTTGATGCGATGCCGTATCCCGGATCAGCTGCGGGGTGCTGAGGCCCGTGTTCTTGAGCTCCTCGAGGGAACGACTAACGACAGCTTTCGCGCGCTCGAGTGTGTCGAGAAGCGCCTCGCGCGACTCGCTCTCGCGGCCGAGATCGTGCGCCAGCTGAGCGGTAACGAGCCCTTGAACCACACCGTCGTGCAGTTCGAGCGCCTGCCGCCGCCGTGCGCTTGCGAGGTCCTGCTCGCGGCGGGCTTCGACGTTCCGGCGCTCGACCGCGCCCTGGAGGCTCTGGACATCGGCGAACCGGCGCAAAGTGATGTCGATCGCACTCTGAAGCTCCTCCGGATGCCCGTCGATGATGTACGCGAAAACACCGCGTTTCGCGGCCTCGTTCACCCAGGAGGCGTCGTAGGCAGAGAGAATCGCGATCACCGGGCAGTAGGCCTCGCGCACGATCTCCGAAACGAGTTCGAGCGCGTGCTCGGAGCTGGCCCCGAGACCCACGAGCGCGACATCCGGGCGCTCGCGCGCAGTAATCGCCGCGACCTCTCTCACCGAAACCGAGCGGGCGACCACCTCGTGGCCAAGCCCCTCCACGACCGTAGCAAGCAGCCCGAGCCGATCGAGCTTCTCATTCGCGATCAGGATCCTCAGGCGATCGACACCGCTCACACTAGCCTCCGCCGACAGACACGCTGGAATGCCCCCGGTTCGATGAACATTTCACACTTTAGCGACTCGGACGGCTGCCCCTGGGAACCGCCACATCCGGCGCTACGCACCGGCGCAGATCCTGCGCGCTGAGCGTTGACGGCGCGCTGACGTGACAAAGACGCCTTGACCCGGCCGATGCGAAACCCCATAGCCCTTGGCGCACATTCACGGCTACTGTGGGCGCATGAGCGAACACGAACTTGCCAACACCCGCGAAGAACGCCTCGCGAAGAACGAGGTGCTGTTTAGGTCGATGAACGAGTCGATCGAGCAGCAGGCGATTCATTTCGGGGGCGACGACTACGAGTTCGTCTGCGAGTGCTCTTCGCACACCTGCCTCGACATGGTTCCGCTCACGCTGAGCCAGTACGAGCACATCCGCGCAGACGGCACGCGCTTCTTCGTCGTGCCCGGCCATGCGAACGTCGAGGTGGAACGCGTCGTCGAGACAAACCCCCGCTACCACGTCGTCGAGAAGCACGGAGCCGCAGGCGTGATCGCGAACTTCTCAGATCCGCGGGACGGCGACGTTGCAGAAAGCACCGCGCCGTCGTCCCCGCATTAGAGAGCCCCATCGGCGCGGCCCGTTTGCCGGCGAGTCTGGGGTAGTGGAAAGGAGCAGGGACCATGAGCAGACTCGAGAACCGCCCGAACACCGCGCTCCTCGTCGTCGACGTGCAGAACGGCGTCGTCGAGGGGGCTCACGAGCGCGACGCGGTCGTCGCGAACGTCGGCAGCCTTGTCGAGAAGGCGCGCCAGGAACAGGTCCCGGTCGTCTGGGTCCAGCACTCCGACCAGGGGCTCGTGAGGGAAAGCGACGAGTGGCGGATCGTCCCCGAGCTGACTCCGAGCGGGGCCGAGCCGCTCGTCGAGAAGAACTACGGCGACTCCTTCGAGGACACCACCCTCGAGACCGTGCTCTCGGGCCTCGGAGTCGGGCGCCTCGTCGTCGTCGGCGCGCAGACCGACGCGTGCATCCGCTCGACACTCCACGGCGCACTCGCCAGGGGGTACGACGCGACGCTCGTCAGCGACGCCCACACGACGGAGGACCAGACGCCATGGGGCGCGCCGCCGCCGGACCAGGTCATCGCGCATACGAACTTGTACTGGAAGCACCAGACGGCGCCCGGGCGAACGGCGGGGACGGTCGAGGCCAAGGACGTCGACTTCGGCGCCACGTCCTGACCGGCAGCTTGAAGCCGTGGCGACGATGGCCGACCTGGACGAGCTCGCGCTGGCGATGCCGCAGGCCACCAAGGAGCTCTCCGAAGACGGCCGGCCCGCCTACCACGTCCACGGCAAGCTCTTCTGCTGGCACCGCAGCCAGCGGCGCGATGCGGTCGATCCGCAGACCGGCGAGCGGCTGGACGACGTGCTCGGGTTCCGCGTCGCCGACCTCGACGAGAAGGAGCTGCTGCTCGCCGACGCCCGCGGCGTCTTCTTCACGACGCCGCACTTCGACGGCTACCCGGCTGTGCTGATGAGGATCCCCGATCTCGCCCGGCTCGACCGCGAAGAGCTCCACGACCTGGTGGCAGAGGCCTGGCTCACACGGGCGCAGAAGCGGGTCGCGAAGGCGTGGCTCGCCGAGCACGCCGTCACAGACGACTAGCGCACGGGGTAGATCTGCTCAACGTAGTCGTTCAGCATCCGCGAGGTGCAGAAGCGCGGGCCACAGGTGACGAGCGCGTGCTTGATCCGCTCGCACCACTCTTGCGGGATGCCCTGCTCGTCCCGGGCGTAGAAGAGCGGAACGACCTCGTTCTCGAGTAGCTCGTAGAGGCGGTTCGCGTCGCGCGCGTCGGCCGCTTCGGGGTCGCCTCCCTCGTCACCGGGGATCGCCCAGCCGTTCAGCCCGTCGTAGCCCTCCGCCCACCAGCCGTCGAGCACGCTGAGCTGGATCGCCCCGTTGAAGGTGGCTTTCATGCCGCTCGTCCCACTTGCCTCCATCGGCCTCCGCGGCAGGTTGACCCAGACGTCGCAGCCGGAAACCAGGCGCCGCCCCACGTCGAGGTCGTAGTCCTCGACGATCACGATGCGCTGCTCGAGCACCGTCCCGCGCTTGAGCTTGAAGAGGCGCTGGAGCGTGTCCTTGCCACCCTCGTCGCTCGGGTGAGCCTTGCCGGCGACGACGAGCTGCACGCCGTGCGGGCCACCGAGGATCCGCTCCATTCGCTCCGGGTCGAACGCGAGCAGGTGGAGCCGCTTGTAGGTCGCGAGCCGCCGCGCGAAGCCGAGCGTCAGGAACAAGGGGTCGAGCGAATCGGCGATCGCGCGCACGTACTCGATCTGCTCGCCGCGCAGCAGACGGTCCTGCTGTGTCTTCGTGCGGACGTAGTCGACGAGCTCGGCGCGCGCCTCGCAGCGCGCGGCCCAGAGACGCTCGTTCGGAATCCCCCGGACGGCCTCCCACTGCGCGTGGTCGGCGCTGTCGTCGAGCCAGCCCTCGCCGAGGTGCTCGGTCAGGAGCCGGCGGATCGGATCGCTGACGAAGGTCGGTACATGCGCTCCGTTCGTCACGTAGGTGATCGGCACGTCCGCCGGATCGGAGCTCCCGAACAGCCCTTGCCACATCTTCCGCGCCACCTCGCCGTGGAGGCGGCTCACCCCGTTTCGCCGCCGGCTGAAGCGGAGCGCCAGCGGCGTCATCCCGGGCGACTCCTGGGCGTCAGCCGGATCGGCGCGAAAGAGACCGACGAAGGCCTGCTCGTCCAGCTGCAGCCGCGCGCCGAGTTCGCCGAAAGCGTCGAACAGCTCCTTCGGCGAGTACGTCTCGTTCCCCGCGGCGACGGGCGTGTGGGTCGTGAAGACCACACGCCCGCGCGCGGCCTCGAGCGCCTCCTCGCGCGGCACGCCGAGTGCGATCTGCTCGGCCGCGAGCTCGAGCACGGCCAGGGCCGGGTGCCCCTCGTTGAGGTGGAAGACCGCGGGTTCGATCCCGAGCGCGCGCAGCAGGCGAACGCCGCCGATCCCGAGCAGCCCATACTGGGCCAGCCGGATCGCGCGGTTGCTCTCGTAGAGTCGCCCTGTCGTCCAGCGCTGCACCGGATCGTTCTGCGGGATCTCCGTGTCGAGCAGGTAGAGCTGCACGCGGCCGACGTCGACGCGCCAGACCTGGAACAGCGTCGTCTGGCCGAAGAGCTCGACGCTGAGACGAAGCGCTGCGCCCTCCTCGGTCGTCACCCGGCTCGCGGGCAGGTTGTGCGGCTCGGTCGCGACCCAGTACTCCTGCTGGCGCCCGTTCAGGTCGAGACGCTGGCGGAAGTAGCCGCGCCCGTAGAGCAGGCCGATGCCGATCATCGGCAGCGCCTGGTCGCTCGCCTCCTTGAGGAAGTCCCCGGCGAGCACGCCGAGGCCGCCCGAGTAGATCGGCATCGAGACGTGGAAGCCGAACTCGGCGCTGAAGAAGGCGACCGGACCGGCGATCCCGGGTCGGAAACGATCCGGGCGGCCGAGGTCGGCAGCGACCGTCTCCGCCAGCGCCTCGATCCTCGCCAGGAGTTCGGGATCTCCCTCGACCCTCGCCTGTGTCGTCGGCCAGAGGTCGTTGAGGAATCGCACCGGGTTCTGGCCGGAGAGCTGCCAGCGGTGGTCGCTGATCGCGCGGAACACCGCGGTGCCCTCGGGGAGCCAGCTCCAGCGGTAGTTGTAGGCGACCTCGGCGAGCGGCTTCAGCCCGTCCGTCAGGCGATCCGAGAGAACGCCGATCCGGCGAGTCAGGTCGGCCGGGGCGTCTCTGAAGGCAGTCGTGGCCACGGCCACCGTCTACCAGATCGCGATCGCGCCGGGCGCCGGTACGCCCTGTTCAGATCGCGCGACGCGTGGCATAGCTGCCGTCTCCTCCCTGCGGACCGTAGGAGGCGTCGACGACGATGTGCCGATCTCTGCGTGCACGACCGCCTCGGGGATCACGACCTGCACGTTCACGAGCGCGGGCGCGCTCGAGAACTGGACGGTGCCGCCCCAGGCCCGCCTGACGGGTCGGCCGCAGAGGCCGAGCCGAGTAGAGCCGCGACGACCCGCCCTGCTCGGCCGGCAACCAGATCGGCGGCGGCGCGCAGCTCGTCGGCTCTTCTCGCACAATCACGTCGGTGGTGCTCCAGCGCGGCGGGCTGTAGTGGCGTGGCGTCCATGAGGCACCCGCAGGTACGCTGCCCGCATGAACGACTGGGCCGCACTCCCGCTCGTGGTGCTGTGCTTCGTGCTCGCCGGGATCGTGATCATGACCGTGATCCTCGGCGGGTTCACGCTCTTCAACAAGCTCGGCCGCAAGCTCCGCCTGCGCTGACGCAGTAACCGAAACGCCCGCCCGTCCGTTGGTCTCTTCGGAAGCTTCCGAAAGGAGACACGAGATGGGCTTCGGAGTCAGCTTGATCCTGATCGCGGTCGGGGCAGTCCTCGCCTGGGCCGTCCATACATCGAACACCGCCGGCGTCGACTTGCAGACGATCGGCTACATCGTGCTCGCGGTCGGCGCAGCCGGCCTCGTGCTCTCGATGATGTTCTGGTCGTCCTGGGCCGGCCCCGGCTACTTCACGCGCAGCCGGCGCACCGTGGTCGACGACCGCTACTAGGCGCTGCGTGCTGGCCGGCGGCCTGCTTCAGGCCGCCGGCAGCGGCGGCAGCGCACCGCGGATGTAGCCCCAGGCCTTCAGCGTCTTGCGAACCTGGTCGAGGTAGCGCCGCCCGGTGGTGCCGAGCCCGAAGATGTTGTTGACGCGGCCCTCGTGGTAGGCCTGCACCAGGTCCTGCCAGGCCTTCGCACCCTGGCCGATCTGGTACTCGTCGGCCACGTAGGCGGCGAGGACGCCGCGCGGGTCGAAGTCCTTGGTGTTCCGATCCTTCAGGTACGACTTCCAGAGCTGGTTACCCTCGTTCCGCGGCAGGCTCGGGAACTTGCGCGTGACGTCCACGAAGTGCCCGTTCCGGTACTGAAGCACCTGGATCGCGTCCACCGAGAAGGCGTACGCGGTGAACGTGTAGGCGAAGCGGTCGTCGTTCGTCAGCACCTCGGGCTTGCCGTCGCCGTCGAGGTCCTTGAGGCTGTAGGACGGGTTGCCCCAGAGATGCTTGGCCCGCGCGTAGCTGCTGCCCGTGTAGCGGTAGATGTACGAGTAGACGCAGCAGTGCGCGCCGCCGCTGTAGAGGTCGACGATCACCTCCGGCTCGCCGCTCCCGTCCAGGTCGACGAGCCGGACCGACTTTCCGCTTCCCTCGACGACGCTGAACGGTTGCGCGTCGCAGTAGCCGCAGTCGGACTTCGGGAGGCCGGCGTCGAGCACGGTCTGGCCCGCGCGCACGATCTTCAGGTGGACGCCCGAGTAGTTGAAGTCGCCGGTCTTCGTGTACGAGAACGTGGCCGTCACGTTGCCCTTGGAGGCGGTCTCGACCTTGCCCGGGCCGGCCGCTGCCGACGGCACGAACACGAAGGCGACCGCCAGTAGGGATACCGCGAGCCGACCCCGAATCACGGAGGCGGACTGTACCCTGTTTCGCCTCGGAGAGGTGTCCGAGTTGGCCTAAGGAGCGCGACTGGAAATCGCGTACTCGCCCACAAAGGCGGGTCGCGGGTTCGAATCCCGCCCTCTCCGCTCGCCGCTCCTCGCGGCTGCGCCGCTTGTCGCTTCACGGGGGAAACAGCCGGTTTCCCCCGTGGGCCCCTTCCCACCAGTTACACGCGACCTCGCGCGTCGTGCCTTCGCCGGGCGAAGCCCGGCTGCGGCGGTTAGTGCTGGATCAGGAAGGCGACCAGGTCGTCGATCTGGTTCGGCTTGAGGGTCTGGCCGAATGGCGGCATGACTCCGCTCGGGAAGCCTGGGACGACGTAGGCGTTCGGAGTTGCGATCGAGGCCTTCGCGTAGTCGCTGAGGGGTTGGTTTGCCTTCTGCGCGTCGGCCGGCAGGTTGTCGAGGTCGGGGCCCACTTTGCCGTTCGTGCCCGCGGGTTTGAAGGTGTGGCAGGCGCCGCAGCCCTGGCTCGCGAAGAGCGCCTTGCCGTTCGCGGGGTTGCCAGTCGGGGGGGCGATCGTCGTTCCTCCGGTCGAGCTCGGCGTCGTCGCGGGGCCGGAGCTCGAGGCCGCCACGGCCTCCTTCTTCTCCTTGCCGAGAACCACGATCGCGGTCAGCATGCCCGCGGCGAAGAGGGCCGAGATCAGGACGAAGAGCTTCACCGCGCCGCCGGGGTAATTGGGTCGGTACTTCGGGATCAGGAAGGACGACGCGAGCGCGAAGACGACGAATGCCGCTGCGACGATCGCGATACCGGTCTTCTGGCCTGCCGAGAGCGAGAGCAGCAGCACGGCGGGCAACCTACCAGCTACCCGTGCCGCTGCTGCCGCGCCTCGCGAGGGCGCGCAAGCCGTCGCTGAAGGTCAGTACGGTGCCGTCGAACAGCACCGTCTCGCCCGCGGTTCCCTCCTCGACCTTGGTGAGCGCCCGCGCGCGCTCCTCGAGCCGCATCCACTCCGCCGAGAGAATCCGCTCGCGCCTGTCGAGAGCGGCCTCGGCCTCCCAGAGCCGCTCGGCCTCGGCCGACAGGTCGGACGCGCGCTCGCGCAGCCCCGCCTCGCGTGAGCGCAACTCGGCGAGTAGCTGCTTCCGCTGGCGCTCCGCCTCCTCGAGCTCCTGGACGCGGGCGCCTGCATGCTGGCGCTGGGCCTCGAGCAGCTCCCCGAGCTCGGCCTCGCGGGCCGCGAGCCCGGCCTCCCGCGCGGCCATGGCCGCGAACTTCTGCGCGTAGCGCTGCTCGGCTTGCTCCAGTGTCTTCCCCTTCGCCTCGATTCGGGCCTGTGCCGCCGCGAGGTCGGCTCGGGGGAACACGACCGGGGCGGGCGGACGGGGAGGCTCGACCGGTTTCGCGGCGAGCTCGGTCTCGCGCGCAATCAGGGTCGACTCGCGCTGCGCTAGCTGCTCGGCGCGGACGGCGAGCTCGTTCTCGCGCACTCCAAGCGTTGCGGCCCGGCCCGCCTCGGCGTCGCCGAGCGCTGCCTTCTCCGCGGCGAGGGCCTGCGATCGCGTCTCGACCTCCTGAACCCTCCGGGCGAGCTCCTTCTCGCGCGCGGCCATGACACCCGCCGCGGCGATCTGCGCGGAGTCGCTCTTCGCCGCCTGCCGCTCGAGCTCGGCCGCTTGCTGCTCGAGCCGCTCCGACAGCTGCGAGAGCTCGAGCTCCGCCGCTGCCTGCGCTGCGAACCGGCTCTCGAGCTCAGCGTCTCGGGCCGCGAGGCCGGCAGTGCGCTCCTCCAGCTCCTCCGAAAGCCGGCGCAGCTCGGCCTCCCGCTCCGCAAGTTGCGCCTGTGCCATCGCCTGCTCGCCGAGCCCAGCCGCGCGTGCTTCGAGCTCCGCCTTGCGGGTCGCCAGCCCCTCGCGTTGGATGGCCACTTCTTCGAGGCGCTGGGTCAGATCGGCCTCGCGGGCCGCGAGGGCATCCGCTGCCTGCGCCTGCTCAGCCTGCGTCGCCTCGATGCCCGCGAGGCGCGTCTCGAGCTCGAGCCGCTGCACGCCGAGCTGCTCCTCGCGAGTCCCGAGCTCGGCCTCGCGAGCCTGCAACGCGTCGGAGAGCGCGGACTGCGTTGCCGCCGTTTCCGCGAGCGCGGCGACGCGCGACTCGAGATCCTTCCGGCTCGCATCGAGCTCGGTCTCGCGCCCGCGCAGTGCCTCAGCCGTTGCGGCCTGGGCCCCCGTCTCCTCGGCGAGGCCGGAGCTTCGAGTCGCGAGCTCGCGCTCCCGGACTTCGAGCGCTGCGACCGTCTGCTCGAGTTGTTCTGTGCGCACGCCGAGCTCACGCTCGCGGAAAGCGAGCTCGGCAGAACGACGCTCGAGCGCCGCGCGCTCGGCGGTCAGATCGGGCTGCGGCTCGGTCGCTGCTTCGCGCCGCTCGAGCTCGCGTTCGCGCTCGGCGAGCGCGGCCGCCCGCTCCTGGAGCTCGACCTCGTCGGCTGTGGGCTCGGGCCGACGGAGCGAGAGGCGCCGTTCGCCGCCGTCGACCTTCTTGCCGAGCCTCTGCCGCAGGGATTCGACCTCGCGTTCGCGCGCTGCCGCGCGCTGCGCGGCCGCCCGGAGTGTCTGCTTCAGCTGCTCGACCTCGGCCGTGGACTCCGAGTGGATCCTCGTGCGCTCGGCGGCCAGCCTCGCCTCGATCCGCCGCAGGCGTTCACGCTCGGCCGCGAGCTCCTCGAGAGTCGGCTGCGCCTCGGCCTCGCTCACCGCCCGATCATACGAAGGCGCTACGCGTCAGACGGAGCGGTGGCGTCGCCGCGCAACTGCCTCGAGCGCCCGTCCGAGCACCATGCCGCCCACGACGGAGACGAGCAACCAAGCCCCGACCGCTGCAGCCAGCAACTCGACCCACTTGGGCATCTTGTGACAACCGTAGCCAGCGGGTCGGACGGTAGATTGGGCCGGTGCCGTCGAGCGCCTGGCTCGTCCCCGTGGGAGCGATCGCGGCCGTCGCGCTCGTCGTCGCGCTGATCGACCTGCCCGGGACGGTTCGCGCATTCGACAACCAGGCCGCGCACAACGCGAGCCTTTCGGCGAGCGACCGCGAGTTGGAGCTCGTGCGAACCCTTGGGATCGACGGCGATTTCGTGCTCGCAGCCGAGCGGGACCTCCCCGCTCGCGCCGCATACTCCGTCGAGACCGGGCAGCCCCGCGGTGCCTCCCAGCTCGCCCTGCAGGCAGTCCCCGCCTTCCTCCAGAACTTCCTGCTGCCACGGCTGCAGGTGGCGAACGCCCCCTGGCTGCTCTGTTACGGGTGCGACCTGCACGGTCGCCACGTGCGCGAGTTGTGGCGCAAGCGGGACCTCGTGGTAGCGGAGGTCGTCCACTGAGCGCCGTTCTCGGACTGGTGGCGCTGAACGTCCTTTGCCTCCTGGTCGGCCTGGCCATGCTCTTCGCGATCCGGGGCTTGGGTGACTCGGTCGAGCTGCTCAGGCTGGGAGGGCTCGCCTATCTGGCCGGGATCGCCGCCCTGACGCTGCTCGCGATCGCCTTGCTCGTGCTCGGCGCTCCAGTTGGAGTCGGTCTGATCGTCGGCATCGCGGTCGTGCTGGGAGGGGTCAGCGTCGGTTGGGGGATTCGCACTGGGCGGGCGCGACCGGCGCGGATCCGGCCGGCGATGGGCCTCCGCAAAGCCGCCGTGCCGGGGCTCCTGTGCCTCGTCGGCGTCCTGGCCTTTCTCGCAGCCGCGCTGCGCGCAGCACGGCTGCAGTCCCTTTTCGTCACGAGCGAGTGGGACGCCTGGTCGATCTGGACGACGAAGGCGAAGGCGATCTACCTCCTCGGCGGCCTGGATCCCCATGCGTTTCGAACCTTCTTCCAGCCCGGCTACCCCCTGTTCGTCCCGACGCTCGAGGCGATGGACTTCCACTTCATGGGCAGCGCGGACACGACGGCGCTCCATCTCCAGTTCTGGCTGCTCCTTGCCGGATTCGTCTGGGCAGTCGGCGGGCTCCTACGACCGCGAGTGCCACACATCCTGATCTGGCCGTTCGTGCTGCTGCTCTTCTCGACTATCCAGCTCAAGGGCCTGGCGCTTTCACCTCAGGCCGACTTCCCGCTCGCGGAGCTCTTCGGCGCTGCGGGCCTCTGCATCGGGCTCTGGGTAGTGCGGAGGGAGGCTTGGCTCCTGGCCGCCGGCGGCCTGCTCCTCGCGGCCGCGATGGAGACGAAACGCGAGGGATACCTCTTCGCCGGGGCGCTGCTGCTAGGAGCGCTGGCCGGCTCCGCGCGCACGACGCGACACTCCTGGCCGCGCCTTGCGGCCGTCTTCGCCCTTGCGTTCGCCGCGACGCTGCCCTGGGAGATCTGGCGGCGCATCCACGATCTTGCGGGGCCGCTGCAGGGATCGTCGAGCGCCGGTTCCGGCGCGCGGCTCGGGCCGGCGCTTTCCTCGGTCGCCCAGATCCTGCTCGACACGCACTTCTGGTCGGTGATCGTGCCGTTAGGTCTCGCCGCCGCCCTGCTCGTCCTGCTCCGAGGAGGACGCCGGCTGCCGGTGCTCTACCTCACGACGCTCCTGGCCGCCTACGCGGGAATGACCTGGGTACTGAGCGCAGGTGTCGACTTCTCCCTCGGCCCGGAGAGCGGCCAGAATCCCATCCCCCGCGCGGCGGGAGCAATCGCACTCTTCACTGTCGCATTGACACCGCTGATGCTCGGTGCCGCGCTCGACCGCGAGAAGACGTAGATGGTCTACGCAGTTACCGGTGCCGGAGGGTACGTAGGGTCGCGGGTCGCAGCCTCGCTGCGTGTCACCGGTGCCGAGGTACGCGAGCTGACGCGAGCGAGCGGGTTCCGCTTGGAGGGCAGCGTCCCGGACCTATCGGGAATCGACGGCCTCGTCCACTGCGCCTGGGACTTCTCCGCGCGGAGCGCCGGTGAGATCCAGCGGGTCAACGTCGAAGGATCGCGCCGGCTGCTGCACGCGGCGTCCGAGGCCGGCGTCGAACGGATCGTCTTCGTCTCGACGCTCAGCGCCTTCCCCGGCTGTCGCTCGCTCTACGGAAGGGCAAAGCTCGCAGTCGAGGCGACCGTGCGCAGTCTGGGCGGGCAGGTAATCCGGCCGGGGCTCGTGTGGGGGCCGGAACCCGCGGGGCTGTACGGCGCGCTCACGCGGATCGCGCAGCTGCGAGTCCTGCCGATGATCGGCGGCTCGAAGCGCCTGCATCTCTCGCACGAGGACGATGTCGCGGCACTCGTCGGCGCCCTGCTCGCCGGGGAACGGCTCGAGCAGCCGGTCGTCGCAGCCGATCTCGAGCCACTCTCGCTTGAAGAGATCCTTGGGCGCATCGCCGGACGCCGCCCTCTCCTCATCCCCATACCTTGGCGCCTCGCCTGGCTCGGGGTCAGGACGCTGGAGCTCGCCGGGCTGCGACCCGCGTTTCGTAGCGACAGCGTGGTCAGCCTCGTCAGCCTCGACGAGACGCCGCTGGAGTCAGGCGCGATCGCCTCACCGGTGCCGTTCCGTCGGTTCGCGCCCTAGTCGTCGTCGAACTGCGTGCCGATGCGGTGGGCGTTCGCCATTGCCGTTAGCGTGATCGTCATCGCCGGGATGCTCGGAAATGAA
>JBBQTQ010000064.1:0-15999 GCA_038213135.1 Gaiellales bacterium
ATGCTGTACGCGAGCAGGCCGTAGACCGTCCAGACGAGGACGTACGACAGCGTAAAAAACCACGTCGGCACGTGGGCCTGGCCCCGTCTCGCCCGCTCTCTGGAGACCCGGTCGAACAGCAACACCATCGGCGCCGCGGCCGGGAACATCATCGCGGCCATCATCGTCGCCCAGATGCCGGTGTACCAGCCGAGTGAGCCGAGGCTCGTTCCCGGTCCGGCGTCCATCCCGCGCATTCGGTCGACGGTGACGATCCACGTGACGAGCGCGGCCCCGAGCAGCAGGGTGGCCGTGGTCAGTTGCGCCGGCGCCCAGCGGCGGCCCGGGATCTCGACCGCCACGCGTTAGTCGAACGCCCGCTCGACTACGGTGGGCTTGTAGTCGCGCGTGCTGACGTCGCTGCCGTGGTGGACGAGCGCCATCGAGCTGTGCTTGTCGCTGATATCGAACTCGATCGGGCCATGGGCGACGAGCCGCTTGACCAGGGCCGTCTCGGCCTCGTGGTTGGGTCCCGTGTACTCCATCCCGCCCGGGATCCGGACAAGAACACGATACGGATCCGGCGGCTCGATCCCGCGAAGCGTGTCCACCTCGGCCTCCAGCAGGCCCTCGACCCGCACATGACCCGTGCGGTTCTCGAGGTCGAACGCCCAATCGACCGGCGCGATCACCGGCGGGTGGATCGTCGGGCAGATGAAGGCAAAGACCTCCATGAACGTGTCGCCGTGCTTGCCGCTGGCGATCTCGAAGATCGCGGCGCGCTGCTCGTCGGTCGAGCTCGAGTCGACGAACGGGACCATCTCGCCGTTCCCCTCGTGGAGCGCGCCGGGCCAGCGCACGACTCCGCCCCACTTCACTCCTGTGAGATCGACGTCCCCGAAGTGCCCTTTCGTGATCCGCATCGCGGCCATGCCTTCGCAGTGACCCATCGTCGGCCGCTGGTTGAAGTCACACGGACAGCCGGCGTCGCAGTTGCAGTTCTTGTACCACTCGCCCTCGATGTGCCAGTCGGTCATCGCTCCTCCTTCAGCCCACCAATCAAAGAAACCGAAGCAGCTGAACGGTACGTAACGCGAGCGCGTTTTTCAAGCGCGGCGGGCTAGAAGCGCGCCGCGGCACCGAGGTGACGCTCGTGTGCGCCCGAGGCGAGGATCTCGCCGATCTGCGCAACCGCGTAGTCGAGCTCGTCCTCGGTGTTGAAGAAGTGCGGGCCGAGCCGGAGACCGACCTCGGGCCGGAAGTCGCAGAGGATCTGGCGATCGGCGAGCTCCTTGTGCACGCCCTCGAAGCCGGGCACGCAGATGGCGGCGCTGGCGCCGCGGCGGCCCCGGTCGCGCTGGCTCGTCACCTCGTAGCCGGCCTCGTCGGCGAGCTCGATCAGGTGGTCCGTGAGGCCGAGCGAGCGCTCGCGGATGGCGTCGACGCCTACCTCCTCGATCACGTCGTAGCCGGCGGTCGCCGCGTACAGCGCGGGCACGTTCGGCGTCCCGGTCAGGAAGCGGCGGCCGCCACTCGCGTACTCGAGCTCTGGCTCGAACGAGAACGGCCGCACGTGCGCCTGCCACCCGACGAGCGTCGGCTCGAGCTCCTCGGCCAGGTCCGGCCGCACGTACAACCAGCCCGCGCCCGGGCCGCCGCAGAGCCACTTCACCGAGCCGCCGACGGCGAAGTCGACGTGCAGCGCTGTCACGTCGAGGGGCACCGTGCCGACCGACTGGTAGGCGTCGAGGATCACCTTCGCGCCGAGCGAGTGCGAGCGCAGGACGATCTCCTCGACGTCCTGGATCTCGGCCGTCTTGTAGAGCACGTGCTGGGTCGGCACGAGCAGCGTCCGCTCGTCGATCGCCGCCGTCAGCGACCCGCCCTCCGGCACGACCTCGATCTCGGCGCCGCGCTGGGCGGCGTGGCCCTGGTAGAGGTAGCGCACGGACGGGAAGTTCGCCTCCTCGTAGACGATCTTGCGCCGCGGGCCGTCGAGGTCGAAGCAGGAGAGGATGATCGCCTCGGCGATCGTCACGTTCTGGTGCATCGTCACCGAGCCCGGCGGCGCCTTGATGATCCGGGCGATCTGGTCGCCGACGGTCATCGGCATCTCCCACCAGCCCTCGGCCCAGGAGCGGATTCCGCGCGTCTTCCAGGTGTGCGCGTAGTCGGCGAGCCGTTGCTCGGCCGCCGCGGGCATCGCGCCGAGCGAGTGGTTGATCAGGTAGGTCGTCCCGTCGAGGATCGGGAAGCGGTCGCGGTAGGCGGTCAGGTCCACGCGCGGCGAGTATAGGGTCGGCCCGTGGAAGAGCTGCCGAGGCTCGCGGCCGAGCTCGTCGCGATCGACTCGGTGAATCCCGACCTCGTGCCGGGCGGGGCGGGCGAGCGGGCGATCGCGCGTTTCGTGCTCGCCTGGCTCCGAGACGCGGGCCTGGAGGTGGAGGTCGTGGGTGACGATCGGCCGAGCGTGGTCGGGATCGCCCGCGGCTCCGGGGGCGGTCGCTCGCTCATGCTGAACGCCCACACCGACACGGTCGGGGTGGGCGGCATGGAGGCTCCGTTCGTGCCGCGAGTCGAGGACGGGCGGCTCTACGGCCGAGGCGCCTACGACATGAAGGCGAGCCTCGCGGCGATCATGCTGGCCGGGCGCGACGCCGTCTCGAGCCGACTGCGCGGGGACGTGATCGTCGCGGCCGCCGCCGACGAGGAGCTCGGCAGCAAGGGCACGGAGGCGGTCGTCGCGCAGTTCGACGCCGACGCGGCGATCGTCACCGAGCCGACCGCCGAGCGGGTCGGGATCGCGCACAAGGGCTTCGTCGGCTTCCAGGTCGAGACGGTGGGGCGCGCGGCACACGGCTCACGGCCGGACCTGGGGATCGACGCTATCGCCAAGATGGGCCACTTCCTGGTCGGCCTCGACGCGCTCGACCAAGCGCTTCGGGCGGCGCCCGGCCACCCGCTGCTCGGCACGGGCTCCGCCCACGCCTCGGTCGTCGCAGGCGGGCAGGAGTTCTCGAGCTATCCGGAGCGCTGCATGCTGCAGGGCGAACGGCGCACGCTGCCGGGCGAGACGATCGCCCGGGCCGAGGACGAGATCGCTGTCCTGCTCGCGCAGCTCGCGGTGGACGATCCCGACTTCCTCGGCTCCTCGCGGACGGTGTTCGCGCGCGAGCCCTACGAGATCGAAGAGAGCGCGGAGATCGTCGAGCTCGTCCGGCGGCACTCCGGCGGGGAAATCGGCGGCGAGGCGTTCTGGACGGACGCCGCGCTCGTCGCCGGAGCCGGCATCCCGACCGTGCTCTTCGGCCCCGTGGGCGAGGGAGCTCACGCGAACCTCGAGTGGGTCGACCTCGCGAGCGCCGAGCGCTGCCGGCAGGTCTACGCGGCGGTCGCCCGCGAGCTCTGCGCCTAGCTGACGCGCTTCAGCAGGCCGAGCGCTTGCTGGTTCCACGGCACGCGGTGAGTGACCCCCGCGCCCTTCTGGTGCTCGCGGTGCGCGAGGTACCAGTCGTAGGTCTCGATCAAGGCTTCGGCGTTCGAGAGCCGGGGCGCGTAGCCGAGCAGCCGCTCTGCCTTCGAGATGTCCACGAACGAGTCCTTGTGGGCGGTCTTGTAGTGCCACTCGGCGAGCGGGGAGAGGTGCAGCAGCTCGAGCGCGCGCAGGGCGAGCTCGGCTGGCTTGACGGGGATCGGCGTCAGGCGGCTGCCGGAGCCGGCGTGGTCGATCAGCGCCTGCAGGTCTGCGCGCACGGTGTCGAACTCCTTGGCGCCGACGTTGATCGCCTCGCCGGCGACGCCGTCGGCCGCCGCGGCGCGAACGATCGCGTCGACGAGATCCGCCACGGCGAGCAGCTGGTAGCGGTTCGCGCCACTGCCGAGCGTGTAGATGC
Source organism: Gaiellales bacterium (assembly GCA_038213135.1). GTDB lineage: Bacteria > Actinomycetota > Thermoleophilia > Gaiellales > Gaiellaceae > JBBQTQ01. The sequence goes on from JBBQTQ010000064.1 coordinate 3,873, forward strand.
GGCGGCTCTCGCGGATCCAGTCGAAGAGGATCTCGAAGACGCCGAGCCGCTCCGGGCCGATGAACGTCTTCGGACGGATGATCACCACGTCGAGGCCGCGCTTCGCGAACTCGCGGCAGACGTGCTCGGCCTCGATCTTCGAGTCGCCGTAGTGGCCGACGCCGACGAGCGGGTCGTCCTCCTCGATCGGGTGCTTCTCGGGGACACCGTAGACGGCGGTCGAGGAGATGAAGACGACACGACGGACCCCAGCTTCGAGCGCTGCCGCGAGGACGACGGCCGTCCCCTCGACGTTCGCAGACAGGATCGCCGCGCGCGAGGCCTGGATCGGCAGGGCGGCGGCTGCGTGGACGAGGAGGTCGGCGCCGGCGGCCAGCTCGCGGGCGAGGGCAGGATCGCGAACGTCGCCGCGCAGCTCCTCGACCGAGCCCTCGAGTTCCGCGTCGTCGAGCGGCACGAGGTCGAGCGTGCGCACCGAGTGGGCCTCGCCGAGGAGCCGCCGGGCCAGATGCAAGCCGAGGAAGCCGGCCCCTCCCGAGATCGCCCAGCGCACGCCGCGACGTTAGCCGAACGCCGTTAGGTTCCCGCGCGCCTCAGGGCGTAGCAGTCGGTCGTCGGACCGCAGACGCCCGGGTCGACCCCGGGGCGGCGCGCGATCCGGACGTAGAGCTTGGTCTCGAGCGGGACGAAGTCGGCTCGGTGCTTCTCGCGCGCGGTGCAGCTCTTGGGGGCGAAGCCGAGGTTGGTGCCGGTGTACAGGCCCGAGCCACCGCCGGTGACTTCCCACACGACCTCGCCTCTCGCGTGTGGGCAGACGGCGAAGCGAGTTCTCACCACGATGGTTCCGAGGAGCCTCGGCAGGTTGCCGATCACATGCACGACGCCGCCGCTGTAGAACCAGTAGCCGGCGAGGCTGCCGAGCGGCGTGCGTGTCAGCGCAGAGCAGTTGCTCGCGCCGCTCGCCGGGTCGGTCGCGCAGAAGTGGAGGAGGTTCGGGTCGGTGGCGTCGATCGCCCAGGTCGCCTTGCCCACGCCGCCGAGGCTGCAGGCCGAGTCGGCCTTGAGGAAGCGGTGCGTGCCGGCGTAGCCGTCGGCGCCCGGTGTGATCGTCCACATCCGCTCGCCGGCGGGATGCGTACAGCTCGCCGAAAAGGCGAGCGGCTTGACGACCGTGCCCGTGAATCCTCCGTCGGCGGCAGCGACGGTGAGGGTCCCGCCCCGGTAGCTCCAGAGCCCGACGATCGGGTCGGACGCAGAGGTCGGGGCGCCCCCCGCGAGCGCGGCGACTGCGAAGCCGAGTCCGAGGAGGCTGCGAAGCACCTCCTGTCTCTTCGGCAGGCGCCCGGGGTGGCTTTACGCCGATTCGCGGCCTCTACCCGGTGACAGTCACCGGGTAGACGCTGGTCGTGGCCCTACGCGCCGAACGGGTGGGCGGCCATGGCCGTTCGAGCCGGGACCGGTGACTGTCACCGGTAGCGGCTCTTCGGGGCGCGTCTGCGTCAGCCGACGAGGGTGACCGACCAGCCGGCGCGCGGCTCGCCTTCGAACCCGAAGAGCAGCACGCGCTGCCAGGTGCCGAGACAGAGCGACCCGTCGGTGAAGGGGATCTGCTCGGTCCGCGGGCTCATCAGCATCATGATCAGCCGCTGCCGCTGCGAGGCCTCGAACGGGACGACCCGCCCGAGCATGTCCTCGAGATCGCAGAAGAAGCCGCACTCGCGCTCGGTGACCCGAACGAGCGAGGAGGACTCCGTCGCGCGCACGTACGCGATCCCCGACCGCACCGCGCCCCGCGAAACCTCCCGCGAGATCTCGTTCGTGATGTCGAAGACGGACAGGCTCGGTAGAGCCGCCGCGACGGAATACGGAACCTCGACGCTCGTCATCGCACCGCCACCTCGCGCGGCAAGCGGAAATGGACGTCCTCGCGGGCCACGGTCACCTCCTCCAGGTCATCGTAACCTCGACCGGCCAGCTGGTTCAGCACCGCCCGGACAAGCTCCTCTGGAGTGGAGGCGCCTGCCGTCACTCCGATCGTCTCGTGCCCGGTGAACAGCTCGGGCTCGAGCTCGCTCTCACCGTCGATCAGCTTCGCCTCGGCACCTGCCGCCTGCGCCACCTCGACCAGGCGCTGCGCGTTCGAGCTCGTCGGCGAGCCGATCACGAGAATCAGCGTCGCCTCCTGCGCGAGCCGCTTCACGGCGTCCTGCCGGTTCTGGGTCGCGTAACAGATGTCGTCCGCTCCGGGCCGGCGCAGGTCGCCGAACCGCGTGCCGAGCGCCTCGACCGTGGAGGCCACGTCGTCGAGCGAGAGGGTCGTCTGGCTGATGACCGCGATCGGCTTCCCGTTCGTCTCGAGCTTCTCGGCGTCCGCGGGCGACTCGACGACGACGATCGAGTCCGGTCGCTCGCCCTTCGTCCCGATCACCTCGACGTGGTCGGCATGGCCGATCAGCGCGACCAGGTGGCCGCTGTCCGCATAACGGCGCGCCTCAGCGTGCACCTTCGAGACGAGCGGGCAGACCGCGTCGACGACCTGGAGCCCGCGCTCCTCGCAGTTCTCCTTGACCGCGGGCGCCACGCCGTGCGCCGACAGCACGCAGATCGCCCCCGGCGGGATCTCGTCCTCCGACTCGACGAAGACCGCGCCGAGCTTCTCGAGCCTGCGCAGGACATGGTCGTTGTGGACGATCGCGTGGCGGACGTAGACGGGCGGCCCGTGCTCGTCGAGCAGCCGCTCGACGATCTCGATCGCGCGGTCGACGCCGGCGCAGAACGAACGCGGCGCGGCGAGCAGGACGCGGCCGCTCACGCGAGCGCCTCTCCGGCCCGGCGCAGCGCCTTCAGCGCCTTGGTCGCGTCGCGGGCCGCGCGGGCCGCCCGCACGGGCTCGCGGGCGAATGCGCGCGCGACTCCGCCCCAGTCCGTGCCGCCGTCGGGCTTGGCGCCACCGGCTAGCAGGCCGAGCGGCCGCGACGGCGTGTCGCTGACGACACGTAGCGCGCCGGCGAGCTTGCCGGCGCGTGCCAACGGGCCGGTCTCGAGGTCGGCCGCGAGCGCACCGGTCGTCTCGTGTAGACGCCGCCGCTCCGCGGGGTCGTCGACGATCGCCTCGGCCGCGAGCAGCGTCGCGGGCCGGCCGACCCCGAGGGGCGAGCCCTCCCAGAGCGTCTTGCCGTGGAGATCGACGACGCGCGTCGCGTCCAGGACAGCGCCGCAAACAAGCTCGTCGGTCAACGCGCCGGCTAACCCGAAGGAGATCGCGGGCTCCGCCGGCGCGCCGAGCGCGAGGCCCATCCCGACCCGCCGGGCCCGCGTGCCTGCCGCCTTCTCCTCCGCCGCTGTCGCGACCGCCAGCATCAACCGCTGAACGTCCAGGCCGCCTTGTCTCCGCGACGGCGAAGCCGACGACGGAGACGGGGAGGAGCAGCGCGGCTCAGCCGGGCTGCTCCGGTCACGCATGGCCGGACCGCTGCCCTCGACACCACTCAACCGCTGAACGTCCAGGCCATGCTCCTCGCGGTCTCCTTGATGCTCGAGGTCGCCTCGAACGCGGCCGATGGCTCGAAGCCTGAGTGGATCGCGCAGTGCTCGCAGCGCGCGTCGTTGCCCGGACCGTAGTTCTCCCACTCGATGCCCTCGAGGAGCGCGTCGTAGGTGGGGTAGATCCCGTCTGTGAGCAGGTAGCAGGGGCCTTTCCAGCCATACGGGTTCCGGGTGATCGAGCCCCACGGCGCACACGAGAGCTTGCGCTGGCCGGTCAGGAAGTCCTGGTAGATGGGGGTGGCGAGCCAGCGGTAGCCGTGCTCCTTGGCCGCGGCGCGGATCATGCGGAACTTCTCCTCGTGCTCGGCCCGCGTCATCGTCAGCGCCGGGTCGATCTGCGAGTACTGGTAGCCGGGTGCGATCAGCATTCCGTCGATCCCGATTTCGTTCGTGAGGTAGCCCATCATCTCGAGCACGTCGTCGACGGAGCTCTCCTTGAAGATCGTCGTGTTCGACGTGACGCGGAAGCCGGCCTCGCGCGCCTTGCGCATGGCGTCGACGGCGATGTCCCAGAGGCCCGGGTAGTCGCAGATGTAGTCGTGGATCTCGCGCATCCCGTCGAGGTGGACGACGAAGGTCAAGCGCGGATCGGGCTGGAAGACGTCGAGGAACTCCGGGAGCCGCAGGGCGTTCGTGCAGAGCTCGATGTTCTTCTTCTGCTCGAGCATCCCCGCGACGACGTCCTCGATCCCCTTGTAGACGAGCGGCTCGCCGCCGCAGATCGAGACGACCGGCGCCGGGCACTGCACGCCCGCGTCGAGGCACTCCTCGACCGAGAGGCGCGCCTTGTTCGACTCGTACTCGCGGATCTTCCCGCAGCCGATGCAGGCGATGTTGCAGGCGAGCGTCGGCTCCAGCATCAGCACGAGCGGGTAGAGCTCGCCCTTCTTCTTCTGGGAGACGACGTAGCGGCCGATCTGAATCGTCGAGCGGAGGGGGAATTTCATCGGTTCAACCTTTCGCGTAGTCGTCCGAGTGCCATCAGCGGAAAGTGCAGTCGATACAGGTGGTAACGGATCATGAAATCAGTTGGAAAGCCGGTGCCCGTGTAGTGCTGCTCGTCCCAGTCGCCATTGTCCAGCTGGGCGGAACAAAGGTACTCCGCGGCCCTCTTGGCGGACTTACTCTCTGCAGCACCCGCGGCTACGTAGCCTAGTAAGGCCCAGGCCGTTTGTGAAGCAGTGACGCTGCCGCGACCTCTCGTGGCGGTTTCGTGGTAGGAGCGGATGTCCTCGCCGAAGCCGCCGTTCTCCGCCTGGACCGAATCCATCCAGTCCACGGCGCGGCGGATCGATGGGTGATCCGGAGGCGAGCCGAGCGCCTCGAGGGCGGGCAGCGCCGCGCCCACCCCGTAGACGTGGTTCACGCCCCAGCGGCCCCACCAGGAACCGTCCTCCTGCTGCTCGCCGAGAAGGTAGGCCGTCCCCCGCTCGATCGCCGCGTCGTAGCCCGGGTAGTGGGCGAGCGCCTCGAGCGCGTGTGCGGTGACGTCCTCGCTCGGCGGGTCGATCACCGCGCCGAAGTCGCAGAGCGGAACCTTGTAGAGCCAGGCGCTCGTGTTGTCGACGTCGAAGGCACCCCACCCGCCGTTGCCGGACTGCATCCCGGCGATCCAGTCGAGGCCGCGCTGGATCGGCTCTTCGCCGATCTCGAGCGCGCGCAGCGCGAGGATCACGACCGCCGTGTCGTCGACGTCCGGGTAGAGGTCGTTCTCGAACTCGAAGGCCCAGCCCCCTGGGGCGATGTGAGGGACGCGGACGGACCAGTCGCCCTTGACCGTGACCTCCTCTGCGAGCAGCCACTCGCCGGCCTTGACGAGTTGCGGATGATCGGCGGGAACGCCTGCATCGCGCAGGGCCAGGATCGCGAGGGCCGTGTCCCAGATCGGCGACTGGCAGGCCTCCGGACGCAAGCGGTCACCCTCGTCGACCATGAAGCCGCTCCAGCCCTCGACGGCGCGGCGCAGTGTCTCGTCCTCGAAGCCGTGGCCGAGGGAGGCCAGCATCAGGATCGACCAGACCCACGGCGGCTGGATCCCGCCCCAGGAGCCGTCGGCCTCCTGGCGGTCGCGCACCCAGGTCTCCGCCGCCGCGAGAGCGCGGCGCCGGAGACCAGAGGGACGGCGCGGGCGTCGCGTCTCGCCTGGGCGGTCGCCGAGCTCCGCGAGCGAGACCCCGCTCGGGCGGACAGGTCTCAGGGCCTGGCACATGGACAGGGCCACGATCGTCTGGCGGGCCCAGCAGGCGAAGTTGTAGATCGAGAACGGCGCGCTCGGCGGCAGCAGGACGATCTCGATCGGCACGGTTGGGATCCGCTGCCACGGCCAGTGGTCGAGCAGCGCCAGGAAGCACTTCGTGAAGACGCGGCTCTTGGCGATCCCGCCCTGGCGCTGAATGTACGCGCGCGCCTCCTCGCCCGCGTCGACGCCGGCCATCTTCAGGGCGACGTAGGCCTCGATCGTCGTCGAGAGATCGGGTGGCCCCTCGAACCAGATCGACCAGGTTCCGTCCTCGCGGCGGCGTGCGAGCAGCTCGTTGGCGAGCTTGCGGTCGGTCTCCGGGTCTCGCAGGCCGAGCGCATGCAGCCAGATCAGATGCTGCGCGATCATCGTCGCGTTCGACTCGAGCTCACCGACCCACCAGCCGTCCGGGTGCTGGAGCTCGAGCAAGCGGCGGGTCGCGGCATCGACGGCGCGGTCGAGCCGGGTCAGCTCGGCGACCGCCGTCATGCAGGCACTTTGTCTCGCATGCGGGCCATTTTCGCGGCGCGGCGGCCGCTCTGCACGGCGGCCTCCATCGTCGCCGGCCAGCGGGAGGCGGTCCATGCGCCCGCGAGGAAGACGTCCGGCCGGGCGGTCTCGGGCGGCCAGCGGAGGCGTGCCGTCCCGGGCCGAGCGGCGAAGGTCGCCCGCGGCTCGCGGCTGACTCGCGACCAGAGGAGCTCAGCCGGGCCGAGCCGGTCGGTCAGCGCGCCGGCCATCAGGTCGACGAGCTCGCGGCCGCGGAGCTCGAGCAGGTCTGGGACGCCGCTCGAAACGACGGTCAGGTACTCGCCACCAGCCTGGGGCTGCTGGCCGGTCAGCAGGCCACGGTTGAAGACCCAGTGGGCAGGGCTTTCCAGCAGCGCGGCGAGCGGCCGGTGGAGGAGTGGACGGTCGAAGAGCAGGTGCACGCTGACGATCGGCGAGTCCTCGAGCGCGGGCGGCTCCTCGCCGAGCAGCCGCGCGGTCTCGGCCGGAGGCAGCGCGAGCACGATTGCATCCGCGTCGAGCTCGTCCAGCTCGCCGACGCGCGTGTCGAGCCGGACGTCCGCCCCCGCGGCCTCGAGCGCGCGATCCGCCGCGTCGCCGTGCATCTCCCCGAGCGGCTCCGTGGGCAGCAGCAGGTCGCTCGCCTCGCGCTCGCCGAGCAGCGCGGTCGCGACCGTGAAGATCCCGTAGTCGGCGCCGGCCTCCTCGGTCGGCAGGTTCAGCGCCGGACGGATGAAGACGTCCCAGAAGCGGTCGATCTCCTCGGGCCGCTGGCCGAGCCCGCGCAGCAGCGAGCCGAAGGTCTCGTCCGCGTGTTCCTGCTCGCGAAGCGTCCCGAGCTTGCGCGCCACCCGCGCGATCCGCAGCCGGCCGGCGAACGAGACATGGCCGTAGGAGAGAAGCCCGACCGGCCCGGCGCGAACGACCGAGACCCGGCCGCGCTCGTCGATCACCGGCAACGCCAGCCGCTCGCGACGCAGCGCGCCGAGCTTGCCGATCCGCTCCAGAAACGACTGATATGCGGTGAAGCAGCCGAGCGCGACATGCTGGCCGTTGTCCGGGGGCGGCGGCGGGTCGCCCTCGCGCTCGGGCAGCGTCTGGACGGCGCCGCCGAGCGTGGGACGCGCCTCGTAGAGCGTCACCTCGCAGCCGGAGTCGACGATCTCGAGCGCCGCCGCCAGGCCCGCGAGCCCGCCGCCGACGACCGCGACCCTCACCGCAGCAGCGCTCCCACCGCGATCCCGACCTTGGTCAGCGACGAAAGCTTCGGCTTCCCGTCGAAGACGTCGAAGCCCTTCGCCTCGATCTGCTCCAGCGTCGCCTCGTACAAGCGCGCGAAGGTGTGGACGCAGGCGGCGCTGCGCCTGTCGAGGTAGTCGAGCAGCGTCAGCCCGTCCTTCAGGTACGTGCGGGCGCGCGCGGCCTGGTAGGCCAGCAGCGCCTGCCAGGCGGAGTCGACGCGGCCGGCGTCGATGTCCGCTTCGGACACGCCGAAGGAGGACAGCTCCTCCTGCGGGAGGTAGACCCGGCCGAGCTCCCAGTCCTCCTTGACGTCTCGCATGATGTTGATCAGCTGCAGGGCGATCCCGAGCTGCTCGGCGCGCTGCGGCTGGTCGGCCCCGTAGACGCCCATGCAGGCCACGCCGACCGCGCCCGCGACACGCGAGCAGTACCCACGTAGCTCGTCGAAGTCCTGGTAGCGGGTCTTCTCCAGATCCATCAGCCCGCCGTCGATCAGGTCGTTCAGCGCCTTGGCCGAGATCGGAAAGCGCTCCCGGGCGTCGGCGAGCGCGACGAGCATCGCGTCGCCGGTCGGCGGGGCGTCGATGGCGGCGCGAAGTGCCTCGAGCCGGTCGCGCTTGTCCTCGCCGGGCTCGTCGGCGACGTCGTCCACCTGGCGGGCGAACGCGTAGATCGCCGCAATCGCGCGCCGCTTCGGTTTCGGCAGCACCATGATCCCGTAGGCGAAGTTCCGCGCCTTCTTGCGCGTGAGCCTCCCGACCTCGGCGTACGCCTGCTCGGGCGTCATGCGACGAGCGCTCCGACCGCCGCGCGGGCAAGGCGCAGCCTGGACGGGGCGGGCCTGCCGGTGAAGATGTCCCAGTCGGCGCGCTCGAGCGCCTCGAGCGCCGCCAGGCCGCCACGGGCGAAGAGCCCGACCGCCCGGCCCATCCGGCCGCCGATCCGCTCGCGGAGCACCTCGCCCCCAGCGAGCAGCTCGCGCGCGCGCCCGGCCTCGAAGCGCAACAGCTTCCGCAAGGGCTCGTTCTCTCCGTCGAGACCGGCGACGCCGAAGCGCCGCCGGTCCTCGGCGGGCAGATAGACCCGCCCGAGCTCCAGGTCGCGCGGCACGTCCTGGAGGAAGTTGACGAGCTGGAGACCGGTGCAGACATCGTCGGAGGCCGCCACCAGCTCAGGCCTCTCGGTAAGTCGCAGGATGCCGAGCACGAGCCGCCCGACCGGATCCGCCGAGTACGTGCAGTACTCCTTCAGGTCGGCCCAGGTCTCGTACTCGGTCACGTACTGGTCGCGGCGGTTGCACTCGATCAGCCGGAGAAACGGCTCACGCGGCAGGTCGAATTCCCGGATCGTCGGCTGCAGCTCGACCATCACCTCCCAGGTGGGCTCGTCGAGCTGGCGCTCGAGCTCGTCCAGCAGCGCGGCGCGGTCGCCCTCGGCCTCGTCGCCGAGGATGTCGACGAGCCGAGCGAAGCCGTAGATCACGCGCAGGTGCGGACGAAGCTCGCGCGGGAAGAGCAGCGAGGCGATCGGGAAGTTCTCCGTCCGCGCACGCGCCGCGACGGCTGCGGCCTCCGGTGGCATGGGACGATGCTATCGCCGTTCGGCGAACATCCAGACCTGGCCCTCGGGATCGGTCGCCGTGAAGCGATGGTCGCCCTGCGCCGAGGTCTCGAGCTCACTTACCTGCGCACCGGCGTTCCGCGCGCGCTCGTGTAGAGCCTCGACACCGTCTACGTAAACGTGAACCATCGAGGGCGGGTGCATGCCCAGCGTCTTCGGGCTCTGGAAGCCGTCCCAGGCCTGGCCGAGCATGACGAGACCATCCTCGCCGAGCAAGAGCTCGCAGTGCCTTCGACCGGCGCCGCCGGTTGTCATCAGGCGCTCTTCGAAGCCGAACGTGTCCTTCAGGTAATCGATGACGCGGTCGGCGTCCTCGTAAAGGAGGTAGGGCGACACGCGCGGGTAGCCGGGCGGTGGGTTCGTCATGGCCCTTTAGCGTAAGCGCTCAGCAGCCGACTACTAGAGCGGTGAAGAGGATTCCGCTCATCGCCGTGCCGATTGCAATCGCGCTCGCCGCGGCGGCCGTCGCGTTCTCGGGGACATCCCTCCCGGCGCGCGGCACGCTGCTCGGCGGCGGCACCGTCACCCCTGGCTACAACCCGACCGGCGGCTATGGCCTCGGCTTCGTGTCGCTGGCCGTCGCGCGCGCCGACGGGCGCTCGGTCGTCTTCTACGGCGACTGGAACGCGCTCTGCCCGGGCTACGCGGGGCCGGTCACCGCCACCTTCGCGCAGCGAGTCCAGATCGCAGCCGACGGCAGCTTCTCCGGCCAAGGCCCGATTCCGAGCACGATCGCGGTCGGGACGTTCAGCTTCGCCGGACGCTTCGACGGGTCGTCCGCGGCCTTCGGCAACGGTCGTGTCGTCTTCAAGTACCGGCCCGGCGACGTCACCTACGACTGCGACAGCCACAACGTCAACTGGGAGGCACGGGCGAGCGTCCCCGCCCGCGGCGTGCCGAGCCCGCAGAGCGGCGCCCGCTACTTCGGCAACACCTCGCAGACACTGCCGATCGTCCTCCAGCTCTCCCGCGACGGCTCCCAGATCGCGCAGGCGGCGTTGCTCTGGAACGTCTCGTGCCAGCGGCACAAGGCAGGCATCGGCCGCGGCACCGTCTCGCCGCCGATGCAGATCGTGAACGGCCGCTTCGGGGCCAAGAGCGACTACACGGACTACGGCATCGAGCCCGGCGTGATGGCGACGATCACCTCCACCCGCAACGGCCGTTTCGGGGCCCACTCCGCCCAGGGCACGTGGCGCATCCACATCCTGCTGCAGCGGATCAAGGACAAGGAGCCACTCGACGTCTGCGACAGCGGCCTTGTCCGCTGGCACGCGAGCCTTTAGATGGTTGGTCGACAATTCACGCCGCCGCGGCTGGGGGCCTGCACACGGCGCATTGCGCCCGCCTCGCCCGGCGCCAAGGCCCCACCGGCCTTGCCACCGGTCGAGTCGACCACACTGCTTGGTGCAGACCCTCCCCGCGACAACGCCAATTATCGATCAACCATCTAGCGAAGTTCTCGAAACCGGGCTACGCTTCTTAACGAATTCCGAACAAGCGCGGCTGCCTGGTGGGCGGCCGCAGGACAGGGAGAGGGTCCTCTTGAGCAGACGAAGCCTTTGGCTGATCCTGGTTGCCGCGCTCGTGACGATGCTCGTCGCGAGCGGCAAGGTGAAGACCGCCGCAGCGGCGCACAAGCCGCGCCTGAAGGCGAAGCGCGCGCGGGTGCACGTCGACGAGGTCGGGAAGCGCGCTGTCGAGATCGCGCGCCACTTCCTCGGGCGGCCGTACAGCTACGGCGGCAGCTCGCCGGCCTCCGGCTTCGACTGCTCCGGCCTTGTCTACTACGTCTACAGCCGGCTCGGGATCAAGCTGCCGCGCACTTCGTACGACCAGTACCACGCGGGTCAGCGCATTCGGGCGAGCCAGCTGAAGCCGGGCGACCTCGTCTTCTTCTACGGCGAGGGCCACGTGGGCCTCTACATCGGCGGCGGCCGCTTCATCCACGCGCCGCACACGGGCTCGCGGATCTCGATCGCCAGCCTGCGAACGCCGTGGTATCGCGATGCATTCGACGGCGCCCGACGCGTCGCGTAAGGTGCCCGGCATCAGAGCGCGACTCCTCTCCCCCGGCCTAGCCCTCGCCATCGCGCTCTCGCTGGCGCTGGCCCCCGCTGCCGGGGCGACGATCCTCCCGCAGAAGGGCATCGCCGGCGTCACGCTCTCGATGAACCAGGCGAAGGTCATGTCGGTGCTCGGCAAGCCGACTCGGACGAAGCACGCGAAGAACGACTTCGGCCCCTACACGACGCTCTATTACCCCGGCCTCTCGGTCACCTTCCAGGGCAACTCGACCGCGACGGCGATCGACACGAGCCGCGCGAGCGAGAAGACCGCCTCCGGCGTGGGGGTCGGCTCGACGAAGGCGCAGATCGTCGCGGGCGTCAAGGGCGTCAAGTGCGAGATGGGCCATTGCTATCTCGGTGCGTTCCTCGCAGGCCGCAAGGTGACGGACTTCTTCGTCGGTGCCAACGGACGCGTCAACCGCGTCGTCGTCGGCATCGTCATCGACTAACGAGCTTCAGGCCGCGCTCGAGCTGGGCGCGCGAGACAGGCCCGTCCACTGACCACGCGATCCGGTGCTCCCGGTCGAGGAACCCGGTCGTCGGCAGGCCGCCTGAGAACTGCGCGGCGAGGTGGCCGTTGCGGTCGCTGATGCTCGGAAAGTGGAGGCCGTACCGCGCGTAGAAGGCGCGCGCACCTGCGTCGCTGTCCTGCGTGTCGAGCCCGAGGATCGCGGCGGCCGGATGGGCCGGGCGAAGGCCGCGAGTGTCGGTGCCTCCTGTTTGCACGGAATGCACCAGGACGCCCAGATATTCACGATCACGGGGCGGCCTGCGAAGTCGTCCAGGCTGACCGTCTTGCCGGTGACCGGGTCGGTGCCGGAGAGCGGGGGCGCTTGCGGCCGGGCGGCTAGCGACCTGGACGCGCGCGCAAACGCGGCGAGGGCGGGGTTGTCTTGCTGGT
>JBBQTQ010000065.1:0-15967 GCA_038213135.1 Gaiellales bacterium
GGTCCCCGCGCGAGCGCGATCCAGATCGCGATCAGGACGGCCGCCTGCAGGACCGTGGAGATCGTGGCCAGCGCATCGGCGCCACCGCCGGCGAGGTTCTGCGAGCCGTGCCCGGAGCGCATCGTGATCGAGAGCCCGAACGCCTGGTGGAGGACGAGCAGGATCGAGGCGCCGAGGCTCTCCAGCTGCAACGGCCGCGAGGTCTGCCGCACGACGGAGTCCCAGACGCCGCCCGGCGAGAGGATCACGAACGGCAGGAAGCACGCGGCGGCGACAGCGGCGAAGGAGATCAGCGCGGCGCGCGCCCCGCGCTGCCCGCGCCGCCGCCACGTGTAGGCGAGCGTGAGCGGCAACAGAACGGCCGGATAAATCTTGGCGGCGAAGGCAAAGCCGAGGACGCCGTGGCCGAGGCGGTCCCGCTCGGCGACGAGCGCGGCGATCGCGGCGATCGTCAGCAGGGCGGGCCAGAGGTCGAAGCGGGAGAGGACGACCGAGCCGACCGCCAACGGCGCGAGCGCGGCGAGCCCGATCCCTCCCGCAAGCCGCGCGGGACTCGCTCCCATCCGGGCGAGCGTGAAGCCGACGAGCCCGACCGCGAGCCCGCCGAAGAGCGCCATCAGCCCCTCGAACGCGCGCCGGTAGCCCTCGAAGTCGTTCGCCGACGCGTAGAGCGAGGGCAGCAGGAAGACCGGAAGCGCGGCCGGCGGGTACTCGACGCCGAAGTCTCGGTAGGGCACCTGTCCGGCCGCCATGGCGTCGCCGTAGCGCTCGTACACGGGCGTGTCGACGATCTGGTCGCGGTTGTAGAAGCCGTAGTGGAGCGCGCCCCACGCGGCGAAGAAGAGCGCGACCCCGAGCGCGCAGACGACCGCCGCGCGGACAGGGTCAGCCGGCGGTGACCAGCTCTCCGGTCGGGCGCTCATGCGGCACCATCGCAGGCTCCTCGACGGTCGCGGCGGCGGGCGCGAGCACCGCGAAGGCGACGAAGGGGAAGAACCAGGGCAGGTAGAGGTAGAACCAGTGCGTCAGGACGAGCTCGAAGCCGATCAGGAGCGCGGCAGTCAGGGCGGCGAGCTGAAGCGGCGTCTTCGTCCGGGGCCGGAAGGCGACGACGATCGCTCCGACCACGAGCAGGCCCTCGAAGACGTACTGGAGCCGGTGAAGGTCGGGCAGGCCCGCGTGGTACTGCCGCCAGTCCCAGATCGAGAACGGTGACTCGCGCCCGATCTGCCAGCTGATGCCGCGGTCGACGAAGACCCTGATTGCGTGCCAGAGGTTCGGCTCGAGGAAGAGCACCCAGAAGGCGGCAACGGTCGACACCGCGAAGGCGACGACGTACTTCAGCTTCGGCCGCCAGGGCCGGCCCGCATTCGGATAGGTCGCCCAGAGCGGCGCGACGAGCAGTGCCGAGAACTTCGTCCAGCCCGCAAGCGCCGAGAACGCGCCGCGACCGACGGGCGAGCTCGCCAGCCAGAAGCCCCAGATCAGGAAGCACGGCTGGATCGCGTCGTTCGTGTTCGAGCTCGAGACGTACTGCGTGAACGGATACGCGGCCCAGGCGAAGGCGAGCGTCGCCGCGAGCCGGTTGCCGCCGAAGCGCCGCCCGACGAGCACGAGCCCGAGCACGCAGAGCAGGTCGAACATGATCGACGTGAACCGCGCGGCGTCGAGGGTGTCGCCCTTCCCGGTCCAGCCGAGCGCCCAGTAGCCAGGTAGGTACGCCTCGTAGGACGCTGGCCCGTAGGTGTCACCGCGCTCGTCGGCCGCTTCGCAGCGACCGTTCGCCTGGATCCGGTAGGCAAGATTGCCGTCGCGGTCTGCGGGAGCGCACGGCTTCAGGGAGTCCTGGATGGGCATGTGTCCGTAGGGCATCTGGCCGCTGGCGATCCGCTGCGCGCCGATCACCCCGGAGTAGCCGACGTCGATCACGTTCGAGTCGCGGACATTCAGCCCGACCCGGAAGCCGACCAGGAAGACCGTCGCTGCCGCGAGCAGCCAGACCGGCCAGACCGGCGGCGAGGCTCGGTTCGTCCGCCCGGTGATCCCGGTCCAGATCGACCGACCGAGCAGATAGAGCAGCGGCGGGTAGACGAGCGGCACGCTCATGAAGATCCGGCCGCGGTTGAAGTAGTAGAGGGAGACCGAGAAGGAAAGGAGCACGAGCAGGTCGAGGTTGCGCAGGCTCCAGGGGCGGCGCAGGTCGGCCAGCCCGACGGCGAAGGCAAGACAGAACGCGAGCCAGACCGGCCAGCTGTTGATCTGGCGGCCGCCGAAGGCGCCGGGCGACCCGCGTGCCATCGACCAGGCGACCTGGGGGCCCGTCCAGGCCTCGCTGACGTGCCCCGTCAGGTCGTCGAGACGTCCCATCGCAATCTCGCCGGCCGGGCCAGACCAGACCTTCACCGACCAGTCGCGGTAGGTGTTGTCGAAGGTCGCGTCGGTGACGAGGCTCTTGCGCGGGTAACGGCTGACCCAGTCGTCGACCTTCGGGGTCGCGAGGAAGAGCTTCGTCGCCTCGGCTTTCGTCAGACGCGGCGCCTCCTGGACCGGGACGAACGGCGTCTGGACGATGCGGCCCTTCTCGTCGTAGACCGGACGCGAGGGCTGCGTCGTGGCGGCGGTTGCCGAGCCGGCGAGCAGCAGGCCGGCGGCGAGCGCGGCTGCGGCCGTGCGCGCAAGCATCGACCTAGCCTAGCCCTGCTAGCGGAGCCGAAACGACCAGAGCTTGTTGCCGAGGAAGTTCACGGGGGTGACGAGGATGATCGCGATCGCCTGGGCGAGCACCTTCCCCAGGCCGCCCGCGACGAGGAGATGCAGGACGCCGAGGTTCGCCCCGAGCGCGAGCAGCGAGACGACCACGAAGCGGAGGCCCTGGTAGTAGACGTGGCCGCGATGGTGGCGGAACGTCCAGAGGCGGTTCCACGCGTAGTTGTTGGCGATCGCGACGGCCGTCGAGCACAGCGCTGCGGGGAGGTAGTGGATGCCCGCCCCTCGCAGCAGCGCGATGTAGACGCCGAGGTTGACCGCGTAGCCCGTGGCGCCGACGGCGCAGAACTTCAGGAGCTCGATCCAGTTCTCCGAGCGCCGCAGGGCGCGCCCGGCTCGGGAGCCCTTCACCGCCGTCGGCGTCAGCGCGCGGGCTCGCTCCATCCCCGGCGAGGGTAGCTGCTCAGAGTCCGAAGTAGCGCTTGACCAGCCCGGCGACGCCGGTGATCGAGTCCGGCGGCTCGTCGGCGCCGACGCTGAGCATCGGCACCTCCGAATCTCCGACTGAGAGCGACCCGTGGCTGCCGCCGCCCACGTGGTGGCGCCCGCCGAGGTCGACGAACTCGTAGCCGGGCGCGGCGGAGACGAGCACCTCGCCGGCGTTCGGGTTGAGGAGCGCGGCGAGCGCGCGCTCTCTTCCCTGCGGGTAGCGATCGAGGAGCGCGGCGTCCTCCTCGCCTGCTCTGCGTGCCACGAGCGCGCCCTCGTCGAGGAAGACCGCGACCTCGACCTCGGGACGGCCGTCGAGCCTGGCAGCGAGCTGACGCGTGGTCTCGCGGCAGCGCTCGAGCCGGTAGACCATCCCGGCCCGGTTCGACGCGGCCACCGCGACCTCACCGCGGCCCCCGCGTCGCAGCAGGGGCAGGTCGGCGAAGGCCTCCTCGAGGCGCGCGGCCTCGGTCACTTCCGTCTGGCCATGGTCGGAGCAGAGGATGACCGCGTAGCGGCTCAGGAACTCGTCCACGCCACCCGCGGCAGCGAGCAGGCTCGCGATCGCCTCGTCGGCGCGCTCGAGGGCGGCCCCGGCGCCCTCGGGTCCGGTCGCGTGCGACGCGTAGTCGTAGTCGGTGAGGTAGTAGAAGAGGAAGTCGAAGCCGTCGCGGGTGACGAGCCAGCGCCCGACCGCCGCGGCGTACTCGTCGATCGTGCCAGCGGCGCGGTTGCGGACGGAGAATGGGGCGCCCGTCTCGTCGGACTCGAACAGGTTGTAGAAGAAGAACTTCTTCGGGCCGTGGGCAGAACGCGCGAGGCCCGGAACCGTCGGCCGGTGGCGTGTCCGGCCGCGGTAGCAGGTCACGTTGACGGCCGCAGGAACGAGGCCGGCATCGTCGAGCGACTCGTAGATCGTCAGCACCTCGCGCGAGAGGTGGCTCTCGTTCAGCTCGAAGATCGTGTCGAGGATCGAGCGGCGAGTGCCCGCCGCCATGATCGCCCCGAACGAGGAGCCGTACTCGATCAGGCGCCGCTGCTCGCGGTGGTACCAGACGAGGTGCGGGATCAGGTGCACGTCCGGGAAGGAGCCGGTGGCGAGCGAGGACATGCAGACCGGCGTCAGCGAGGGGAAGACCGAGACCGCGCGCCTGTAGCTGCCTTGCGCGAAGAGCTGCGCGATCGCCGGTGTCGCACCGCTCTCGACCGCACGCTCGACGACCGCCGGCGTCAGCCCGTCGATCACGATCAGGACGAGCTTCTTAGCCGGCGCGCGAATCACTCACTCCAGGGAGTCTAAAGTCGCGAAAACCGGGAATACGCGTTCCGAACTTGGCACGGAATTTCGATCTCGGGGTGGTGGATACGCGGGCGCTGCTCGTCTTCTTCTGGTCCGAGCGCTCCGGCCCGGCCCGCAGGATGGAGAGTCCACTTGCGCACCTGGAGCGCAAGGAGCGGTTGCGTCTGCGGGTCAGCAGGATCGACATCGACGCGGCGCCCGAGCTCGCAGCCCGCTTCGGCGTCAGTTCGGCGCCGACGATGCTCTTCATCCGCAACCGCCGGATCGTGGCACGGCACGAGGGCCGGGCGAGCATGCCGCAGATCGAGCGGTTGCTCGAGACGCATCTCTGGCCCGCACGGGACGCGGGCCTGACGTTGTCTTAGTCGCCAGCTACCGGCTTTCGAGGCTCGCGATCACGGCGAGGCCGAAGGCGGCCGCGCGCGCACCGTCGACCACCCGGTGGTCGAATGTAAGCGCGAGGTTGCCGATGGGACGGACGACGACCTCGCCGTTCCGCACGACCGGCCGCGACGCGATCCGGCCGATGCCCAGGATCGCCACTTCGGGGAAGTTCACGATCGGCGTCTGGAGCAGGCCGCCGAGCTTGCCGGCGCTCGACACGGTGAAGGTCGAGCCACGGAGATCCTCCGGCTTGAGCGTGCCGGCTCGCGCGCCCTCGGCGAGTCGGCTCACCTCGGCGGCGAGCTCGTCCTCGCTGGCCGTGTCGCAGCTGCGCACGACCGGGACGACGAGTCCCTGCTCCGTCTGGACGGCGACCCCGAGGTCGTAGCGGTCGAGGTAGACGATCTCGTCGCCCTCGAGCCGGGCGTTCAGCTCCGGGAAGTCCTTCAGCGCCGCGGCGCACGCCTTCAGCACCCGCGGAACGAGCCGGTCGAGCGGCACCGACTCGAAGTCGCACTCCTCGACCCAGGTCACGGGCGGCACCTCGCGGTGGGCTCGGGCCATGTGCTCCGCGATCACGCGGCGGACGCCGCGCAGCTTCTCGCGCCGTCCTTCGGAGCCATGTACCGGGGCTTGGCCCCCCGAAGCGGCTGCACGGCGCACGTCCTCTACGGTCACCCGGCCATCAGGCCCCGTGCCCGCGAGCGCATCGAGCTCCAATCCCAGTTCCTGAGCCATTTTTCGGATGAGCGGGGTTGCCCGTGCTCGACCTTGTCCCCCGGGGACCGGTCCAGGGGCTTGACCCCTGTTGGGGGCCGTTTGAGCCACGTCACCGTCCGCACCGATCACGACCAGAACCGTCCCCACCGGTACGACCTCGCCTTCGGCGACGAGGATGCGCGCGACCTTGCCCGCGGCCGGCGAGGGGATCTCGACCGTCGTTTTGTCGGTCTGCACCTCGACGAGCGGATCGTCCTCGGCGATCTCCTGGCCCTCGGTCACGAGCCAGCGAGCGACCTCGCCCTCAGTCAGGCCCTCGCCGAGGTCGGGCAGCTTGAACTCGTAGGCCACGGCGGCGCAGCCTACCGAGGCGTCCCCACCCAGGCGCCGGCCGGGACGACCAGTACGCGCATCGCGCCCTCGGCGCGCCAGAGCGAGACGGCCTGCTCGTCGCCGCGGAGCTCCGGCGCAGTCCCTGCCGGCACGTATCCCGCCCGGAGCGTCCGCTCCTCGTTCCAGATCGCCACCGCGTTCGGGTCGTGCTCGTTGTCGGGCTCCCGCACGAGCGTCAAGCGACGACCCGGCTCGAACGACGCATCCGCAGCGGCCTCCAGCCGGTAGGAGATCCCGGCGACTGGCACGACCCGGATCCGCTCGTCCTCCCAGCGAACGAGCTCGCCCGTCACCGCATCCCGGAGCCGGTAGCCGCGGTCGGCCCGCTCGAGCCAGAGCCGCAGCCGCTCGCTCACCTCAACGCGTCGTCGCGCAGAACAGCGTGCACGCCGAGCGTGTCGTTCGCGAGCTGGGTCACGCGCAGGTCGACGACGACGCTCGCGAACCCGAGCGCCTCCGCACGCCCGAGTCCGTGCTCGCGCACCATCAGGTCGACCATCCCGTTCGTCGCGATCCGGGCAGCGCGGCCGAGATCCTCGTCGAAGCCGAAGGTCAGCCACGCATCGCTCGTCCGCGCGACCGGCCACTCGAGCGGCAGGTCGTCGCGGACGTCGAGCGTCAGGGCGGCTACGCACGGGCATTCGATCGCCGTCCCGCAGACCTCGCCGTCTCCCTGGCGCGCGTGGCCGTCGCCGGCGGAGAGGAGCCCGCCGTCGACCGGGATCGGCAGGAAGAGCGTCGAGCCGGCGACGAGCTCGGTGCAGTCGATGTTCCCCCCGAACCGGCGCGGAGGAATCGTCGAGTGGATGCCCGCCTCAGGCGGAGGCATCCCGATCACACCCAGGAACGGCCTCAGCTCGACCTCGCGCCCGAGCGCACGGCCTAACCCGCCGCCGAGCTCCCATGCCAGGCGGTGGTCGGCATCGACCCAGGTTCCACCCCAACTGCCTGGCGTGACCTCGTCGATCCGAACCGCGAGCGTCTGACCGGCGCGCGCCCCGCGAACCTCGATCGGCCCGATCAGCGCGTGCCCGGTGTCGAGCTCGGAGTCCTTGGCCGAGAACACCTCCCCTGATTCGAGCCGCCACGCCGCGTTCGGGACGGCGAACGCGATTGAATCGCCGGGCTCCACGGTCAGCACCGGCGCGAGCTCGCGCGAGAAGTGCCCGTGCAGCGTCCGCCGCTCGAGCGGGATCTGGTGGTGACTCAAAACTCGAGCAGCCGCCGCCCGGCGTCCACGACGCGCGCCACCGACGGCATGTATGCGTCCTCGAGCTGCCAGTACGGATAGGGAACGTCGTAACCGGTCACGCGCAACACCGGCCCCTGCAGGTCGAGGATCGCCTTCTCGGCGAGCACGGCGGCGATCTCGGCCGCATAGCCACAGGTGCGCGGTGCCTCCTGGACGATCACCGCACGACCGGTCTTCGAGACCGACGCGAGCAGTGCGTCCTCGTCGAGCGGCTTCAGCGTTCGCAAGTCGAGCACCTCCACGCTCGCGTCGAGCTCGTCGGCGGCTCGCTCGGCGAGCGGCACCATCGCGCCGTAGGCGACGATCGTCAGGTCGCTGCCCTCCCGCGCCACCCGCGCCTTGCCGAGCGGGACGACGTGCTCGCCGTCCGGCACCTCCTGGCGGGCGGTCCGGTAGACGACCTTGGGCTCGAGGATCACGACCGGGTCGGGATCGCGGATCGCAGCGGCCAGCAGCCCCTTGGCGTCCGCCGGCGTCGAGGGAATCGCCACCTTCACCCCCGGCGTGTGCACGTAGTAGGTCTCGGGCGAGTCGTCGTGCAGCTCGGGGGCACGGACGCCGCCGCCGTAGGGCATCCGGATCACGAGCGGGAAGCTCATCTTGCCGCCGGTGCGCCAACGGTAGCGGCCGACGTGGTTGATCAGCTGGTCGAGGCAGGGATAGGAAAAGGCGTCGTACTGCATCTCCGCGACCGGCCGCCAGCCGGCCATGCAGAGCCCGACCGCGGCGCCCAGGATCCCGGCCTCGGCAAGCGGTGTGTCGAAGCAGCGGTCGGGGCCGAAGCGGTCGCGTAGCCCTGCGGTCGCGCGGAACACACCGCCCGCGCGTCCGACGTCCTCGCCGAGCACCATCACGTTCGGATCGCGCTCCATCTCGACGTGGAGAGCGTCGTTGACCGCCTCGACGAGCAGCCGCTCAGCCACCGAGGATCCTCCGCAGCTCGGCGAGGTCGCCCGAGAAGGACTCCGGCGGATCGACGAACGCGTGCTCGAACACGAGCCCTGGATCAGGCGGCGGCTCCGCCTCGGCGGCGGCGATCCCGGCCCGCATCGCGTCGGCCGCCTCCGCCCGCATCTGTTCGGCGAACTCGTCGGTGAGCACGCCGAGGCGCCGCAGGTAGCCCTCGAAGCGACCGACGCACTCGCGGCCTCGCTCCTCCTCGACCCGCTCCAGGTCGATGTAGGCCGCCTGGTCGTCGGCCGTGGCGTGCGGCGCCGTCCGGTAGGTGACCGCCTCGATGAAGCTTGGCCCAGCCCCGGCCCGCGCCCGCTCCACCGCCTCGCGCGTCGCCTCGTAGACCGCCAGCACGTCGGCCCCGTCCACCCGCACCCCGGGCATGCCGTAACCGACCGCCTTGTCGGCGAGCGACTCGGCGGCGGTCTGAGCCGACAGCGGCGTCGAGATCGCCCACTGGTTGTTGTTGCAGAAGAGGATCGCCGGCGCCTTCGTCACGGCCGCGAAGTTCGCGCCCTCGTGGAACGCACCCTCGGAGGTCGCGCCGTCGCCGAAGTAGGCGATCGCACAGGTCGACTCGCCGCGCAGCTTCTTGCCCCAGGCAAAGCCCGCGGCGTGCGGAACGTGGGTCGCGATCGGAACGCAGATCGAGGCGACGCGCCAGTCCTCCGGATTCCACCAACCCGACGGGTGGCCGCGCCACCACGACAGGATCGTCGCGGGCGGCATCCCGCGCAGCAGCCCGATCGCCGACTCGCGGTAGCTCGGGAAGATCCAGTCCTCGTCGGCGAGCGCGTAGACCGAGCCGACCTGCATCGCCTCGTGGTTGAAGAAGATCGCGTAGGTGCCGATCCGGCCCTGGCGGTGGTAGACGAGCGAGCGCTCGTCGTAGGTCCGCATCAGGACGAGCCGCCGGTAGAGCTCGAGAAGGTCGTCCTCGCCGAGCCCCGCAACCTCGCCGTCGGGAACGGACTCACCGTCCCCGATCACCCGGCGCAGGTCTCCCTCGGCAGGCAGCACCCGGGCCACGCGGCGCAATCTATCTCAGGCTGTCAGCACGGAAAGTGCGTCGCGCTCGGCCTCGAAGACGGCCTCCGTGACGTCGCCGAGATCCTCGCCGTCGGCCTGCAGCGGCAGCGGGCGCTCGCAGCGAATGACGAGCCTGTCCAGGTCGTGGCCCGTGTGGACGCCGCGTGCACCGGCGAGGCCTCGGTTGGCAAGCAGCCTCGGGGTGAGGCGCGCGACCGTCCGCCGGTCGGCCCGCTCGGGGGCGGCGAGGTCGAGGCCGAGCTCAAAGCGCGCAGCCGGCGAGAAGCGAAGGGCTGCCGGACCTGCGTAAGTGAACACCTCGTAGTTGGATACGAAGGCGAGCGCCGCCGGGCCGAAGCCCTCGATCTCGAGCAGCGGCTGATAACCCCGCAACAGGTGGGTGACGACAACGCGCGCGTACGCGATGTCACCGGGCCGCCGGCCGTCGCGCGTCCGCTTGATCGTGTCGAGCTCCCGCACCGCGTCCGAGTCGACGCCGATCCCGGCGGCGAATGCGAAGCGGCGGCCGTTCACGCGCCCGAGCGAGATCCGGTGCGCCCCCGACCTGGCGATCGCGCGTGCGAAGACGTTCGTGTGGCCCCCGGCGACGACGCCCAAGGCTGCCCCGGGCCGCAGGCCGTTCAGCACTTCGTTGACGACCCCATCGCCGCCGAGCACCCAGACCTCCTCACCCTGCGCCTGTCCGGCCAGCTCGCTCGCGTGACCGCGGCGGTCGGTGAGCAACGTCTCGACCGGGCGCAGCTGCGCTTCGACCGCGCGCACGCGCTCCTCCGTCACCCGCGTCGCGAACGGATTGACGATCAGGGATCTCAAACGACGAACAATTCTTCGCGTTCCTCTCCACGCTCGAACCGGTCGAGCGAGAAAGGTGAGAGGTCGAGCGTCGGCTCGCGGCCGACGACGAGCTCAGCGACGTATTCGCCCACCGCCGGCGCCTGCTGGAACCCGTGGCCGGAGAAGCCGGTCGCGTAGAAGAAGCGCGACGGCTCCGGCGCCTCGCCGACGATCGCGTTGTGGTCGGGGCTCTGCTCGTAGTAGCCCCACCAGGACGACTGGATCGGCAGCTCGGCGAGCACCGGCAGCCGTCGCGCCGCTGCCTCCGCGACGTCTTCGAGCTGCGGCTCGCGGCCGCCGAAGACGAGACCGGGACCCTCGCGGTGGAAGTAGAAGCCCGTCGAAAAGTCGATCGTCAGCGGCACCCGCTCCGGCAGTCCGCCGTCCTGGGGCGTGAACCACATCCAGCGCGGCTCCCCCTCGACCGGGATCGTGACCCCGGCCATCGCGCCGACCTCGCCCGACCAGGCGCCGGCAGCGCAGACCACCGTCTCCGTCTCGATCCGGCCACGCGGAGTCTCGACCGCGACGATCCGGCCCTCGCTCACCACGATCCCGGTCGCCGGACAGCCCTGCCGGACGTCGATCCCACGCGCGTACCAGTGCACGACCGCCTCGGGAGTCGCGTAGCCGTCGAGCTCGCAATGAGTCGCGCCGACGAGCCCTTCGCCGGAGAGCTGCGGCAGGATCGCGAGCGCCTCCTCGACCGACAGCTCGCGCGCGGGCACGCCCAGTGACTGCTGCAAGACGAGCGCCTCGCGGAAGCGCGCGAGATCCCCGTCCGAGTCGAGCAGGAAGAGATAGCCGTGCTGGCGGAGGTCGATGCCTTCCATCCGCTGGAACTCGGCGAGGGAGCGAAGTGCGATGCGCACGTTCAGCTCGTCGGCGAACTGCGCCCGGATGCCCCCGGCCGAAGCGCTCGTCGAGCCGGCCGCGAGCGAGTCTCGCTCGAGCAGGACGATCCGCTCGACCCCGAGCTCGCGCAGGTGCCACGCGACGCTCGCGCCCATCGCGCCGCCTCCGATCACGACGACGTCCGCCGAGTCCGCCACCGCGCGATTCTCTCGAAAAGCCGGAAGGGCGGCTCGCGCCGCCCTTCCGTTGTCCCCCCTTCAGCTCTGTTAGTCGCTGACGGTCACCGTGGCCGTCGACGAGTTATTCGACAGGACCGGATCCGGCGGCGACGATGCCTTCGCGCTCGCCGTATTCGAGACGACTCCCTTTGCCTTCACCTTGACGACGATCGTGATCGTCGCCGACGCTCCGTTCGCAAGATTGCCCAGCGAACAGTCGACGACGGCCGGCTCGCCCGTGGTGCTCGTGCACGTGCCCTGTGTGGCCGAGACCGACTTGAGCTCCGTCTTGGCGGGCAGGGCGTCGTGCATCGTCACGTCGGTGGCGTCGTCCGGCCCGTTGTTCGTCACCTGGATCCTGTACGTCAGGTCATGGTCGTGCTTCACGGGGTCCGGCGCGGCAGTCTTCCTCACCGCGATGTCCGCCTGCGGTTGCTCGGGCTGCAGGACGGCGTCGAAGGGCGGGGTCGCGTCGACCGTCCGCCCCGAGTTCACGACGAGGTTGCCGGTTGGGCTGGCTTCGGACGGCTGAGCCGTTGCAAACACGGTCACATTGCGGATCGTGTCGCCGACGTGCAGCCCGAAGTCGCTGAGCGGCGCACTCAACGTGATGTGGCCGTCGTTGGCAACGCTGCCCGTGACGCGGTAGCCGGAGTCGGCAACGTACCGCGCCCCGACGTTCGTGCCGGTGCCGTTCTGGACTCCATCGTTGGCATTGAGCTTGCCACCGAAGAAGCGGAGATTGCCCGCCTGGAACTCGGCCGAGACGTGGAAGACGTCCTGCGCGGTCTCGAAGCGGACGATGTACTGGATCCGATCCTTCGGATCCGTCGGCCAGGCGGCGTTGAACGCCGCCAAGCTGCTGGTCATGCCGCCAGTGGTCGCGTTTGCGAGTCCGAACGTCGCCTTGAGCTCCGTACCGGTGGCCGTGACGGCGCCGCTCGTCAGGTCGAAGGCCGGCAGGTTTCGACCCGAAGACGTGTTCGGCCACGTGGCATCGCCCGCGGGGTCGGACCGACCGCCGGTCGGGATGCTCACGTTCACGTCCCCGCCGGTCAACGACGGGCCGGCGACCTGCTTGGCAACCTCGATGAACGAGTTGCCCTTCGACCTGTCCGTGTAGTTCGGCGCGGCGAGCGCGTTGTTGTTGTCGCTCCAGACGACGGTGGCACGACCGCTCTGGTCGTACGTGACGTCGATCATGTCCAGGAGCGAACGGTCGCCCGTACAGGTCGTCCCCGCGGTGCAGACCTGGCCGCGGTGAGCCGTCCGGTGCGTCACCTGGGCAACGGTCACCGGCGTCACAGCGCCCTTCTGGGGCAACAGGTTCGCAGTCGGGATGAGATCGACGTAGGTGTTCCAGTGCGCCGTGTCCGGGCAGTTGTCGGACGAGCCCTTGCCACAATCCGGGCTACCCATGTAGGAGACGGCGATCCGCCCGTCCGCCCCGCCGATCACCTCCGGGAAGGCGGTGGACTGAAGCGACGACGGGTTGATCTGGACCTGCTTCGTCCAGTACGTGCCTGGCTTGCCGCCCTTGGTCGGGTCATTCCGGCTGTCGTCGATCGGCGACATGGCCAGATAGAGCTGGCCCGCGTTGCCGGCGCTGCTGCTGACCCATACGAGATAGCTGTTGCCGTGGTCGTCCAGGCCGACCCAGACGAAGAGCGCACGGCTGTCCTTCGAGACCCGGATCTCACGCCAGGCAGTCGGATCCTGGAAGGCGCTCGCCGGAGCGACGGCGACGAAGATTCCGCCGTTCGTGACGTAGCCTCCATACGGTTGGTAGATCCAGCCGAAGCCGTGCGATGACGGAGAGTTGTCGACGCGGACCTGCCCACTCTGGCCGACCTCCGGGATCTGCGGCACGGGCTGCGGGATCGCGACGCCCGAGTTCGTGATGCCCTGGATGTACTCGCCGGCACCCGGGAGGTGGTACGTCAGGAACGCGTCCAGTGGCTGGCCGGCGACCTGAGCGCCCGGAATGCTCGGGTTGACCCAGCCGAGCCACTGCCGGTCGACTCCAAAGATGGGGTTCGTGACTACCGCTTCGCTGCCGCCCTCGACGGGCGAGAAGCTGTCGCCGTGGTTCGGCGAGTATGCGAGCGCCTCGTTCGCCACGACCTCTTGGTCGGCGAAGTAGACGTGGCCGTTGATCAGGTTGACCTCTTCTTCGCTGTCGCCGCCACCCGCGGTCAGGCAGTTGGGGCGATTACGAGGCGTACACCTCGGGTCGAGCAGCAACCGGAAGCTGTTTCCCCCGTCGGTCGACCGGCTGAGGATGCTCGTTTGCGTCCGCGACGTCACCGGACAGTCGCTGAAGATCCGGTTCGGGTCGGTCGCGCCGGCCTGCGAGCCGGCCACCGCCCGCTCGGCAGTCAGCTGCGGCTCGGCGCAGATGATGTGCGCCGAGACGAGCGTCGCCGGGCTGAATCCGTTGTCGAGGGTGCTGAAGGAGACCTGCGGTTGGACGTCCTCCTGGGCGTCGCAGCCGAGGATCCCGCCCGCGATCGGCGGGCATGCCGGGATCGGCGGGACGGCCTCGGTCAGCACCACGGTGCCCTGATAGGAGAGAGGTGGCACGAACAATCCGGGGGGTACCGGCGTCGGCGACTTGCACACCTTGAGCGTGTAGACGCCGGGGTCGGTCAGCTGCTGCACGAACGTCTCCTGTCCGGCGCCAGTGTCTTCGTGGTGCAGCCTGACGCCGTTATGCACCAGGTCGACGGCGAAGTCATTGACAAAAACGGTGGCCAGAAGCGTCACGTGCGCCGTTGTCGGCACCGTTTCGCTTGCCCTTGTGACAGTGAAGTCATTCGTGGCGCAGCCGTTGTCGGGAACCGTGCCGCTGTACGTGAAAGCGTTGTTGTCGGCCGTCGCTGCGGCCGGCAGCACGACGATCGCCATCAGCGCCGCCGCGAAGGCGACGAGCAGTCGGGGGGACCACTTCGGCATCTCTCCACTCCTCTGTCCGGGAATTCGCTTGTCACCCACTGAAGACCGCGCAAGGGGGAGAAACTTGCAGCGGTTTCAGCGCGGAGTCGAATACCCGCGAATCCCGTCCAGCAAAACCGCGTGGAAGCGATCCGCGAGCGCGTCCGTGTCGCGACCGGCCGCGAGCCAGGTGTAGGCCCAGTTCGCGGCCGAGAGGAAGAGCAGCGCGGCGGCGCCCTCGTCCAGATCCGCTCGGAACTCGGAGAGCTCGCGACCCTCGCGGAACAGGTCGCGGATCCGCTGCTCGTAGCGGCGCCGCTCGGCGAGGAACTCCTCGCGGTGGGCGTCCTCGAGGTAACGCCACTCGCGGACGAAGACCGTGGCGACGTCGAGCTGGTCGGCGACAACACCCAGGTGCGCGCGCAGCGCGAGCCGGATCCGCTCGACGGCCGGCCCCTGCTCGGGGATCGCGTCGAGGGCGGCATGAAACGCCGCCGCACCTTCGCGGGCGATCTCCCAGAGCAGCTCTTGCTTGGAGGCGATGTGCGAGTAGAGCGAGCCCTTCTGGACGCCCATCGCCTCGGCCAGATCGCCGATCGAGGTGCCGTGGTAGCCCTTCTCGGCGAAGAGGCGGGCGGCCTGGCGCGTGAGTTCGTCTCGCCTCGTGGGCATCGCCCACGACCCTACCGGTCGTTAGCGACCCCTCCTACCTCGAGTCCACGCGCTCCTACTTCGGTGTGTGGCGAAGGTCGAGCTTCGTGTTCTCCGTGAAGACGTACTTGTCGTTCGGCGCCGCCGGCGTGACGCTTCGCGCGAACGTCTTGCGCGCGATGACGGGGCCGCCGAACCGGGTCCAGCCCGTCATCGTGTTGGCGTCGCTCGGGTGGGCCTCGATCCAGCCGATGTCGAGCGCGTTGAGGGCGGCCGGGCCCGCGTCGTAGCCCGGGCACTGCTCGACGAGGTTCTCGACCCCGCCGGTGCGTCCATAGCTCATCGACTCGAGGGTCGTCGGCCCGGTCTCTCGTGCCGTCACGGGATCGACGTGGTAGTCGAAGACGAGGTCGTTGACCGTGAACGTGCCCGCGTTCCCGCCCGTGAAGTCCAGTGAGCATGGCGCGGCGTCGTACGTGACGCCCGCGTACGAGAGGTGCGCATGCCCCGTGAAGTGGTCGTCCAAGGGACCACCCCAGGTGACCTTGACGCTGCCCTTCGCGTGCACGTTCCCCTTGTACTCCGCTGTGAAATCACTTGCCTCGTTACTCCCCACCCACACGTGCGCGAACGAGATGTCGACATCGAGCTCGAACCTCCAGCACGCCTTCGCCATCCCGATCGAGTCCTCGATCGCAGTCTGGGAGTCTTCCCCGAGCAGAAGCGACTCGTTGCGCGAAAGCCAGTAGTAGCGGCGAGCCTGAGCGGGGTCGTGGTCGCTCCTGCAGCGCTCGCGCGCCCGCCGCTTGGCAAATTTCAGGATCCGGTAGACCGAGTTCTCGGTCCTGTTGGCCCCGTCCCTGATGATCTCGCCGTGCGCAGGGCTCGTGAACCCGCTTCCGAAGTCGTGGTCGAACAACCCTCCACCGCCGAGGTGGTCCTTCGCGTAGTGGAGCATCCTGTGCCACTGGATGATTTCGCGGATGGTACCGAGCGGGTCGGTGTCGTCAGTCTCGGCCCGTCTGGCGCGGCCCTCCAGGCCCGAGAGCCACTCGATGAGTGAATTCTCGAACGCTTTCTGGACGTCGGGGTCGGATGGCGAGCCCCCGCGCGCCCGGTTTTCGTCCACTGCTTTCGCCTGCTCCTGGAACGCCTTTCCCTCTGGCGTCGAGGGGTCGTGGCGCGCCTGCTCGGCGCGCTCGGATGGCATCCCTTCGGCCTCGCCGT
>JBBQTQ010000066.1:0-15602 GCA_038213135.1 Gaiellales bacterium
GGCCGAAGTCCTCGTCGTCACGAACATGTGGCCGAATGAGGAGCGCCCGGTCTACGGGATCTTCGTCAAGCGCCAAGTTGACTCGCTGCGCACCGCCGGCGTCCGCTGCGACGTGCTCTACGTCCGCGGCTACGCGTCCGCGCTCGCGTACCCGCTCGCCGCGCTGCGGTTCCTGCTCTCGAGCGTCGCCTGGCGCGGCCGGTACCGGCTCGTGCACGTTCACGCCGGCGAGACGGCGCTCGCGGCGCGGTTCCACGTCGGAACACCGATGCTCGTCTCCTACTGCGGCGACGACGTGCTCGGCGACCCGCGCGAGGACGGCGAGATCCCGCTGGGGCAGCGCATCCGGTCGTGGGCGATCCGTGCGACCTCCCGTCTCTTTTCGCGGACGATCACGAAGTCGCGCGAGATGCACGACCGGCTTCCGCGCTCGACACGTGGTCGCAACAGCGTCATCCCGAACGGCGTCGACTCGTCTCTCTTCCGCCCGCTCAACCAAGCCGAGGCGCGGAGGCGCCTCGGCTGGCCCGTCGACGAGCACGTCGTCCTCTTCGCCGGGACGCGGCCGAACTCACCACGCAAGCGGCGGCCGCTTGCGGAGGCGTCGGTGCGGGACGCCGAGCAGCGACTGGGGGAGCCGATCCGTCTGCACGTGGCAGGCGCCGTTCCTCCCGACGGGATGCCCGACTTGATGAACGCAGCGGACCTCCTCCTTCTGACGTCTTCGATCGAGGGGTCGCCGAACGTCGTCAAGGAAGCGCTGATGTGCGACCTACCAGTCGTCGCCACGCCTGCCGGCGACGTCGAGGAATTGCTCGAGGGAGTCATTCCCTCGTTCGTCTGCCCGCCCGACAAGGCGGCCCTCGGCGAGGCTGTCTGCGAGGTGATGAGGTTCGGCGCGAGATCGAACGGGCGGGAGATCGCGCGTCACCTCAGGGCCGAGGAAATTGCGTTGCGCGTCCTGGGCGTCTACGAGCGTATGGGTCTCGCCGCAGCGCGGCGCAAGACGGGAGTCCGCCGTTGACCACGCAACGCCTGCGCGTCGCGCAGAGCGGGATCCGCGGCGTCCCGGCGAACTTCGGTGGTTCCGAGACTGCCGTCCAGGAGATCGGCAGGCGACTCGCCGCCGAGGGCGTTGAGTTCATTGTCTACTGTCGCCGTCACAAGAGCCCAACCGAAGAACCGGAGTACCTCGGGATGAAGCGAGTCGTGCTCCCGAGCGTCCCGACATTCCACCTCGACACGATCAGTCACTCGTTGCTCGCGAGCCTCGACCTGCTCGTTCGTAACCGCGCCGACATCTTGCACTTTCACGGCATGGGCAACGCACTCTGCCTGCCACTCTTCTTCCTCTCGAAGAAGAAGACGGTGATCACGATCGACGGCCCGGACTGGGAGCGCCCAAAATGGGGGCCGCTCGCCAAACGCGTGCTCAAGTTGTCTGCGCGGATGGCAGTCCGATGGGCCGACCACCTGATTATCGATAATCGACCCTCGATCGAGTACTTCGCGCGCGAATTCGGCTACCACGACGCCACTTACATCCCCTACGGTGCCGACCGCGACCCGCCGAGGACGACGGAATACGTCCGATCGCTCGGGCTCCAACCGCGCGGGTACCTCCTCTTCGTCGGAGCGCTCGTTCCCGACAAGGGGCCCGACGTCCTGCTCGACGCCTACCGGCGTGTTCCCGGTGACATGCCGCTCGTCGTCGTCGGCGACTCGCCCTTTGCGGCCGATTACCGGCGTAATCTTCAGGAAGCGGCTGCCCGAGATCTGCGCGTGCGGATGCTCGGATACGTCTACGACGAGCGCTATCGCGAACTGCTCGCGCACGCGTACGCGTACGCGCATCCGCTTCGCGCCGACGGCACCTCGCCGGCTCTGCTGCAAGCAATGGGCTACGGGAGCTGCATCGTCATCAACTCCCTGCCAGAGGCACTCTCAGCAGTCGGCGACTGCGCGCTGCCTTACGCGCGCAACGACCCGGAAGATCTCGCGCGGACGCTCCAGCAGGTAATCGAAGATCCGTCGCTCGCTGACGACCTTCGGCAGCGCGCCCGCGCGCGCGCCGAGGTCGAATACGACTGGGACCAGGTGACCGCCCAGCACCGCGCGGTCTACGAGCACGTGTTGCGCTAGCGCTAGCTGCGTCGCTCAAGCGAGCGTGCGGGCACACCCGCAACAGCGTCCCCCGCCGAGACGTCTTTTGTCACCACCGCGCCGGCGCCGACAATCGCGCCCGCGCCGATCCGCACGCCGCATAGAATCGTCGCACCCGAGCCGATCGACGCCCGCTCTTCAACGACTGTGCGCTCGAGGGTCCAGTCTCGTTGAGCCTCGAGCCTGCCGTCCTCGGTCGTCGCCCGGGGGCGGCGGTCGTTGATGAACATCACCCCGTGGCCGATGAAGACCTCATCGCCGATCTCGACGCCGTCGCAGACGAACGTGTGGCTCTGGATCTTGCAGCGAGCACCGATCACCGCTCCCCGCTGGATCTCGACGAAGGTACCAATGCGAGTCTCATCCCCGATCCGACAGCCGTAAAGGTTCGTGAACGAGTGCACGACCACTCCCTCACCAAACTGGACGTCGCTGATCAGGCGGTACGGAGCCTCGTTCGCCGGGCCGCTAGCCATTGGCGAAGTAGTCCGCGACGGCGGCCGCCACCGCCTCGACCTGGGCCTCAGTCATCCCGGGGAAGATCGGCAGCGAAACCAATTCGCGCGCGAGCGCCTCGGTAATGGGAAACGTCCCCTTCCCATAACCCAGATGCGCGCACGCGGCGGACAGGTGCGGGGGCTCGGGGTAGTGGCGACCGGTGTGGATCCCGCGCTCGCGCAGATGCATCGCGAGCGCATCCGCGTCGCTCGTCCGCACGACGAAGAGGTGCCAGACCGGTTGACTGCCAGACGCAACCGGAGGCAACTCGAGGTCGCCGACGTTCGCGAGCAGCTCCGCGTACGCCTGCGCAACCGCACGGCGCGCCTGGTTCCAGCGAGCGAGATGGGGCAGCTTACAGAGGAGTACCGCGGCCTGGAAAGCATCGAGGCGGCCGGTCCAGCCGATCAGGTCATGGTGGTACTTCACGCTCTGACCGTGCTCACGCAACATGCGCGCGCGGCGCACGAGCTCGGAATCGTCGCTCACGAGCGCGCCGGCATCACCCATTGCGCCGAGATTCTTGGAGGGATAGAAGCTGAAGCCGGCCGCTGCAGTTCCTCGCCCGGGGACGAAGCCGTCGCGGGATGCACCATGGGCCTGGCACGCGTCCTCGATGACAAGCAGGCCGTGCCGCTTGGCGATCGCCGTCAATCGGCGCAGGTCGGCGAGCTGACCGTAGAGATGGACGGGTAGCAGGAACCGCGTGCGGGGACTTACCGCCGCCTCGACGGCGTCAGGATCGAGGTTGTAGTCGGCGAGCGAAACGTCGACAGGGACAGGAACTCCGCCGGCCTGTGACACGGCCTCGAATGTCGCCACAAACGTGTGCGCCGGGACGATCACCTCGTCGTGCGGGCGGAGCCCGGCAGCGAGAAGAGCGAAGCGAAGGGCATCCAGCCCACTCGACACGCCGACGCACTCGGCGGAATCACAGAAGTCGGCAAATGCCTCCTCAAAACGCGTCACCGTCGGCCCGTTGCCGAACTCATTCCGGTCGATCAGCTCGGCCAGCGCGTCGAGTACCTCCGTCTTCAGCTCGGCGTGAACACCATCCAGGTCGAGGAAGGGAACGCCCTGCTGAGCGGCCGTTTGCTCGAGCATGCGGGCAGCCTACCCGGTCATCGATACCCGTTCCTTGGCTACGCTGGGGCCGATGAGACGGGGTCGAGCTCTCGTCGCGGCCATCGCCGCCGTGGCCGTGACTGCGTTAGGCGCCGTGGGCGGTGTCCCGCCGGCCTCGGCGCAAACGCCGGGAGTCAAGATACTCTCGAGCCATCCACTCGTAACGGCCGTGTATCTCGACCGAGCGGACGTGGCCACGTCACCCGTCGCCTACTCTCGCGTCGCCGACGCAGGCGCTACGGTCGTGCGCTTCACCCTCTATTGGGCACAAGTGGCGCCCGCCAGTAAACCGGCCAGTTGGAACCCAAGCGATCCCGCGGATCCAAATTACAACTGGGGAACGTTCGACCAGCAGATCCAGCAGGCTGTCGCGCACGGGCTCGAGCCGCTGGTGACGCTGATGGCAGCACCGCTATGGGCACAGCAGAGCCCGCCCGCCGCCGACTTCCTGAACTCCCGGCTTCCCGACCCAAAGGCCTTCGGCCAATTCGCGACCGCGGTCGCCACCCGCTACAGCGGCACGTTCCAGGGCCTGCCGCGGGTCCGCTTCTGGCAGGCGTGGAACGAGCCGAACATCAGCCTGTACTTGATTCCGCAACTCGTCAATGGACAGCCTGTCTCCCCTGCGTGGTACCGGAAGCTGCTGAACTCGTTCGCCGACGCGGTACACGCTGTTCACAGCGACAACGTCATCATTGCGGCGGGGCTCGCGCCTTTCCGCGACATCACGCAGGAGGTGGTAGATCAGGACAAGGACTGGGGTCCTTTGAGCTTCATGCGCTCACTTCTCTGTCTCTCCGCGTCGCTCAAGCCCACGTGCGCTGATCCGGTCAAGTTCGACATCTGGGCCGCCCATCCGTACACCTCCGGCGGACCGACGCATCACGCAGTGCTACCAAACGACGTGTCCTTGGGCGACTTGCCGAAGGTCCAGCAGACGCTGGCGGCAGCCGTGCGCGCCGGCCACGTACGTTCTCGGGGGCCCGTAGGCCTTTGGGTCACGGAGTTCAGCTGGGATACGAACCCACCGGATCCAAAAGGGGTTCCGGCCATGCTGGCGCGGCGATGGGTCGCCGAAGGGCTCTATCGAATGTGGACCAACGGTGTCAGCCTCGTGACTTGGCTCATGCTCCGCGACGATCCGCTGAGCTCGTCATTCCTGCAGAGCGGCCTGTATTACCAAGGTTCGACGCTTGCGGCCGATCGCCCGAAACCGCTCCTCGCCGCGTTCCGCTTTCCCGTCGTTGGCCTAAGGGCCGCCGGCTCCGGCGTCTACGTGTGGGGTCGGACGCCGGCAGGCATCCAGGGCAGCGTCATCGTCGAGCGGCGAACGAGTGGTCCGTGGCGGCGACTCGGCACGCTTCAGGCCGACGCTTACGGGATCTTCCAAAGCATCTACCAGGTTCCTTACTCGGGCTACGTACGGGCGAGGCTAGTCGGACAAACCGCTTCGTCTCCACCCTTCGCCCTCGCAGACGTCCCTGACCAGTTCTTCAATCCGTTCGGAGAAGACACGCTGCTCGAGCCGCCGAAGAAATAGCGAGCCGGGGTCGGCGAGTTCACGGCCCCGAACGGCGTCGGGGTGCCCGCGCGACCAGTCAGGCTGAACCTCTCCTTTCGCTAGCCTCGAAGCAGTGAGCGAAGTCGCGCCAATTCTCAAGCCGCCGAGCCGCAGCGATCGCTACGTTCAGCTCGCTCGCTTCGTCCGGGTCTTCTCGGCGACCGAGTTCAAGTTGAAGTACGGCGAGTCGGCGCTCGGCTACCTGTGGACGCTCGCCAAGCCGCTGGCGATGTTCGCGATCCTCTACTTCGTCTTCGGGCACGTCGTGAAGATCCAGGTCGGCTTCATCGACTACCCGATCTACCTCCTGGTCGGGATCGTGCTCTGGACGTTCTTCGTCGACGCGACGACCTCGACGATAGTCTCGCTGATCGTCGAGGGATCACTCCTGCGCAAGCTCCGCTTCCCGCGAATCGTGATTCCGGTCTCGACGACGATGACGGCGACGCTGACGCTGCTGATCAACCTCGTCGCGATCTGTGTCGTGATCGCCTTGAAGGCGATCGTGCCCCACGGAGACTGGGTGCTGCTGCTCGTCCTGCAGCTAACCGAGGACATCAGGCGAATCATCCTGTATCGCGACTCACCGGGGGCGATCGTGACGGCGCCGGACGTCCTCGGCACAGTGGGCCGCCTCTATCCGCTCGCGATCGAGGAGTCCAAGCTCCCACACGACCAGCGCACGACCTTCAAGGAGTACTTCCTGCACCTGCTGAAACGGGTGAGCTACGAGCGCAACGTTGCGCTCGCCGGGGTCACCTTCTCCGTCCAGCGCGGCGAGTTCTTCGGGGTCTCTGAGAGCTTGAGCCAGGGCGTCAGTTAGCTACTTCCCCCTAACTGAACGTGACGGGCCGGCGTCTCAGCAGCCTGGGGTTGCGGTGAGCGCGATCTGTTCGGCCTTGGCGGCGCGGATGATCTTTTCGTCGAAGGATGCTACTGAGGCGCCGGCGTGCCGGGCGGTGGCGAGGCAGTAGGCGTCTGGGAGGCTGATCGGGTGGGAGCTTCGAAGTCGTGCGGCCTCGACGCCGATCGCCTCGCCTGGCTGGTGGATCGCGACGCCGAGGACGGCGATCGCCTCGCGTGCTCGTCTCAGCCCCTGCTTGTCGGCGGCGGGAGCGATGAGCACTTCAGAGAGGTTGATGACGCTGATCAGACGGGTCGCGTCCTGTTCCTGCCAGCCTGTGAAGAGCGCGCGAGCCCGGGAGTGGTGAGGGTCGGAAGCGTCGAGTGCGCCGATCAGCACGTCGGCGTCGAGGACGAGCTTCACCGCCGCTTGTCTTCGGCGTCGAGCTGTTCGAGGTAGCCGTGCGGATAGGTGCCGGTGAGCGCGCCGAACGCGCGGTCGAACGTGACCGCGCCACGGCGGATGCGCAGTTCGCCATCGTCGAACGCCTCGATGACCACCTGGTCGCCGGCGTGCAGCCCGGCTTCCTCGAGGGCGGCTACTGGAACGGTGATCTGGTTCTTCGTGGAGATCCGCGGCATACCTTTACTATATCAGTAAAGGTAGCTTGGCGAGCTACTGCGGTCTCGGATGCGCTCGTCGACAAGCCGTTGTCCACGGTTGACCCTGTTGCGGATCGACGCGCTCAACCCGGGTCATGCCTGGGTCGGTGTAGCGGTCGCTGGCGCGCCAGCAGCCAGGGCACCCGCCTCTACGACATGCGTGGCTCCGAGCAGCCCCGGGCTGCCTGCCGCAAACAGTCGGGATAGGCCGAACCTTCCCTTTCGCTAGCCTCGCAGCCATGAGCGAAGTCGCGCCAATTCTCAAGCCGCCGAGCCGCAGCGATCGCTACGTTCAGCTCGCTCGCTTCGTCAGGGTCTTCTCGGCGACCGAGTTCAAGTTGAAGTACGGCGAGTCGGCGCTCGGCTATCTCTGGACGCTCGCCAAGCCGCTCGCGATGTTCGCGATCCTGTACTTCGTCTTCGGCCACGTAGTGAAGATCCAGGTCGGCTTCATCGACTACCCGATCTACCTCCTCGTCGGGATCGTGCTCTGGACGTTCTTCGTCGACGCGACAACATCGACGATGGTCTCGCTGATCGTCGAGGGGTCGCTCCTGCGCAAGCTCCGCTTCCCGCGGATCGTGATTCCGGTCTCGACGACGATGACGGCGACGCTGACGCTGCTGATCAACCTCGTCGCGATCTGTGTCGTGATCGCCTTGAAGGCGATCGTGCCGCACGGCGACTGGGTGCTGCTGCTCGTCCTGCTACTGGAGCTGTACTTCGTCGCTCTCGGAGTCGGCTTGATCCTCGCGATCCTCTACGTCCGCTTTCGCGACATGGCGCCGATCTGGGAGCTGACGACGCAGCTCCTCTTCTATGCGTCGCCGATCATCTACCCGCTGTCGATTCTGCCGCTTTGGGCGCAGCGGATCGAGCTGCTGAACCCCGTCGCGCAGCTAACCGAGGACATCAGGCGAATCCTCCTCTACCGCGACTCACCGGGGGCGATCGTGACCGCGCCGGACGTCCTCGGCACAGTGGGCCGCCTCTATCCGCTCGGCATCGCGCTCGCACTGCTCGTCGGCGGCCTACTGCTGTTCCGCAGGGACGAGCCCGATCTGGCCGAGATGATCTAACCGTGACGAACGGCAGCCGCCATGCGCTCGAGGTGCAGGAGCTCTGGAAGGAGTTCAAGCTCCCACACGATCAGCGCACGACCTTCAAGGAGTACTTCCTGCACCCGCTGAAGCGGATGACCTACGAGCGCAACGTCGCGCTCGCCGCCGTCACCTTCTCCGTTCGGCAGGGAGAGTTCCTGGGCGTGATCGGGCCGAACGGAAGCGGCAAGAGCACGCTGCTGAAGATCATGGCCGGCATCTACCGGCCGACGCGCGGCGACGTGCGCGCGAACGGCAGGCTGTCGCCGTTCATCGAGCTCGGGGTCGGCTTCAACTTCGAGCTGAACGCGCGGGACAACATTAGGCTGAACGGGACACTGCTCGGCCTGAGCGGCCGGGAGCTGCGGGAGAAGTTCCCCGAGATCATCGAGTTCGCCGAGCTCGAGCGTTTTGTCGACCAAAAGCTGAAGAACTACTCCTCCGGGATGCAGGTCAGGCTCGCCTACTCGATCGCGATCCAGGTTCCGTTCGACATCCTGCTGCTCGACGAGGTGCTCGCGGTCGGCGACCAGAGCTTCCAGGAGAAGTGCTTCGCGACCTTTGAGCGGATGCGCGAGGAGGGCAAGACGCTCGTCTTCGTGAGTCACGACCTCGACGCGGTGACGCAGTTCTGCGACCGGGCGCTGCTGCTCGAGAACGGCAGGGTGCAGGCGCTCGGGCCTGCCGAGGACGTCGTCGCCGAGTACGCGGAGCGGGCGCTGGCGAGCTAGCCGCATTCTCCGCAGAGCTCGTCAGCAGTCGGCGAGGGCTCCCAACGCAACGCAAATCTGTTGACGCCGCGAGCCAAGATCACCAACCCGCTCAGCGAGCGCCGACCGGCGGATCCGCTGCAGGTTGTCGAACGAGGCCGCGCACTCGACCGGCAAACCCTCGACCTCGCCGAGGCGGATCTCGGTCGGGATCTCACGGATCGTGCGAGTGAGCGGGGCGACAACGATCCCGGTCAGCACCGGCACGACTTCCGAGCGAGTGACCACGAGAACCGGCCGCCGCTTTTCCTCCGTCTCCGCCCACCAGATCTCCCCCTGGCGCGGGACGCTCACCACGGCTCTTCGTTGACCAAGGCCCGCGTGGCCTCGTCCAGCCCAGCGAGCTCGCCATCGGTCTGCGGCTGGCGGCGGTAGGCCTCCACGATCGTCACACCGACTGCTCGACGCCGGTGCCGGTCGACCAGCCGCTTCAAACCCAGCCGCACCGCCTCGGAGCGGCTCGCCACCACTCCCTCGGCAACCAAGGCGTCCACCTCTGCCATCAGCCGATCGTCCAGCCGCGTAACGACCTGCGCCATGCAATTAGCATACCAGGACGCAATGCAGCGCGGACTCGCTTTCACCGCAGAGCGGGCAGGTGCAGACGCTCGTCTTCGTGAGCCACGATCTCGACGCTGTGACGCAGTTCTGCGACCGGGCGCTGCTGCTCGAGAACGGCCGGGTGCAGGCGCTCGGGCCTGCCGAGAACGTCGTCGCCGAGTACGCGGAGCGGGCGCTGGCTGCTAGCGCCGAACCCCGGTTGGCCAGAGACGCCTGAGCAGATGCGCCGCGGCGCCGAACGGCCCGCGTACGCTGAGGGTCAACCGCAGGCGGACGAAGAGGTACTCGATCAGCGTCAGCCTGAGCCACAGCGAGCGTGGAGCCGGGCTCCCGGGAATGGCGGCCAAGCGCGCCAGTGGCTCTACCACGCGCGGCCAGACGAACTCGGTGCGCGCCGCCTCGATGTTCCTGCGCACCCGCCGATAGGCCTCGTTGTCGTCGAGCAACGCCTCGATCGCCGCCACCCAGCCCGAGACGTCGCCGAAGTCGACGACGCGGCCGAGCTCCCTCGCCGCGACCAGCTCGCTGAGCGCGTCACCGCGAGTCACGACCATCGGTAGCCTCGCCCAGAGGCAGTCGACGAGCCTCGTGCGGAAGGCGAAGCGGGTCTCGACGTCGTCGAAATGAGCCGAGACACCGAGGTCGGCCTCGAGCAGGTAGCTCGCGCGTTCGGCGTAGGGGACCCAGCCTGAGTTGAAGAAGACCTGGCGGTCGAGCAGCCCCAGCTCCTCAGCCAGCCGGACCGCGCGATCGGTCATCGCCATCTCGCCGGTGCCCGGGTTCGGATGCCTGAGGCCGAGAAAGAAGAGCCGGATGTCGTCGCGTCGCTCGGCCAGCTCGGCCACCGCGCGGATCACCGTCAGCGGGTCGAACCAGTTCCAGATCCCCCCGCCCCAGAGCAGCACCTTGTCGCTCTCCCGAATGCCCGGCACGACGCCCTTGAGCACCGGCCCCTGCGACTGCGGCGGCTCGGCGGGAATGCCAAAAGGAACGACGTCGATGAGATCGCGCATCGCTGGATCCCGTCGGTAGCGCTCCTGATCGAGCCTGCGGAGCGTGGCGAGCGAGCCGAGCCAGAGGTCGCGCTGCTTTTCGCTCGCGCAGATGAAAGCGTCGCCCGTGACGAGCGCCACCTGCTCGACGAGGCTCGTGTAATGGGAGAAGAGGTGCTGGGGAATCGCCTGATCGCTGTGCGCGTCGTAGGCGAGCAGCTCGAGCGTCACCGGGTCGTAGAGGTCGTAGATCGTTCGAGTTCCAGTCCGGGCGAGGGAGATCATCGTCGCGACCGGAAGCCGCATCGAGATCACGACGTCGAAGCCGCGGGCGAGCTTCCGCAACCGCCTGCCGTCGTTCGGGCTCGCTTGCACGACCTCGATCCCGTCGAGCTCGGCGTCGGTCGCGAACGGCACGACGAGCGTCACCTCAAAGCGCTTCGCCAGCTCCCGCGCGAACTCGTAGTAGCGGATCCCCGGCCCCGCCATCTCCCGCCCGACGTGGTCGCTCGAGACCAGGAGGAGGCGGCGGGCCATCGGCGCCGGTGAGCATATCGGCGAGCCGAACGGCCTATCCTCGCGGGCGCCTGACTATTCTCTCTCCTCGATGGCGAGCGGGCGGACCTGCGGCAGCCACGGCCCACTGCCTCTGCGCATTGCCAGCATAGGACCGCGGGCGCGCAATCGCGTGCTCCGGGTACTCGTACGCCGCATCGGACTCGTCGCACCCCCTGAGGGATACCCCGAGGTCAGGGCACGCCTGTCTCGCCAGTTCATACGCGGGCAAGGGCTCGAGATCGGTGGCTTGAACGCCCCGCTCCCAGTGCCCAAGGCCGATCGGGTCAGCTACATCGACCGCTGGACAATCGACGAGCTTCGATCACAGTACCCAGAGCTCGCCGAGATCAAGATCATCGGACCAGACATCCTCGACGACGGTGAGACGCTCTCGACGATCGCCGACGGGTCGGTGGACTTCGTGATCGCAAACCACTTCCTCGAGCACACGCAAAACGTCATTCAGACGATCCGGAATCACCTACGAGTGGTGCGCCCGGCCGGCGTCCTCTTCTACGCAGTCCCCGACAAGCGCTTCACCTTCGATCACGACCGCCCGGTGACGCCACTCGAGCATTTCGTACGTGATTACACCGACGGCCCGGAGTGGTCGTACGAGGCCCACATCGACGAATGGGTCGCTGTGATGCACGAGGGATCGGCCGAGGCGCGCGCGAGGATAGTTCGCGACGCTCTGAGCATTCACTACCACGTCTGGACTGCGGGCGATTTCCTCGAGCTCATTACCGACTGTCGCCGACAGCTGGACGTATCGTTCGAGATCGAGGCATTCGAGCGCATCGGTCACGAGTTCATCGTCGTTCTCTCAAAGACCGACGCGCCTGCGCAAGCTGCTCACGAGGCGTCGCCAAGAGACGCGAGATTGACTCGCCCGTAGTTCGGCGAGCTCCCGGACGAGTCGGGAGTACGCGCGTTCGTAGTCGCTCGCGACAAGCTCGATGGCCTGCCCGGCGCGGCGTAGATGCATCGCGTGCGGTGCCACCGTCGAGAGGTCGAGATCGACGTCTCTGAAGAACCCGTGCTTGGCGAAGGCGCCGACCCAGTAGTCCGGGGGTTGGACATTGACGTGCGTCGGTTCTCTGAAATCATCGGGCGTCGACGAGAAGACGATGCTGTTCGTATGCGCGGAAAGATTGGCGATCGCGCGCAGCGCCTCGCCCTCTGATAGATGCTCCAGCACCTCGATGCAGGCGATCAGCTCGTAATCGCGCTCGAGCGGCTCGCTGATCGAGGCCACCGTGCAGTAGGGCCGCAGCGCCTCCGGCACCTGGGAAATCGCATACTCGGAAACGTCGAGGCCCCAGGCTTCGACGCCGCGGTCACGAAGAGCCTCGACCAGCAGGCCGATTCCACAGCCGGCATCGAGCACGCTTGCCGGCCGGAGTCGTTCCACGATCAGCTCGGCGAAATGGCCGACGAATTGCTCCCACACGGCTTCGCCGCGGCGGCACGGAACGGGACCGAGATGACACTCGTAATAGTCCGCGCCGTAGCTCGAGCCGTTGGTCACAGTGCACTCTAGCGGTGCGGAATAGGCGTCCGACTAGGATCAGCCCGTGCCCGCGATCCTGGGACTAAACGCCTTCCACGGCGACGCGGCGGCGGCTCTGGTGATCGACGGCGAGCTCGTCGCCGCGGCCGAGGAGGAGCGGTTCAACCGCGTCAAGCACTGCGCCGGCTTCCCAGCGCTCGCGGCGGCCTGGTGTCTCGCGGACGCGGGGCTGAGCGCGGGCGATCTCGACCACGTCGCGATCGGCCGCGACCCGCGCGCGAACTTCGGAGCAAAGGTGATGCGGACGCTGCGGCGCGGGGCGAACCTGGGCTACCTGAAAGCCCGGCTCGAGAACGCGGCGAAGGTGCGGGATGTCCGCGGCGATCTCGCCGAAGCCCTCGGCACCGACACCCTGCGTGCGGCGTTCCACAACGTGGAGCACCACCAGGCGCACGCCGCGAGCGCGTTCTTCGTCTCGCCGTTCGAGGACGCGGCGATCATGTCCGTCGACGGCTTCGGCGACTTCGCGAGCACGCTGCTCGCCGAGGGGCACGGCAACCGCTTCGAGGTGCTCGACCGCGTGCTCTTCCCGCACTCGCTAGGGATCTTCTACACGGCGGTCACGCAGTGGCTCGGCTTTCCGAAGTACGGCGACGAGGGGAAGGTGATGGGGCTCGCGCCGTACGGCAACCCGGAGAAGCACCTCGACGCGATGCGCGAGCTCGTGCACACGAACGGCTCGCTGTTCGAGCTCGGGCTCGACTACTTCACGCATCACCGAGAGGGCGTCGACATGACCTGGGACTCCGGCTCGCCCTCGATCGGCCGGATCTTCTCTGAGCGGATGGAGGAGGCGTTCGGCCCGGCCCGCGAGCCGGGCTCGGAGCTGACGACGCTGCACGAGGACGTGGCCGCGGCCCTCCAGCGCGCGCTCGAAGAGGCGTACCTCCACATCGTTCGCGGGCTCTGGGAGCGGACGAAGATCCCGAACCTCTGCCTTGCCGGCGGCGTCGCGCTGAACGCTGTCGTCAACGGACGGATTCGCCCGGAGACCCCGTTCGAGCACGTCTACATCCAGCCGGCGGCCGGCGACTCCGGGATCGCGGTCGGGGCCGCCTACTACATCTGGAACCAGGTCCTGGGGCGGCCGCGGGAGTTTGTGATGGAGCACGCGTCCACCGGCCCCGAGTACGGCGACGAGGAGTACCGGGCGGCGATCACCGGGGCTGGCTTTCCCTGGGAGCGCCTCGACGACGAGCGCCTTTTCCCGGAGGTCGCCGGACGAATCGCCGCGGGCGACGTCGTCGGGTGGTTCCAGGGCCGGATGGAGTTCGGGCCGCGGGCGCTCGGCAATCGCTCGATCGTCGTCGACCCGCGCCGGCCGGATATGAAGGACATCCTCAACGCGCGCATCAAGCACCGCGAGCCGTTCCGCCCGTTCGCCCCCTCGATCTTGGCCGAGGCTGCCGGCGACTGGTACGAGCAGGACTACACCTCGCCGTTCATGATCCTCGTCTACAAGACGCGGGCCGAGAAGCGCGAGCTGATCCCGGCGGTCAACCACGTCGACGATACCGGCCGCCTCCAGACGGTCGAGGAGCGCTCGAGCCCGCGCTACTACCGGCTGATCAAGGAGTTCGAGCGCCAGACGGGCGTGCCGATCCTCCTCAACACCTCGTTCAACGAGAACGAGCCGATCGTGATGACTCCCGAGCAGGCGCTCGACACGTTCGCGAAGACGCGCATGGACGTGCTGGTGCTCGGCAACCACCTCGTCACTCGCGGCCGCCTCGAAGGATCTTGAAGCTGGCGGGCGCGGCGAGGTTATACGCGGACGATTTCGAGCAGGCCTGTTTCCTGTAGCGCATCGAAGTCGCCATCCTGCGTGCAGACGGCAGCGTTGTGGCTGATCGCGGTGGCCGCGATCCAGGCATCCATCACCTTCATCGCGCGGCCGATCACTTTGAGCCCGACGCGCAGTCGGGCGAGCTCGTCGCCGACCGCCTCGTCGATCACGAGCGGTTCGCCGAGACCCCTGGCTGCCTCGAGCGTGCTGAGTCGCACCGCCCGCGTCGCATGATCGTCGGCGGCAAGCACCCCGTGGCGCAACTCCGAAATGGTGACGACGCTAACCGCGACCTGTTCGGGAAGTTCGCCGAGCGGCCGTCTCTGCTCGCGGGCGATGAACACCGAGGTGTCGAGCAGCGCGCGCACGCAGATCAGATCTGATCGGTGGTATCCGGGAACGCCGTGGCGAGCTCGGCGGTCAGAGCGGGATCGGCCTGCGCAGCCGCAATCAGCTCGCGCGCCCGGCTACCACTCGTCCAGCTCGGCGGCTCCTCGATCGGCACCA
The DNA here is from genome assembly GCA_038213135.1 of Gaiellales bacterium. Taxonomy (GTDB): domain Bacteria; phylum Actinomycetota; class Thermoleophilia; order Gaiellales; family Gaiellaceae; genus JBBQTQ01. Next base: position 14,701 of record JBBQTQ010000066.1, read on the forward strand.
GATCGGCGGCATCGCGACCGGCGACCGTGACCCGCAGCCGCTCCCCTGCCATTACCCGGCGAAGAACAGCCGACACGTCGTTGCGCAGATCACGCTGAGGGATGCGCTCCACGATCGAGCATCGTAGCAGAACTGCTACGGCTGGACGGATCGCGCGCTCGCCGGCCGTGCGGCCTCGAGACCGGCTTCACTTGCAAGGGTTCGCTGTCCGCTCGGCATAGCCGAGCGGGCGGTTGGGAGTTGTGGGAAGGCGGTGTTGCCGGCGGAGTAGGACGCCACTCCGTCTGAGCAACGTAGGGCCTTCTGCCGCCATTGAAGGTGAGCGACGTCGTCGCCTGGTTCCAGGGCCGGATGGAGTTCGGCCCGCGCGCGCTCGGCAACCGCTCGATCGTCGTCGATCCGCGCCGGCCGGACATGAAGGACATCCTCAACGCGCGGATCAAACCCGGCAATTCGAGCCCGGGCAGAAGATCACACTTTGGGCCTACCCGAGCCACGGCCCCGTCTTCACCGGTTGGAGCGGCGCCGCCTGCGCCGGGCAGGGCAACCCCTGCGTGGCGACGATCAATACTGACACGACCGTCACCGCGAACTGCACGGACGGCCTGATCCCGATCGCGGCACCTGACGACGGCGAACCTCACGATCCAGATCAGGGCGGAGGGCGGCAAGGTCACGTCGATAGAAGTGGTGTAACGGCGCCTACGGCAGCCGAGCGAAGGTAGTTCGGCCACCGCGGGCTCCAGACTCGTCGGTTCAACCACGAATCGATGAGAGGAGCACCACGATGGCCGAGGAGGCAAGGATGACTGTTGCGGATGTCGTTGCCAACTTGCTCGCCGGCGAGCACGGCGACTTCGTCCGCGAGGCGGTCGCGATCGTCGCGCGCGAGTTGATGGAGG